>NZ_CP071870.1:1247626-1559533 GCF_017569205.1 Propioniciclava sp. MC1595
CGGGTTCGGGCTCCGGTTCGGGCTCGGGGGCCGGTTCCGGCGTGGCCGGGGCCTGTGGCTGGGGTCCGGCCGAGGCGATCAGCGCGCGGACCCCGCCCTCGCCGACGGCCGGGTCGGCCAGCAGCGTGCCGCTGCGGTCGACGAGCACGGCGGTGGGCGTCCACTCGACGAGGGTCTGGGAGACGTTGCCGTGGGGGTCGAGCAGGCCGTCGGCGCGCACGGCGGGCGCCCAGGTCTCGGGGTCGCCGGCGTACGTGTCGGCCAGGACGGGGCGGATGGCGACCTCGGGGTTCGCCGCGCGCAGGGTGTCGAGGTCCTCGAGCACCCGGACGCAGGAGCCGCAGCCGAGGCTGACGAACAGGAGCACGGTGCGCTCGTTGGGCAGGTCACCGGTGTGGACCGGCGTGCGCGTGGTGGCGTCCAGCAGGGTGAACCGCGGCAGGCGCGAGCCCTTGGTCGGGCGTCCGGCGGCCGTGGGGGCCTCGGCGGGGCCGTGGCCCAGCACCAGCAGGGCCACGGCGCCGGTGAGGGCGGCCATGGCCAGCCAGCCGAGCGTCGGGCCCGTGGCCTCGACCAGGGTCGCGGGGACCGAGACGTGCAGCAGCGCAGCCACCGTCGCGAGGCTCGCCGTCGCGACCAGCACGGCGTTGCGCACCAACGTGCGCCGGGTGACCCCCTGCTCGCCGAGCTTGCCGAAGCAGTTGCAGGACACCTTCTCGGGGAAGCCGAGGGCCCGCGCGATCACGGCCAGGTAGCCGAAGAACAGCAGCAGCGTCGCGACCGTCGCCAGCAGCAGGACCCAGCCGACCCCGACCAGGAGCAGGACCCCGAGCGCGAGCTCACCCCACGGCAGCAGCGCCGGGGCGGGGGAGTCCGCGAGCCGGCGCGGGAGCCTCAGCGCGACGAAGGCGTCGCGCGTGGCCTGGGGCTCGCGCAGCTTGGCCACGCCGCTGACGAGCAGCACGGCGGCGCACAGCACGAGGGGGGTCACGAGAAAGGGGAGCACCCGACCATTGTGGCAGGCCCCCACCCGAAGGCCCGTTCGGCTACGGCCCACGCCGTGCACGGCCACGTCATGGAGATGTCCGAGGCGGGCCAGGACCCGGCCGCCACCACCTTCGGCTGGAACATCCTCCTGCTGTGCGGCGACCCCAACGACCCCAGCACCTACTTCGCGGGTGCCGACCGGTCCAAGGTCTCGCCGATCTCGTGCCCCGACAACGTCACGTTCGACGAGCACGGCAACCTGTGGATCTCCACCGACGGCAACCAGCTGGGCGCGCACGACGGCCTGTACGCCGTGCCGCTGGCCGGGGAGCACCGGGGCGAGGTGCGCCAGTTCCTCTCGGTACCGACCGGCGCCGAGACCTGTGGCCCGTGGGTCACGGAGGAGCGGGTGAACATCTGCATGCAGCACCCGGGCGAGACGAACGGCTCGACGTTCGAGGACCCGTCCTCGCACTGGCCCGACGGTGGTGACTCGCTGCCGCGTCCGTCGGTGGTGACGATCTGGCAGCAGGGCAAGTCGGCGGCCAACCAGCGTGAGCCGAAGGCCCCCGCCGGCCCGCGCGGTCAGCGGATCCCGGACCCCAAGGCCTGATCCCGCTCCGACGGCCCGGTCGCCCGCGTGGCGGCCGGGCCGTCGGCGTACGCGGTGCTGTACCAGGCGTGGCCCAGGGCCACGACGAACAGCGTGGTGCCGATCATGTGGCCCAGGACGAGGACGATGGGCAGGTGGGTGAAGTACTGCACGTAGCCGACGACGCCCTGGAACAGCTCGGTGGCCAGCACGGCCAGCCAGATGGTGCGCAGGCGGGCGTCGCCCCAGGCCAGCACGAGGGCCAGGACCGTGAGTGCCACGAGGGCCCACACCGCCCAGGCGTGGATCTTGGAGGTCCACTCGGGGTCGAAGCCGTTGCGGGTGGCGGCGCCGTCGCCGGCGTGCGGGCCCGAGCCGGTCACGACGACGCCGAGCGCGACCACGACCATGCCCAGCAGGAAGATGAGTCGGGTGAGGGCGTACAGCCTCCCGGACGCGACGACGGGGGTCAGGTCGTGGGCGAGGTGGACCATCCGCAGGCAGATCAGGATCAGGGCCACGGACGCCACCATGTGCAGCCCGACCACCCACGGGTCGAGCTGGGTGAGGACCGACACGCCGCCGATCACGGCCTGCGCGATGATGCCCAGGCCCACGCCGATCGACAGCTCGAACAGGCGCAGCGGGGCGGTGCCGCGGCGGAAGGCCCGCCAGGCGGCGATCGCGGTCGCTAGGGCGATGGCGGCCAGCACGAAGGTGAGGAGCCGGTTACCGAACTCGATGGCGCCGTGCAGGCCCTGCTCGGGGGTCGGCACGTAGCTGCCGGGCTCGCACTGCGGCCAGGTCGGGCAACCGAGGCCGGACTTGGTGAGGCGCACCAGCGCGCCGGTCCAGATGATCACCATGTTCGCCACGAGGTTGGCGATGGTGAGCCGGCGCAGCGTGCGGGTGGAGGTCAGGAGGTCCATCGGAAGGCCTTTCGTGCCACGAGCAGGGCGAGGGCCGCCCACGCGGCCAGGATGAGCAGGGGGAGCGGGTCCGCGGCGCCGACCGAGGCGAGCCGCAGCGTCTCGCCGAGGGCGCCGAAGGGGGCGAGTCGTAGCGGCCACCGGGCCCAGTCGGGGTAGGCCGCGACCGGCAGCACCAGCGCGCCGCCCGCGGCGACGACCAGGTAGATCAGGTTGGCGACGGCCAGCGTCGCCTCGGCGCGCAGCCGGCCGGCGAGGGCGAGGGCGAACCCGGCGAAGGTCACGAGCGCGAGCAGGGACGCGACGACGGCGATGACCAGGCTGGGCAGGTGGAGGACCGGGCGCCAGCCGAGCGCGAACGCGACGGCGGCGATGAGGAGCACCTGCAGGGCGGCGATGCCCGCGGTCGCGAGCGCCTTGCCGGCGATCAGGTCACCGCGGGTGAGCGGGGTGGCGACCAGCCGCTCGAGCACGCCGTAGCGCCGCTCGAAGGCCGTGTTGATCGCGAGCGAGGTGAACGAGGTCGACCACAGGGCGAGCGCGAGCACCGACGGCGGCAGCAGGGCGGGGTCGAGGCCGACGCGCTCGCCGACGAGGACCCCGGCGACGAGCAGGCCGATCGGGATCACCAGCGCCAGCAGCAACTGCTCGCCGTTGCGCAGCAGCAGGGACGCCTCGGTGCGGGCGTGGTCGAGGATGCGTCGGCCCCGCGGCGCGGACGCCGGGGCGGGGGAGAGGTCGAGTGCGGTCATGCCTGCGCCCCCGTGTGCCGGAGGAAGACGTCCTCGAGGGACTCGGTGGCGGTCAGCTCGGCCACGGTGCCGTCGATCGCGATCCGGCCGGCGTCCATGATCCACACGTGGTCGGCCAGCTGGGCGGCCTCGTCCATCGCGTGGGTGGTGAGCAGGACGCCGACGCCCGCGTCGGCGAGCTGCCGGACCAGGCCCCACGTGCGCCGGCGGGCGTGGGGGTCCATGCCGGCGGTGGGCTCGTCGAGGAGGACGAACTCGGGGCGCCCGACCAGTGCCCCGGCGAGGTTGACCGCCTGCTGCTGGCCGCCGGACAGCCGCCGGTAGGGCGTCCTGGCGAACGAGGTGATCCCGAGGGCCTCGGCGAGGGCGTCCACGTCGTGCGGGTGGGCGTAGAGGCCGGCCAAGTAGCGCAGCAGCTCCAGCGGGCGGATGCCCGACCACGCGCCGGTGGCCTGGGGCATCAGGCCGAGGCGGGCGAGGGCGTCCGGGTGGCCGGCCGGGCGGCCGAGCACCTGCGCGTTGCCGCCGTCGACCGGCACGAGGCCGGTCAGCACGCGGATCGTGGTGGTCTTGCCGGCACCGTTGGGGCCGAGCAGCGCCGTGATCGCGCCCGGGACCGCGGTGAACGTCAGCCCGTCCAGCACGCGGCGCCCGCCGAGGGTGACCTTGACCCCGTCGAGGGCGAGTGCAGCGGCGGCGGGCATGGCGGCCACTCTACCGGTGGCCGCCGCCCCCTCAGGTCGCTGGCTCGTCCACGACCGGGTCGATGTCGGCGGTGGTCAGCATGGGCGCGTCGATGCGCATCTTGTAGAACGAGCGCCACATGAAGACCAGCGCCGCGATGAAGCTCGCGACCGCCAGCACGGTCACCAGCGTGTGCGCCTCGGAGTGGCGCAGGCTCACGCCGAGCTCGACGGCCAGCAGGCCGAACAGGGTGGTGAACTTGATGACCGGGTTGAGGGCCACCGAGCTGGTGTCCTTGTAGGGGTCACCCACGGTGTCGCCGACGATCGAGGCGTCGTGCAGCGGCGTCCCCTTTGCGGCGAGGTCGACCTCGACGATCTTCTTGGCGTTGTCCCAGGCGCCACCGGCGTTGGCCATGAAGATCGCCTGGTAGAGCCCGATGATCGCGATCGAGACCAGGTAGCCGATGAAGAAGTACGGGTCGGTGAAGGCGAAGGCCAGGGTGGCGAAGAACACGCCCAGGAAGATGTTGAACATGCCCTTCTGGGCGTACTGGGTGCAGATCTCGACCACGCGCCGGGAGTCGGCCTCGGACGCCTTGGTGACCCCGTCGAGCTGGATGTTGTCGGCGATGAACCCGACCGCACGGAACGAGCCCGTCGTGACGGCCTGGATGGACGCCCCGGCGAACCAGTGGATGACGCCGCCGCCCATGATCAGGCCGAGCAGGAACGGCGCGTACAGCAGCGACAGCTTGTCGATGTTGGCCGTCATGCCCGAGGTCAGCAGCATCATGATCGAGAAGATCATCGTGGTGGCGCCGACGACCGCGGTGCCGATGAGCACGGGCTTGGCGGTGGCCTTGAAGGTGTTGCCCGCCCCGTCGTTGAGCTCGAGCAGGTGCTTGGCCCGCTCCCAGTCGGGGGTGAAGCCGAAGTCGTGTTCGAGCTCGTCGGAGATGCCGGGGAGGTCCTCGATCGTGGAGAGCTCGTAGATCGACTGGGCGTTGTCGGTGACCGGGCCGTAGGAGTCGACGGCGATGGTGACCGGGCCCATGGCGAGGAAGCCGAAGGCGACCAGGCCGAACGCGAACACGCCGGGGGCGACCATGAGGGCGTCGAGGCCCAGCATCGACAGGAGGTAAGCGCCGGTCATCAGGGCGACGATGGACAGGCCCAGCCACAGTGCGGAGAAGTTGCCGGCCACGAGGCCCGACAGGATGTTCAGGGACGCCCCGCCGCGCTGGGAGGACTTCACGACCTCCTCGACGTGCTTGCTCTTCACCGAGGTGAAGACCTTGACCACCTCGGGGATGAGCGCCCCGGCCAGGGTGCCGCACGACATGATCGCCGCGAGCTTCCACCACAGGGAGCCGTCGCCGAGGTCGGGGATGAGCAACCACGAGACCGCGAAGGTGGCGAGGATGGACACCCCGGAGGTGATCCAGACCAGCTCGGTGAGGGGGCGCTCGAAGTCGATGTCGTCGGAGTGCGTGTGCTTGGCCCGCGTGATCGCCGAGCTGGCCGCGTAGCTGAGCAGCGAGGCCCCGATCATGGTGGCGCTCACGGTGAACAGCCACACCAGCAGCGTCGCCTGGGTGGCGGGCACCGCGTCGGCGCCCAGCATCTGGCCGCCCACTGCCAGCATGATGAAGGTGACCAGGGCCACGCTGGTGACGCCGTAGGTCTCGAAGCCGTCGGCCGACGGGCCGACCGAGTCGCCGGCGTTGTCGCCGGTGCAGTCGGCGATGACGCCGGGGTTGCGGGCGTCGTCCTCCTTGATCTTGAAGGCGATCTTCATCAGGTCGGAGCCGATGTCGGCGATCTTGGTGAAGATGCCGCCGGCGATGCGCAGGGCGCTGGCGCCGAGGGACTCGCCGATCGCGAAGCCGATGAAGCACGACCCCGCGATCTCGCCGGGCAGCACGAGCAGGATCAGCAGCAGGATGAGCAGCTCGAGGCTGATCAGCACCGTGCCGATGCTCATGCCGGCGCGCAGGGGGATGTGGTGCAGGTCGTACGGACGCCCCCGCAGGGAGGCGAAGGTGGTGCGGGAGTTCGCGAACGTGTTCACGCGGATGCCGAACCAGGCGATCCCGTAGGAGCCCGCCATGCCCAGGAGGCTGAAGGCCAGGATGATGAGCGACTGGCCCAGCGGCGTCCCGACGAGGAACTGGAAGTACACGAAGATGACCGCGGCGGTGAAGGCCCACAGGATCATCAGGAAGCGGCCCTGCTGGGTGAGGTAGGCCCGGCAGGTGGAGTAGATCAGCTCGGAGACCTCGCGCATGGCCGCGTGCACGGGCAGGCGGGACAGGCCGAGGAAGCTCCACAGGCCGAAGCCGAGGCCGACCAGGCTCATCAGGACGCCGAACAGCAACAGCGTGCGCCCGTCGACCGCCCCACCGAAGAAGGTGGCCAGGGACAGGTCGGGCAGCCGAAGGTTCGCCTCGCCGCCCGGGGGCCGGGCCCCGTCGCCGGGCTGGGCCGCCACCGTGCAGCCCGTCAGGGCCAGCAGGGCCAGCAGGGACAGCAGGGGCACCGCCCAGCGGGCGCGGCGAAGTGAAGAGTTACGGGCGCTGCTACAGCCCGGGAGGTGTTCTCTAGCGGTCACGTGACCCCTTCGTGCGTCGTCGTTGAGCGCACACCCCGCGGGGGCGGGGCGTCGATCCCAGCACAATAGGGGGCTGCCCGCAGGTGCGGGCAACCCCCTATTGGTGCGTGTTTCGGCGCCGGTCAGGCGTTCAGCTGGTCCAGCCGCTGGCGGACGATGTCGTCGGCGGTCAGCATCGGGGCGTCGATCCGCATGTTGTAGAAGCTGCGGTAGACGAACCACGAGGCGGCCAGGAAGAACACCACGGCGAGGCCGAGCACCAGGGCGCCCATGCCGCTCGCGGTGAGGCTGACGCCGAGCTCGACGGCCAGGAGGCCGAAGAGGGTGGTGAACTTGATGACCGGGTTGAGGGCCACCGAGCTGGTGTCCTTGTACGGGTCGCCCACGGTGTCGCCGACGATGGACGCGTCGTGCAGGTCGGTGCCCTTGGCGGCGAGGTCGACCTCGACGATCTTCTTGGCGTTGTCCCAGGCGCCGCCGGCGTTGGCCATGAAGATGGCCTGGTAGAGGCCGAACAGCGCGATCGAGATCAGGTAGCCGATGAAGAAGTAGGGCTCGACGAACGCGAAGGCCAGGGTGGCGAAGAAGACACCGAGGAAGATGTTGATCATGCCGCGCTGGGCGTAGACCGTGCAGATCTCGACCACCTTCTTGCTGTCCGCCGCCGAGGCGCGGGTGGCGTTCTCGTCGAGCCTGATGTTGTCCTTGATGAACTCCACCGCGCGGAAGGACCCGGTCGTGACCGCCTGGATCGAGGCGCCGGTGAACCAGTAGATGACAGCCCCGCCGCTGACCAGCCCGAGCAGGAACGGGGCGTGCAGCAGGGACAGCTTGTCGAGGTTCTCGGTCAGGGCGAGGGTGAGGCCCATGATGATCGAGAAGATCATCGTGGTGGCGCCCACGACGGCGGTGCCGATCAGCACCGGCTTCGCTGTGGCCTTGAACGTGTTGCCCGCGCCGTCGTTCTCCTCCAGGAGCCGCTTGGCACGGTCCCAGTCGGCGTCGAACCCGAAGTCGCGCTCGATCTCCTCGGTCACGCCCGGGATCTCCTCGATCGTGGACAGCTCGTAGACCGACTGCGCGTTGTCGGTGACCGGGCCGTAGGAGTCGACCGCGATGGTGACCGGGCCCATGCCCAGGAAGCCGAAGGCGACCAGGCCGAAGGCGAACACGGCCGGGGCGGCCATGTGCTCGCCGAAGCCGAGGGCGGTGGAGATCGCGTAGGCGATCGCCATCAGCCCGACGATGGCCATGCCGAGCCAGTAGGCGGAGAAGTTGCCCGCGACCAGGCCGGAGAGGATGTTGAGGGACGCCCCGCCGGAGTTGGACGACTTCACGACCTCCTCGGTGTGGCGGCTCTTGACCGAGGTGAACACCTTGACGAGCTCGGGGATGAGCGCGCCGGCCAGGGTGCCGCACGAGATGATGATCGACAGCTTCCACCACGTGGTGCCGTCGCCCATGTCGGGGATGAGGATCCACGACGTGAGGAAGGTGAGCACGATCGAGACGACGCTGGTGATCCAGACCAGGGACGACAGCGGGGCCTCGAAGTCCATCTGCTCGGCGCCCTCGTACTTCTGGCGGGTGATCGCGGCGTTGACGAAGTACGAGGCACCGGACGCCACCACCATCACGGCGCGGATGAAGAAGATCCACACCAGCAGGGACGCCTGCAGGACGGCCTCCGTGGGCGGGATCGCGAGCATGATGAAGGTGACCAGCGCGACGCCGGTGACCCCGTAGGTCTCGAAGCCGTCGGCCGACGGGCCGACCGAGTCGCCGGCGTTGTCGCCCACGCAGTCGGCGATGACGCCGGGGTTGCGGGCGTCGTCCTCCTTGATCTTGAACACGATCTTCATCAGGTCGGAGCCGACGTCGGCGATCTTGGTGAAGATGCCGCCGGCGATGCGCAGCGCGGAGGCGCCGAGCGATTCGCCGATCGCGAAGCCGATGAAGCAGGAGCCCGCGATCTCGGCGGGCAGGAACAGCATGATGACGAGCATCATGAACAGCTCGACCGAGATCAGGACCATGCCGACGCTCATGCCCGAGCGCAGCGGGATCTGGTGCAGCGGGTAGGGCTTGCCGCGCAGGGACGCGAACGCGGTGCGGCCGTTGGCGAACGTGTTGACGCGGATGCCGTACCACGCGATGCCGTAGGAGCCCGCCATGCCGACGAGGCTGAAGCCCAGGATGATGAACACCTGGCCCCAGCCGGAGCCGACGAGGAACTTGAAGTAGACGAAGATCACCGAGGCGATGAACACCCACAGGATCATCAGGAACCGGCCCTGCTGCTTGAGGTAGGCCTTGCAGGTCTCGTAGATCAGTTCGGAGATCTCACGCATCGCGCGGTGCACGGGGAGTTGCTTGAGCTGGACGTAGCTGGCCAGGCCGAACGCGAGGCCCCCGAGGCAGACCACGAGGCCGATGAACAGCAGCAGCCGGCCGTTGACCATGCCGCCCAGGAAGGTCGCGGCACCCAGGTCGGGGAGGTGGATGTTGGCCTCGCCGCCTCCGGCGTGGCCGCCGGCGGGGGTCGCGGGGGCCGAGCACCCGGCGAGGGCGATCAGGGTGGACAGGGCAAGGAGCGGGGCAGTGAGCCTGCGGGTTACCACGAGTGTTCCTTTGGTCCGGGTGAGCAACGGCGCGATCGTCGTCCACCCTGAACACTACGCCCTGTAGTGGACATTTTGGTGCCGTCCACAATTTGTCCCGCAAGTTCGGAAGGACTCATCCCGAACCCCGTCCCGAAGGTGCGCCACGCTGTCCAGCACCCGGGTGGTCGAGTTGCACACTGACGGATATTTGCAAGAATGGTGTTGTCTAATACGAGTCGAAGGGGGTGGAGATGGCTGAGCACGTGCCGGACACGGTGGTCGAACCGCTCTCCGACGACGTCTCGACCCGCGACCGGGTGGCCCGCTCGATCCTCGAGCACGGCCCCTCCACGGCGGCCGACCTCGCCGAGCGCCTCGACCTGACCGCCGCCGCCATCCGTCGCCACCTGGCGGTCCTGACCGACGCGGGGCACCTCGTCGCCCGCGAGCAGCGGGTGTACGGCCACCGCGGGCGGGGGCGTCCGGCCAAGGTGTTCGCGCTGACGGACGCTGGCCGCGAGACCTTCCACCACGCCTACGACCAGCTCGCGATCCGCGCGCTGCAGTTCCTCCGCGCCGCCGGCGGGGCGGAGGCGGTCAACGACTTCGCCGAACAGGTGATGGAGGAGGTGCGCCGTCGGTTCACCGCCGAGGGTGCGGAATACAATTCCCCGGCCGACGCGTTGGCCGAGGTGCTGAACGAACAGGGGTACGTCGCGTCCCTGGAGCCGGTGGCCTCCGGGACGCAGTTGTGCCAGTACCACTGTCCCGTGGCGCACGTGGCGCGCGAGTTCCCCGAACTCTGTGCCGCGGAGACGCGCCTGTTCTCCGAGCTGCTGGGTAGCCATGTCCAGCGGATCGCGACGATTGCCCATGGCGACGGGGTGTGCACCACGCACATCCCACACCCAGTTGAGAGGAAGGTCTCATGACCCAGACCCAGGCCCCCGGGCTCGGTGCCACACAGGACGAGCACCTCGAGGCCCTCGGGAACTACCGCTTCGGCTGGCACGACTCGGACGTCGCCGGCGCCTCTGCGCGTCGCGGTCTGAGCGAGGCCGTCGTGCGCGACATCTCCGGCCTGAAGAACGAGCCGGAGTGGATGCTCGAGCGCCGCCTGCGCGGGCTCAAGCTCTTCGAGCGCAAGCCGATGCCGACGTGGGGTGCGGACCTGTCGACGATCGACTTCGACAACATCAAGTACTTCGTGCGGTCCACCGAGCGCCAGGCGCAGACGTGGGAGGACCTCCCCGAGGACATCAAGAACACCTACGACCGCCTCGGCATCCCCGACGCCGAGAAGCAGCGCCTCGTCGCCGGCGTGGCCGCGCAGTACGAGTCGGAGGTCGTCTACCACAAGATCAACGAGGAGCTCGAGCGCCAGGGCGTCATCTTCCTCGACACCGACACGGGCCTGAAGGAGCACCCCGAGCTCTTCGAGGAGTACTTCGGCACCGTCATCCCGACCGGTGACAACAAGTTCTCGGCGCTGAACACCGCGACCTGGTCGGGCGGCTCGTTCATCTACGTGCCCAAGGGCGTCCACGTGTCGATCCCGCTGCAGGCCTACTTCCGGATCAACACCGAGAACATGGGCCAGTTCGAGCGCACGCTGATCATCGCCGACGAGGGCTCCTACGTGCACTACGTCGAGGGCTGCACCGCGCCGATCTACAAGTCGGACTCGCTGCACTCGGCCGTCGTCGAGATCGTGGTGAAGAAGAACGCCCGCGTGCGCTACACGACGATCCAGAACTGGTCGAACAACGTGTACAACCTCGTCACCAAGCGCGCCACCTGCGAGGAGGGCGCGACCATGGAGTGGATCGACGGCAACATCGGTTCCAAGGTGACGATGAAGTACCCGGCCGTGTGGCTGCTCGGCGAGCACGCCAAGGGCGAGACCCTCTCGATCGCGTTCGCGGGGGAGGGACAGCACCAGGACACCGGCTCGAAGATGGTGCACGCCGCGCCGCACACGAGCAGCTCGATCATCTCCAAGTCCGTCGCCCGGGGCGGCGGCCGGGCGTCCTACCGCGGCCTCGTCGAGGTGCAGCCGCAGGCGCACCACTCCGCCAGCTCGGTGAAGTGTGACGCGCTGCTGGTCGACACCGTCTCCCGGTCGGACACCTACCCCTACGTCGACGTCCAGGTCGACGACGTGTCGATGGCCCACGAGGCCACCGTCTCGAAGGTCTCCGACGACCAGCTGTTCTACCTGATGCAGCGCGGGATGGAGGAGGACGAGGCCATGGCCATGATCGTGCGCGGCTTCGTCGAGCCCATCGCGCGCGAACTGCCGATGGAGTACGCCCTGGAGTTGAACCGCCTGATCGAGCTGCAGATGGAAGGAGCCGTGGGCTGACGCCCGCGGGAGGAACCACAACGTGACCGTGACTGAAGTCCCCAACGTGGCCGGGGCGATCGAGACCCTCGAGTCGCACCTGCACCCGCAGCCGAGCTTCGACCTGGCTGACCACCCAATGCCCCACGGCCGCGAGGAGGTCTGGCGCTTCACCCCGATGCGCCGCATCGCCCCGCTGCTGGCCGAGCGCGCCAACGAGGACCTCCCCGGCGACAACGCCGTCGAGTTCACCCTCCACGAGGTGGCCGGCGTCGAGGCGTCCAACCTCAAGGCGGGCCAGGCGCCCCGCGGCACCGTGCTCACGCCCGGCGACCGCCCGGCCGCGCTGGCGAACCTGGGCTGCGAGGACGCGCTGTACCTGCGCATCCCCGCCAACACCGAGGTGGCCGAGCCGATCCGGCTCGACATCGAGGGCCGGGACGCCGCGCGCCGCAGCAACGCGGTGCACGTGATCGTGGCCGAGCCGAACTCGAAGGCCACCGTGGTGTTCCGCCACACGGGCTCGACCCAGCAGCTCGAGAACATCGAGATCGACGTCCGCGACGGCGCGAACCTGACGTTCGTGTCGCTGCAGGACTGGGACGACGACACCCTGCACGCGGCCGAGCACACCGCCCGCGTGGGCCGCGACGCGACCTACCGGCACGTGAACGTCAGCTTCGGCGGCGACCTGGTGCGCATGCACACCAACGTCTCCTACGACGGCCCCGGCGGATCGGCCGAGCTGTTCGGCCTCTACTTCGCCGACGCCGGCCAGCACATCGAGCACCGCCTGTTCGTCGACCACAACGCCCCGCACACCAAGAGCAACGTCGACTACCGCGGCGCGCTCCAGGGGCAGGACGCCCACGCCGTCTGGATCGGCGACGTGGTGATCCGCAAGGTCGCCGAGGGGATCGAGACCTACGAGTCGAACAAGAACCTCGTGCTCACCGAGGGCGCCCGCGCCGACTCGGTGCCCAACCTCGAGATCGAGACCGGCGAGATCGCCGGCGCCGGGCACAGCTCGACGACCGGCCGCTTCGACGACGAGCACCTGTTCTACCTGACCAGCCGCGGCATCGACCCCGTCGAGGCCAAGCGCCTGGTCGTGATGGGCTTCTTCATCGACATCATCCGGCGCATCGGCGTCGACGACGTCGAGGAGCGCCTCATCGCCGAGGTCGAGCGCGAGCTCGCCGCCAGCGTCGGGGCCGCACCCGCGGCGTCCGTGGAGGCCTGATGGCCTGGACCCGCGCGTGCTCCGTCATCGAGCTGGAGGACGACAAGCCCTTCTCGGCGGAGGTGGGTGACGAGATCGTCGCCCTCGTCCAGCACGAGGGGCAGTTGTTCGCCATCCGTGACGAGTGCAGCCACGGCCGCGTCATGCTCAGCCTCGGCGAGGTCGACGAGTGCACCATCGAGTGCTTCGCCCACGGCAGCCGCTTCGACCTGCGCACCGGCGAGCCGCTCGAGCTGCCCGCGACCCGCCCGGTGCCGGTCTACCCCGTCACCGTCGAGGGCGACGACGTGCTCGTCGACCTCGACAACCCCCTGAACTCGATCTGACAAACCCAGCTACCAGGAGTCACCAGACCCATGTCCCTCGTCATCAGCGACCTGCACGTCGACGTCCTCACCGAGGACGGCCCCAAGGAGATCCTCAAGGGCGTCAACCTGACCATCAACCCGGGTGAGGTCCACGCCATCATGGGTCCCAACGGCTCGGGCAAGTCGACCCTGGCCTACGCCCTCGCCGGCCACCCCAAGTACGAGATCACCTCGGGCTCGGTGACCCTCGACGGCACCGACCTGGCCGAGCTCAGCGTCGACGAGCGCGCCCGCGCCGGCCTGTTCCTCGCCATGCAGTACCCGGTCGAGGTGCCCGGCGTCTCGATGTCCAACTTCCTGCGCACCGCGAAGACCGCGATCGACGGCGAGGCCCCCAAGGTCCGCACGTGGGTCAAGGAGGTCAACCAGGCGATGGGGGACCTCGGGCTCGACAGCTCGTTCTCGGCCCGCTCGCTCAACGAGGGCTTCTCCGGTGGTGAGAAGAAGCGCGCCGAGATCGTCCAGCTGCAGCTGCTCAACCCGAAGTACGCGATCCTCGACGAGACCGACTCCGGCCTCGACATCGACGCGCTGCGCGTCGTCGCCGACGGCGTCAACCGCTACACCGCCCAGGGCGACCGCGGCGTGCTGCTGATCACGCACTACACGCGCATCCTGAACTACATCAAGCCCGACTTCGTGCACGTCTACGTCGACGGCCGGGTCGTCACCGAGGGTGGCCCCGAGCTCGCGGCCAAGCTCGAGGAGACCGGTTACGACGCGTACATCGCGGCGGCGCGGGCGAATGCCTGACACCGACCTCTCGGCAGCCGGCTGGCTGGGGGCGTCCGAGCCGCCCCCGGCCGCGTTCGCGCTGCCGGGGCTCGTCCGGGACGACTTCCCGGTCCTGCAGCGGCACGTGAACGGGCACCCGCTGGCCTACCTCGACTCGGCGAACACCTCCCAGAAGCCGCGGGCGGTCGTCGAGGCGATGAGCAACCACCTGCTGTTCCACAACGCCAATGTCGCCCGGGCCATGCACCAGCTGGGGGCCGAGGCGTCCGAGGCGTTCGAGGGGGGTCGGGCCAAGGTCGCCGCCTTCATCGGCGCGCGGACCGAGGAGGTCGTGTTCACCAAGAACGCCTCCGAGGCGCTGAACCTGGCCGCGCACACCCTCGGCCAGCACCTCGCGCTCGGCCCCGGTGACGAGGTCGTGGTGTCGGTGATGGAGCACCACTCCAACATCGTGCCGTGGCAGCTGCTGTGCCAGCGTACGGGCGCCACCCTGCGCTGGTTCGACATCACCGACGACGGACGCCTCGACCTCGACTCCGCGCGCGAGCAGGGCCTGGTCAACGAGCGCACCAAGGTCGTCTCGCTGACGTGGGTCAGCAACGTGCTCGGCACGGTCAACCCCGTCACCGAGCTCGCCGAGATGGCCCACGCCGTCGGCGCGGTGTTCGTCGTGGACGGGTCGCAGGCCGTGCCGCAGATGCCGGTCGACGTGACCACGCTGGGCGCCGACCTGCTCGCCTTCACCGCCCACAAGATGCTCGGCCCGACCGGGCTGGGCGTGCTGTGGGGCCGGTACGAGCTGCTCGAGCAGCTGCCGCCGTTCCTGGGTGGCGGGGAGATGATCGAGGTCGTCCGCATGGAGGGCTCGACCTTCGCCCGCCCGCCGGCCCGCTTCGAGGCCGGGACGCCGCCGATCGCCGAGGTCGTCGCCCTGGGCGCGGCCGTCGACTACCTGACCATGCTGGGCATGGACCGGGTCGCCGAGCACGAGCACCTGATCGCCACCTACGCCCTGGAGCAGCTGCAGCGCGTCGAGGGCCTGCGCATCCTGGGCCCGACCGAGGCGGTCGACCGCGGGGGAGCGATCTCGTTCACGCTGACCAGCTCCGACGGGTTCGACATCCACCCCCACGACGTCATGCAGATCCTCGACTCGCGGGGCGTGGCGGTGCGCGGTGGCCACCACTGCGCACGCCCGCTGCACCACCGCCTGGGCATCCAGGCGTCCAGCCGGGCGTCGGCCTACCTGTACACCACGCCCGACGAGGTGGACGCCCTCGTCGAGGCGCTCGACCACACCCGTGACTTCTTCGGCGGGCACAGCGGGGGAGGACGATGAGCGTCGAGTCGATGTACCAGGAGATCATCCTGGACCACTACAAGGCCAAGCACGGCTCCGGCCTGCGTGACCCCTACGAGGCCGAGGTCACCCACGTGAACCCGTCCTGCGGCGACGAGATCCTGCTGCGCGTGCACCTCGACGGCGACACCGTCGCCGACGTGAGCTACGACGCGGTGGGCTGCTCGATCTCGCAGGCGTCCACGTCGGTGATGCACGACCTCGTGGTCGGCCGCACGGTCGAGGAGGGCATGGCCACGGCCGCCGCCTTCACCGAGATGATGCACAGCCGCGGCAACCACGAACCCGACGAGGACGTCCTGGAGGACGGCATCGCGTTCCTGGGGGTCGCCCAGTTCCCCGCGCGCGTGAAGTGCGCGCTGCTCGGGTGGTCGGCGTGGAAGGACGCCGTCGCCCACGCCCTCACCAACAAGGAGGAATCATGACCGACGAACCGCGCCCGTCCGACCTGGTGCGCGACACCTTCCCCGACGCCGAGCAGCAGCCGGCGCCGGTGCTGGACCGTCCCACCATCGAGGACCTCGAGGAGGCCATGCGCGACGTGGTCGACCCCGAGCTCATGGTGAACGTGGTCGACCTCGGCCTCGTCTACGGCATCCACCTGGACGACGAGAACAACGCCACCGTCGACATGACGCTGACCTCGCCGACGTGCCCGCTCACCGACCGCATCGAGTACGACACGCAGGTCGCGCTCGGGCCGCTGGTGAACTCGGCCACCATCAACTGGGTCTGGCTGCCGCCGTGGACGCTGGACAACATCACCGACGAGGGCCGCGAGCAGCTCCGCGCGGTGGGCTACAACCTGTAGCCGCTCAGCTCTCCGGACGCCCCTGGTCCGGCTCCTCGGGAGCCGGGGCGGGGGCGTCCGTCTTGTCGGGGTCGGGGTCGGGATCTTCGTGCGCCTCCGCGGGGTGGACCGGTGATTCGTGCACCGCGGCCAGGGCCGCGGACTGGCCCTCGGGCAGGGCGGCCCGGCTCAGGTGGAGCCGGTGCGGGTCGGCCATCGTGACGTCGTTGGAGATGAACGCGTTGACCCAGCGCATCTGCGGGTCGTGGTCGATCAGGACCGCCTTGGCCAGCAGGGTCATCGGCAGGGCCAGCAGGGCGCCCAGGGCGCCGAGCACCGAGCTCCACAGCAGCAGCGACAGGAACGAGACCAGCGCGGTCACGCCCACGGCGTCGCCGTTGAACTTCGGCTGGATGATCGACTGGATGACGAAGTTGGCCACCGAGTAGATGATCACGACGAGCAGGGCGGTGAGCGGGTCGTTGGCCAGCAGCGCCATGATCGCCGGCGGGACGAGGCCGATGATGAAGCCCACGTTGGGGATGTAGTTGGTGATGAAGGACAAGATTCCCCACACCAGCGCCAGCGGGACGCCCAGGAACTCCAGGGCGATCACGTCGATGACGGCGACGATGAGTCCGAAGATCGAGGTGACGACCCAGTAGCGGCGCACGCCGACGATGAAGTCGGCGATCGAGAGCCACACCCGCGGCTGGTGGCGCTGGAGCGATGCGTTGCGCACCCCGAAGCTGTCGGAGTCGAACGCCATCATGAAGATCATCCCCACGATGATCGCGAGCAGGGAGACGATGTTCGTCACGCTGCCCAGGGCGCTGGAGAGCAGCCCCGCCAGGCTCGTCGGGTTCACCCCGCGGATCTGGTCGACCACCTGCTGCTCGGAGATGCCGGACTGGCTCAGCAGGGCCACGACCTCGTGGTACAGCGTCCAGAACTGCGACTGGTAGATCGGCAGCTCCTGCACCAGGGCGGTGATCGACCATGTCAGGGCGTAGAAGAACACGGCGAGGATCGCGAACACCGTCAGGGCCAGCACCACCTGCGCCAGCAGGCGGGGCACCTTCAGGCTCACCAGCCAGGTCTGGATCGGGTACGCGGCGATGAACAGGTTCACCGTCAGCAGGAGTGGGCCGAGGATCTCGGCGTACTGCCGCATGCCGAACAGGATCGCCACCGCGGCCGTGATCGTGAGCAGGATCACCGACACGTTCGGGAGCGGGTTCACGCGGGTGGGCTGATCCATGCGGCCCAACCTAGTCGCTGGCACCGACGGTTTTCGACATGCCCACGGGGGGTTCGTCCTACGCTCACGGTATGACCGACCACCTCACCGAGGCCGCCGTACTCGCCCCCCGGATCACCGACCTGCGGCACCGGCTGCACCGCTGGCCCGAGCTGGGCAACGACCTCCCGCGGACGCAGGCTGCCGTCCTGGCGGCGCTCGAGGGGCTCGACCTCGAGGTCACGCGCGGGGTGGCGTCCACCTCGGTCACCGCGGTCCTGCGCGGCAGGGCGGGGTCGGACGCCGCGGCCTCCGGTCGACCGGTGGTGCTGCTGCGGGGCGACATGGACGGCCTGCCGATCCACGAGGAGACCGGCCTGCCGTTCGCCTCGGAGCGGGACGGGCACATGCACGGCTGCGGCCACGACATGCACACCGCGACCCTCGTCGGGGCGGCGCACCTGCTCCACGCGCACCGCGACGAGCTGCCCGGCGACGTGGTGTTCATGTTCCAGCCGGGGGAGGAGGTCCTCACCGGGGCCCGCGCGATGCTGGCCGAGGGCGTCCTCGAGGCGGCCGGGCGGAAGGTCGACCGCGCGTTCGGGCTGCACGTGCTGAGCTCGGTCCTGCCCAGCGGTCGCTGGGCCACGCGCCCCGGAACGCTGATGGCCGGCGCCGACACGCTGTACCTCGACATCGTCGGGACCGGCGGCCACGGCTCGACCCCGTCCCTGGCCAACGACCCTGTGCCCGTCATGGCCGAGGTGATCCTCGCGGTCCAGACGATGGTGGCGAAGAAGTTCCCGGCGTCCGACCCGGTGGTCGTCAACGTGGGCGTGGCCAACGCGGGCGGGGCCGCCAACGTCATCCCCGAGCGGTGCCACCTCGAGATGTCGGTGCGCTCGTTCTCGCCCGGGGCGCGGGAGAAGGTCGAGCGGCTGCTGGTCGCCCTCGTCGAGGGCGTGTGCGCCGCGCACGGCTGCCGGGCCGAGGTCGAGTACCGCCAGGGCGTCGGCCCCACGGTCAACGACCCGGACGCCGCGGCCTTCGTCGCCCGGGTCGTGGGCGGGTTGGTGGGGGAGCGCTACGCCGACATGCCCGACCCGCTGGCCGGGTCGGAGGACTTCTCGGCGGTGCTGGAGCAGGTGCCCGGGGCGTTCGTGTTCTACTCCGGCGTGCCCGCGGGCCGCGACCTGGCCGACACCACCTACAACCACTCGGCGACCGCGTGGTTCGACGACGCCGTGATCGGAGAGGCCATGGCCGTGTACGCGGCGCTGGCCCACGAGGCGTTGCTGGAGCTCGCGACAGGCTGAGCCCGCGGCGTCCGGGCCGGCCGGGGGGAGGTAGACTCGCCCCTCGTGATTGTCGCGCGCGAGCTCTCGGTGGCCGTCGGCGCCCGCACCCTCCTGGAACCCACGAACTTCCAGATCGCGTCGGGCGACCGCATCGGCCTCGTCGGCCGCAACGGCGCCGGCAAGACCACCATGACCAAGATCCTGGCGGGCGAGGGGATGGCGTCCGGCGGCCAGGTCTCGCGGACCGGCCTCGTCGGCTACCTGCCCCAGGACCCGCGCACCGGCGACCTCTCCCAGCTGGCCCGCGACCGCATCCTGTCCGCGCGTGGGCTGGACTCGATCCTGCGCCGGCTGGCGACGTACTCGGCGGCCATCGCGGACGCCGACACCGACGACGCCCGCGACGAGGCCATGCGCCGTTACGCGCGCGCCGAGGCCGAGCTGGACTCCGCCGGCGGCTACGGTGCCGAGTCCGAGGCGGCCCGCATCTCGGCCAACCTCGGCCTGCCCGACCGCGTGCTGGGCCAGCCGATCGAGACCCTGTCGGGCGGTCAGCGCCGCCGCGTCGAGCTGGCGCGCATCCTGTTCTCGGGCGCCGACGTCCTGCTGCTGGACGAGCCGACCAACCACCTGGACGCCGACTCGATCGTCTGGCTGCGCGCATACCTCGCCAACTACCCCGGCGGCGTGCTGGTGATCAGCCACGACACCGGGCTGCTGGACGCCGTGGTGAACAAGGTCTTCCACCTCGACGCCAACCGCGCCGAGCTGGACCAGTACAACCTGGACTGGAAGAAGTACCTCGTCCAGCGCGAGGTCGACGAGAAGCGCCGCAAGCGCGAGCGCGCCAACGCCGAGAAGAAGGCCGCCCGGCTGCTGGAGCAGGCCGCCAAGCTCGGGGCGAAGGCCACCAAGGCGACCGCCGCGCAGAACATGGCCAAGCGTGCCGAGAAGATGCTCGCGGCCACCGAGGGGGAGCGGGCGGTCGACCGGGTCGCGAAGATCCGGTTCCCCGAGCCCGCGCCGTGCGGCCGGGTGCCGCTGACGGCGTCCGACCTCTCCAAGCACTACGGGTCGCTGGAGGTGTTCACCGGGGTCGACCTGGCCATCGACCGCGGCGCCAACGTGGTCGTGCTCGGGCTGAACGGCGCCGGCAAGACGACGCTGTTGCGCATCCTGGCCGGCATCGAGGCCCCCGACACCGGCGAGGTCGTGCCCGGGCACGGGTTGAAGCTGGGCTACTACGCGCAGGAGCACGAGACCATCGACGTCTCCCGATCGGTGCTGGACAACATGGTCTCGGCCTCGCCGAACCTGGACGACACCGCGGTGCGCAAGATCCTCGGCTCGTTCCTGTTCACCGGCGACGACGTCGACAAGCCCGCGCGCGTACTGTCGGGCGGGGAGAAGACCCGCCTGGCCCTGGCGATGCTGGTCGTCTCCGCCGCCAACGTGCTGCTGCTGGACGAGCCCACGAACAACCTCGACCCGGCGTCCCGCCGCGAGGTGCTGGAGGCGATCCGCACCTACGCGGGCGCGACTGTGCTGGTCACCCACGACGAGGGTGCCGTCGAGGCCCTGCAGCCCGACCGAGTGCTGATCCTCCCCGACGGCGACGAGGACCTCTGGAGCCCCGAGTACGCCGAGCTCGTCTCCCTGGCCTGACCGGGGCCGGCCCCGGGGCCGACAGCCTGCCCTCCCTGCGCCAAGAGCCTGCCTTCCGTGCTCCGACAGCCTGTGCTGACGACCCTGTCGTCTGTACCCTGACCGGGTGCCCGTGGAACTGATCGCCGCCCTGTCGGTCGTGCTCGTCGTCGTCGGCGTGTGCGGGATCGTCGTCCCGGTGCTGCCGGGGAGCATCGCGATCCTCGGTGGCCTGCTGGTGTGGGCGGTCTGGGGCGGGTCGCCCTTCGGCTGGCTCGTGTTCGGCATCGGCGCGCTGTTCGTCGTGGCCGGCATGAGTGCCCAGTACCTGATCACCGGACGCCGGCTCAAGGAACGCTCCATCCCCAACCGTTCGGTGGTCATCGGCCTCGTGTGCGGTGTCGTGGGACTTTTCGTGCTGCCCTTCCTGGGGCTGCCGATCGGCTTCACGGTCGGGCTGCTGGCGTCCGAGTACGCGCGGGTGCGCGACCTGCGTGAGGCGGCGTCGACCTCCTGGGCGGCGCTGAAGTCCGTCGGCCTCGGGATGCTCGTCGAGCTGTCGCTGGCCCTCGCCGCGGCGACCACCCTGCTCATCGGCGTTTTCACGCACCTGGTGCCCTGACCACGGGGTTGCCGGGGTTGTCGGGGAAACGTCCACGCACTGAGCGGCGAACGTCCGGATATTGGTAGTTGCCACCCAAATGTCTGGGTCACGGAGAGGTCACTGCTACCGTGCGTAGTAGGCACATTTTCGCCCATATCTCCCCAATGACGACGAGGTTCTACCTGATGAGTGACCAACTGGCGACACTTCGGGCCAAGCGGCAACAGGCGCTCGAGGGAGGTGGCGCCAAGCGCATCGAGGCCCAGCACGCCAAGGGAAAGCTCACCGCGCGCGAGCGGCTGTCGATCCTCCTCGACGAGGCCTCCTTCCAGGAGCTGGGTGCCCTCGCGACGCACCACAACTCCGACTTCGGGATGGACAAGCAGCGCTTCCCCGGCGACGGCATCATCACCGGCTTCGGCAAGATCGGCGGACGCCGCGTGGCCGTCTACGCCCAGGACTTCACCGTGCTCGGCGGCTCGTTCTCCGAGGTGCAGTCGAACAAGATCTCGCGCATCCTCGACCTGGCCATCGAGGCCGGCATCCCGGTCA
Organism: Propioniciclava sp. MC1595; assembly: GCF_017569205.1. GTDB lineage: Bacteria > Actinomycetota > Actinomycetes > Propionibacteriales > Propionibacteriaceae > Propioniciclava. The sequence continues at coordinate 1,268,965 of NZ_CP071870.1, forward strand.
TCGGCCTGAACGACTCCGGCGGCGCGCGCGTGCAGGAGGGCGTCCGCTCGCTGGCCGCCTACGGCGAGGTGTTCGTCCGCAACGTCAAGGCGTCCGGCGTCGTGCCCCAGCTGTCGCTGATCCTGGGCCCCTGCGCCGGCGGCGCGGTGTACAGCCCGGCGCTGACCGACATCACGATCATGGTCGACCAGACCTCGAACATGTTCCTGACCGGCCCCGACATCATCAAGACCGTCACGGGCGAGGACGTCACCGCCGAGGAGCTCGGCGGAGCCTGGGTGCACAACGCCACCTCGGGTGTCGCGCAGGTCCTCGCCACCGACGAGGCCGACGCGCTGCGCAAGACCAAGCAGCTGCTCAGCTACCTGCCGCAGAACAACACCGAGGACCCGCCGCAGCTCGAGCCGTACGACCCGGCCGACCGCATGGACGAGACGCTGAACCACCACATCCCGGGGGATGACAACGTCCCGTACGACATGAACGCCCTGCTCGCCCAGGTCTTCGACCGCGACTCGATGTTCGGGCTGCACAGCGACTGGGCCGCCAATGCCCTGGTCGGGTTCGCCCGACTGGACGGCCACGCGGTGGGCTACATCGCCAACAACCCGCAGGTCATGTCCGGCTGCCTCGACATCAACGCCTCGGACAAGATCGCCCGGCACATCACGCTGTGCGACCAGTTCAACATCCCGCTCATCACGTTCGTGGACTGCCCCGGCTACCTCCCCGGCGTCGAGCAGGAGTACAACGGCGTCATCCGACACGGCGCGAAGATCATCTACGCGTACTGCCAGGCGACCGTCCCGAAGATCTCCCTCGTCACCCGCAAGGCGTACGGCGGCTCGTACGTGGCGCTGAGCTCCAAGCAGATGAACAACGACGTCGCGTTCGCGTGGCCGTCTGCCCAGATCGCCGTCATGGGCGCCGAGGGGGCCGCGCGGCTGCTGAACCGCCGGGCGATCGAGGCGGCGGAGGACCCGAAGGCCGAGGAGGCCCGCTTCATCGCCGAGTACAAGGAGAAGTTCTTCAACCCCTACCAGGCCGCCGACGTGGGCCAGATCGACGAGGTCATCGAGCCCCGCGAGACCCGTCCGCGCCTGATCCGTGCCCTCGAGGTGCTGCGGACCAAGGTCACGCAGACCATCCCGAAGAAGCACGGCCTCTTCCCGGTGTAAGGAGCGAACCCCGATGCCAAGTCTCCCCACGATGGATGACCTCTCCTGGGGCCTGATGATGATGGTCGTCGGCATGGGCGTGGTCTTCGCCCTGCTGCTGGCACTCATGGCCGTCCTGATGATCATCGGACGCCTCGACGGGACCGGAGCGCCCAAGCTCAAGGCCCGCCGCAGCGACCCCGAGCAGGAGCTGGTCACGATCATGCCGGGCGAGGGTGACCCGACGAAGGACGCCGTGGCCAAGCCCGCGGCGCCCGCCGTCCGGATCATCGCCGACGGCCTGGACGAGAACCAGGTCGCGGCGATCACGGTCGCCGTCATCCAGCACGCCGAGATCCGACGCCGGTCCGCCGGCCCCGAGACCCGCGCCCACGCGCCCGGCAGCCAGCTCTTCGCGAGCCGCTGGCTCGCCGTCGGCCGGGGCAACCAGACCAACCCGTTCTCCCGGAGGTAGGCCATGCGCCGCTACACGATCAGCGTCAACAACACGTCCAAGGTGGTGGACGTCGAGGCCGTCGGCGCCAACCTCTTCCGCGTCCAGATCGACGGACGCCTCGTCGACGTCACGCTCGACGACCACCGCGACCTGGCCCACTCGGCGATCACGCCCGCGGTGACCGCGCGCGCCGTGGCCGCCGCCCCGGCCGCACCCGCGGCGTCCGCGCCCCTGGCCTCGGACGCCCCAGCCCCGGCGGCCACCGCACCCACGCAGGGGGCTGCACCCACGGCGCCAGGTGGGGCGCCCCGCGCCGCAGCCGCCGCCGGTGGTGGCGGTCGCGACAAGATGACCGCGCCCATGCCCGGCGTGATCCTGACCGTCGACACGGCGGTCGGGGCGTCGGTGAAGCGGGGCGACTCGCTGATGGTGCTCGAGGCCATGAAGATGAAGAACGAGCTGAAGGCGCCCAAGGACGGTGTCGTCGCCGAGATCTACGTGGCGGCCGGCCAGCAGGTGAAGTTCGGCGAGACCCTCGTGAGGTTCGAGGCCTGAGATGAGTCCGGACACACTGCACTACTTGCTGCAGGGGATCAACAACGTCACTTGGCAGAGCCTGACGATGATCGCCATCGGCCTGCTCCTGATCTGGTTGGCGATCAAGAAGGAGTACGAGCCCCTGCTCCTGCTGCCCATCGGCTCGGGCGCGATCCTGGCGAACCTGCCCCTCTCGCCGATGGTGGGGGAGCACGGCATGCTCCAGGCGCTCTACGACATGGGCGTGGGCAACGAGATGTTCCCGCTGCTGATCTTCGTCGGCATCGGCGCCATGACCGACTTCGGGCCCCTGCTGGAGAACCCGAAGATGGTGCTGCTCGGAGCCGCCGGCCAGTTCGGCATCTTCCTGACGCTGCTGCTGGCGTTGTTCCTGGGGTTCAACCACAACCAGGCCGCCTCGATCGGCATCATCGGCGCCATCGACGGGCCGACGTCGATCTACGTGTCGAACAAGCTCGCGCCCGAGTTGGTCGCCCCCATCACGGTGGCCGCCTACTCGTACATGAGCCTCGTGCCGATCATCATGCCGCCGATCATGCGGGCGCTGACCACGGCCAAGGAACGCGCCATCGTCATGCCGTACACGTCGCGGGAGATCTCGCAGCGCACGCGCATCCTGTTCCCGATCATCGTGACGATCGTCGTCGGCACGCTGGTGCCGTTCGCGACGCCGCTGATCGGCATGCTGATGCTGGGCAACCTGATGCGCGAGTCGAAGGTCGTCGAGCGCCTCGTGGGGGCGTCCTCGAACGAGCTCGCCAACGTCGTCACGCTGTTCCTCGGTCTGGCCATCGGCTCGACGATGATCGGTGAGAAGTTCCTCAACCTGCAGACCCTGATGATCCTGGTGCTGGGCCTGATCGCGTTCGTGCTCGACACCGTCATGGGCGTCTCGTTCGGGAAGCTGATGAACGTGTTCTCGGGTGGCAAGTTCAACCCGCTGATCGGTGCCGCCGGCATCTCGGCCTTCCCGATGGCGGCGCGTGTCGTCCAGAAGGAGGCCCAGCGCGAGAACTTCGACAACTTCCTGCTGATGCACGCCATGGGCGCGAACGCGGCCGGTCAGGTCGCCTCCGTCGTCGCCGGCGGTGTGCTGCTGGCCCTGATGGGCGCCAGCTAGCTGGTTGTCCGGCCGGGGATCCTTCCACCCCGGTCGGTGGGTCCGACCGGGCCTGTGCCCGGCCGGTGGGTCCGACCCGCATCGGACCGTGGGTCGGCCCGACCCTTGTGTGGCACCACCGCGGTGCAGCAGGCGCGCCAGACGCGCCCTTCGCACCGCGGTGGTGCCACACGGCGTTCCACGGCCCGGACGCCGCGGGCTCGGCCTCACAGGCCCAGGGCGTCCTTCTCCTCCTGCGTGAACAGCCGCGACCGGGTGAGGAACCGCATGCCCTCGGGTGCCTCCAGCGAGAAGCCGGCCCCGCGTCCGGGGACGGCGTCGATGGTGAGGCGCGTGTGCTTCCACGCCTCGTACTGGGCCCGACCGATCCAGACTTCGATCGGGTCGAGCCCGGGCACCGACAGCGTGCCGAGCAGCACGTCGGCGTCCCCGGTCAGGAAGTCACCCACCGGGTAGCACATGGGCGCGCTGCCGTCGCAGCAGCCCCCCGACTGGTGGAACATCACCGGCCCGTGCCGGCCGACCACCGTACGCAGCAGGTCGGCCGCCGCCGGGGTGAGGGCGACGCGCGTGGGCCCGTCGGTGACGAGCTCCTCCACCCCGACGGCGTCGAACCGGCACTCGTCCATCAGAAAAAGCCCAGCTTGTCCTGGGAGTAGGACACGAGCAGGTTCTTCGTCTGCTGGTAGTGGGCCAGCATCATCTTGTGGTTCTCGCGCCCGATGCCGGACTGCTTGTAGCCGCCGAACGCCGCGTGCGCGGGGTAGTGGTGGTAGCAGTTGGTCCAGACGCGGCCGGCCTTGATGGCGCGGCCCATGGTGTAGGCGCGGTGCACGTGGCGCGACCACACGCCGGCACCGAGGCCGTACAGCGTGTCGTTGGCGATCTGCAGCGCCTCGGCGTCGTCGGCGAACTTCGTCACCGAGACGACCGGGCCGAAGATCTCCTCCTGGAAGATGCGCATCGTGTTGACGCCCTCGAACACGGTCGGTTCGATGTAGAAGCCGCCCGACAGCTCGCCGCCGAGGTCGACCTTGTTGCCGCCGGTGAGAACCTTGGCGCCCTCGTCCTTGCCGATCTGGATGTAGGAGAGGATCTTCTCGTACTGGTCGTTCGAGGCCTGCGCGCCCATCATCGTGTCGGTGTCGAGCGGGTGGCCGCGCTTGACCGCCTCGACGCGCTTGATGCCGTCGGCGAGGAACTCGTCGTAGATCGACGCCTGGATGAGCGCGCGGCTCGGGCAGGTGCAGACCTCGCCGTTGTTGAGGGCGAAGAACGCGAAGCCCTCGAGGGCCTTGTCGTAGAAGTTGTCCTTCTTCTCGGCGATGTCCTCGAAGAAGATGTTCGGGCTCTTGCCGCCCAGCTCGAGGGTGACCGGGATGATGTTCTGGCTCGCGTACTGCATGATCAGGCGGCCGGTGGTGGTCTCGCCGGTGAACGCGATCTTGGCGATGCGCGGGCTGGACGCCAGCGGCTTGCCCGCCTCGACGCCGAAGCCGTTGACGATGTTGACCACGCCCGGGGGCAGCAGGTCGCCGATGATCTCGAACAGCTTCAGGATCGACCACGGGGTCTGCTCGGCCGGCTTGAGCACGATGCAGTTGCCGGCGGCCAGGGCGGGGGCGAGCTTCCAGGTGGCCATCAGGATCGGGAAGTTCCACGGGATGATTTGGCCCACGACGCCCAGCGGCTCGTGGAAGTGGTAGGCGACCGTGGTGTCGTCGAGCTGGCTGAGGCCGCCCTCCTGCGCACGGATGCAGCCGGCGAAGTAGCGGAAGTGGTCGATGGCCAGCGGGATGTCGGCGTTGAGGGTCTCGCGGACGGCCTTGCCGTTGTCCCACGTCTCGATGACCGCGATGTCCTCGAGGTTGGCCTCGATCCGGTCGGCGATCTGGTTGAGGATGTTCGCGCGCTCGGCGGGGGAGGTCTTGCCCCACGCGTCGGCGGCGGCGTGGGCGGCGTCGAGGGCGGCGTCGATGTCCTCGGCGGTGCCGCGGGCCACGCGGGTGAACACCTCGCCGGTGACCGGCGTCGGGTTGTCGAAGTACTCACCCTTGATGGGGTCGCGCCACTCGTTGTTGATCCAGTGGCCGTAGGTGTCCTTGACCTCGATGTTCGAGTCGCTGGACCCGGGGTTGGCGTAACGCGTCACTGCAGGGGCTCCGTTCGTCGTTGGGCGGATAGGGCACCCTAACGATCGGCCCGCCCCAACGGGAAGGGCCTCAGCTGCGAATCTGCGCCGCCGCCGCGACGTAGTTGGCGGCCAGCGCGACCGCGCACAGGCGCAGAGCGCCGCGCCCGGGCAGGAATTGCGCGTGGTGCAGGCCGACGCCCCCCTCCGACCCGACCCCGACGAAGCTCATCAGCGACGGCACCACGTGGCCGTACTCGGAGAAGTCGTCCGATCCGCACGAGCGGAACGGCACGTGCGCCACCGGGATCGCGAGCCCACCCAGCAGGTGGTCGGCCCGGCGCGACAGGTCGGGGTCGTTGACCAGCGCCGGCCCCCCGCGGACGAACGTCGCCGTGGCGGTCGCGCCGCGGGCCAGCGCCGTGCCCTCGGCCAGACGCGCGATCGCCTCGTGGAGGGCGACCCGGTCGGCCTCGTGGAAGGTGCGGATCGACCCCGTGCACGTGGCGGTCTCGGCGATCACGTTGGCCGCGGTGCCGGCCTTGAACGTGCCCACCGACACCACGGAGGGGTGGATGGGGTTCACGATCCGCTGCGGCAGCTCGCCCAGCCCGCCGACGATCGCGGCGAGCACGGTGATCGGGTCGAGCGCGGTGTGCGGGTAGGCCCCGTGCCCGCCGCGCCCGCGCACGGTGATCTCGAAGGAGTCGAAGGCGGCGTTGACCGCGCCGGCGCCGGTGGAGACGACGCCCTTCTCGACCTGCGGCTGCACGTGGACGCCGACCATCGCGGCCACCTCCACGTCGTCGAGGAAGCCCGACGCCACGACGTCGGTCGCGCCCGGCGGGTTCTCCTCCTCGCGCGGCTGCAGCAGCGGCACCATCGCGACGGGCAGGTCGAGGTCGCGCGCGGCGGTGACGACCGCCCACAGGGCGGCCATGTGCACGTCGTGGCCGCAGGCGTGCATGATCCCGCGGCGCTGGGAGGCCCACTCGACCCCCGTGGCCTCGGTGATGGGCAGGGCGTCGAGCTCGGCGCGCAGCCCCACGGCCGGCCCGGCGGGGCCGAAGCGGGCGTACGCCCCGGTCTCGGCGACGGGCAGCCAGTCGAGCCAGTCGATCGCCTGGGTGATCGAGTCCCGGGTGTCCATCTCGTCGCCGCCCAGGTGCGGGTCGGCGTGGATGGCGCGGCGCAGCGAGGCCGCCTCGGGCAGCACGGCATCGATGCCGGCGACCAGGCGTGGCAGGAGCGAGTCGGTCACCCGAGCGAGCCTAGTGCAGGCGTGCTCCCCACCTGATGCACGGCTGCATCAGGTTCGGAGCGCGGCGACCACCCCGGGCAGGGAGCGCGCCGCGACCTCCTCGGGGGTGTGCGGGCCCGGCAGCGCGGCGGCGGCCCGGGCCTGCAGGGACGCCGCGAGCGCGGCCGCCCACAACGAGGGAACGCCGGCGGCGAGGAGGGTGCCCAGCATCCCGGCCAGCACGTCGCCCGAGCCGGCGGTGGCGGTCCACGCGGGGCCGGGCTCGGCGAGGATCGCGGTCCCGTCGGGTGCCACCGAGTACTGGGACGCCCCCTTGAGCAGCACGCACGCCCCCGTCTCCGCGGCGGCCCGGCGCGCGTGTCCGAGGGGATCGGCCTCGACGGCGGACCGCTCCACCCCCAGCAGGCGCGCCAGCTCCCCGGCGTGCGGGGTGAGCACCGAGCCGTCCGGCAGCTCGGCAGGCAGGCCGTCGAGGGCGCCGGCGTCCAGCACCATCGGCACCCAGTCGTCGACCCGGCGGGCGAGCCGGTCGGCGTCACCGCCCGGCCAGCCGGAACCGCACACCCAGGCCTGGACGCGTCCCGGTTCGGCGGGGTCGACCGGCGCCACCACGCTGGGGAACGCACGCAGCACCTCGTCGCGCGCGGGTCCGGCGTAGCGGACCATGCCCGCCCCCGCGTGCAGGGCGCCCGAGACCCCGAGCACGGCCGCACCCGGGTAGGTGGCGGTGCCGGTGTCGATCCCGACCACGCCGCGGGCGTACTTGTCGGAGGTGGGGCCGGGCCAGGGGTACCAGGCGCGCAGGTCGTCCGCGGTGACCCGCCACACGTCGACCGCCGGGGGAGCGACCCCGATGTCGACCAGCTCGACCCGGCCGCACCGGGACGCCGCGGGCTCGGCCACGTGGGCGAGCTTGCGGGCGATGAAGGTCACCGTGACGTCGGCGACGAAGCTGTCGTGCGCGACGGGGGAGTCGGCCACCAGGCCGGAGGGGATGTCGACAGCCACGACGGGCACGCCCGCCTCGTGCGCCGCGCGGGCGACCGCGGCCACGGCGTCCGGGAGGCCGGGCCTCCCGCCCAGCCCGGAGACGCCGTCGAGCACGAGGCCCACCCCCGTGCAGAGCGTGAGGGCGGCCGCGGCGTCCACGACCACCGCCCCCTCGGCGAGCGCGGAGTCCAGTCCGTCGGTGTGGGTGGAGTCCACCACGGGCCAGACCCAGAGCGGCACCCGGCGCTCGCACAGCTCACCGAGCTCGGACGCCGCGAACAGCGCGTCGCCGGCGTTGTTGCCCGGTCCCGCAACGACGAGGACGCCGAGGTGCTCGCGTCCGGCGAGCACCTCGGCGCAGGTGCGTGCGACCGCCGAGGCCGCCTCCCCCATGAGGTCCCCGCCCGGGTGGGCGGCGAACCACGCGGCCTCGGCGTCGCGGATCGACTGGGCGCTGGCGATGGGCTCCATGGAGCCCACGCTAGCCGTCCTCAGTCGAGGATCGCGGCGTTGAGCCAGCCCTCCTCGACGCCCAGGCCCTCGACGAGCTCCAGCGCCTTGCCCCGCAGGTCGAGGCACAGGGCGTCCACGGCCTCGGTGACGGCCTTGGAGCGGGCGCCGTCGAAGCGCTCGTGCTCCATGTACCAGCCGCGGTTCTCCTCGATGGTGGCCAGCGCGTACAGGTCGCAGACCTTGCCGAGGATGGAGGCGATGTACGGGTCCTGGCACTCGTGGATGCCCTCGATGAAGGCCTCGAGCACCACGCGGTCGGTGTGCGCCCTGGCGGCGGCGAGCATGTGCTGCTGGCAGGCGTTGACGGCCGCGAAGCTGTCGGACGCCTTGGCGGCGGCGCGCATGCGCTTGGCCAGGCCCTCGACGGTGTGCTTCTCGCGGTCCTCGAACATCTCGATGTGCCAGGCGCGGGAGCCGACGTCCTTGCTCTTCGAACCCGACAGGATGCGGTCGATGACCGCCTTGGCGGTGGTGCGCTCGAGGAACGTGCCGCCCAGCATGCGGGCGGTCGCCTGGGCGGTCCCGCGCATGTCCATGTCGCCCCAGGTCTTCTTGTAGTCCAGCAGCAGGGCCTTGGCGACCAGCTGCAGCAGGACGGTGTTGTCCCCCTCGAAGGTGGCGAAGACGTCGGCGTCCTGGCGGAGCATGGTCAGGCCGTTCTCGCTCAGGTAGCCGGCGCCGCCGCAGGCCTCGCGGCAGACCTGGATGGTGTCGTTGGCCCAGCGGGTGAGCAGGGCCTTCATGCCGGCGGCGCGGGTCTCGAGCTCGCGGGCGGCGGTCGGGTCGGAGCCGGCGGCCTCGGTGACGCGCTCCAGCTGCAGCGCGATCTCGTTCTGCGCGAAGCCGTAGGCGTACGCCTTGGCGATGTTCGGCAAGAGCTTGCGCTGGTGGGTCTGGTAGTCCAGCAGCAGGATCTCCTCGCCCAGGCCCGGCTGGCGGAACTGGGTGCGCTTGAGGGCGTAGCGGGTGGCGATCGAGAGGGCCTTGCGGGTGCCGGACGCCGCGCCACCACCGACGCAGATGCGGCCGCGGACCAGCGTGCCGAGCATCGTGAAGAAGCGGGCGTTGCGCGACTCGATGGTCGACTCGTAGACGCCGTCGGCGTTCACGCCGCCGAAGCGGTCGAGCAGGTGCTCGCGCGGGACGCGGACGTGGTCGAAGGTGATGGTGCCGTTGTCGACGCCGAGCAGGCCGCCCTTGTGGCCCTGGTCGCCGCAGGTGACGCCCTCGACCGCGCCGAGGTCCTCCTCACGGATGCGCACGACGATCACGTGGACGCCGTGGTTCTCGCCGTCGACGATCAACTGGCCGAAGACCGCGGCCCACTTGCCGTGGGTGGCGGCGTTGCCGATGTAGGCCTTCGTCGAGCCCGGGGTGGGGGAGTGGACCTCGAACTCGCCGTCCTCGGGGATCCACGTGATCGTGGTCTCGATCGACTGCACGTCGGAGCCGTGGCCGAGCTCGGTCATGGCGAAGCAGCCGGTGGCCTCTCCGGTGATGGTGCCGGGCAGCCAGGTCTCGTGGTGCCACTGGGTGCCGAGGTTGGTCACCGCGCCGCCCCACAGGCCGTGCTGGACGCCGGACTTGATGGTCAGGGAGAGGTCGCCCATGGCGAGCATCTCGAAGTGGGCCACCGACTCGGCGACCGTGCCGCGGCCGCCCTGGGCCTCGGGGAAACCGGCGATCGCGAAGTCGCGGGCGGCGAGCGCCAGGAGCTTGTCGAGGGCCCACTCGCGGGCGGTGGGGATGTCCCAGTCGGGGTCACGCACGAAGTCGGAGGCGGTGACCTCGTCGCGCCAGCGCTGCTTGACGTCGTGGAACGGGCCGTCGAGCGCGCGGCGCAGGGCCTCGCCGGTGGCGGTCAGGGAGCTGGTGCGGGCGGGTGCGGTGGCGGTCATGCGGACTTCCTTGTCTGTGCGGCGAACGCGGGTACGAAGAACTGGTTGACGTAGGCGACGACCTCGGCGCGCGGACGCCGCAGGTCGGTGAGGATCCACCGGTCGGCGACGGCCCAGATGTAGCCGACGGCGCCATGGCCCCAGATGTTGGCGGGATCGGGGTCGAGCCCCTCGGCCTCGAGCCACCGGCGGAAGGCCGCCGACACCTCGTCGCCGATCCGGTTGGTGATGCCCAGGACCGGGTCGGGCGAGTCACCCGGCCGGTTGGACACGAACCGGTAGATCTCGCCGTCGGCCTCGACGACGGCGAGGTAGGCGTCCGCGAGTTGGGCCACCAACCGGTCAGGGGGTAGCTCGGACGCCAGGTGGCCGGTCAGGTTGCCCAGGATGAACTCCTGCACGGACTCGACCACCGCCGCGTACAGCCCGGCGCGGTCGCCGAAGTGCCGGTAGAACACCGTCTTGGACGTCCCGGCGTCGGCCGCCAGGTCGTCCATGCCGATGCCGTGCCCCTTGCGCCGGATGGCGCGCAGGGTGGCCTCGACGAGCTCGCGCCGACGCTGGGCGTTGTGCTCCGCCCAGCGCGTGGTGCGGCCGTCCACGGAAGTTGTCATGTACCGAGGGTATCCGAAACTTCACGTACCTGCTACCCTGAGTTTCGGTCAATCCCGTTCCCACAGAGGAGAACCCATGCTCGAGCGCAACGCCGTCATCGTCGGCGGCAACCGCACTCCCTTCGTCAAGGCCGGCACCGCCTATGCCCAGGCGTCGAACCAGGACATGCTCACCGCGGCCATCGACGGTCTCGTGGCCCGCTTCGGGCTCGCCGGCACCAAGGTCGACGAGGTCGTGGCCGGTGCGGTGCTCAAGCACACGCGTGACTTCAACCTGACCCGCGAGTCGGTCCTGGGCTCCGCCCTCGACCCGCACACCCCGGCCATCGACCTGCAGCAGGCCTGCGGCACCGGCCTGGAGGCCGTCATCTACGCGGCCAACAAGATCCGCCTCGGCCAGGCCACCACGGCCATCGCCGGCGGCGTCGACTCCGCCTCCGACGCGCCGATCGTGGTGAAGGAGGGCCTGCGCCGCGCGCTGCTCAAGGCCTCCTACGCCCGCAAGCCGGTCGACCGCATCAAGGCGTTCGCCAAGGTCCGCCCCGCCGACCTCGCGCCGGTCCCGCCGGCGGTCGTCGAGCCGCGCACCGGCCTGTCGATGGGCGAGTCCCAGGCCCAGACCACCCAGAAGTGGGGCATCAGCCGCGAGGACCAGGACGCCCTGACCCTCGCCTCCCACCAGAACCTCGCCAAGGCGTGGGACTCCGGCTTCTTCGACGACCTGGTCACCCCCTTCCTGAAGGTGGCCAAGGACAAGATCCTCCGCCCCGAGACCACCGCCGCCGCCCTGGCCAAGCTCAAGCCCGTCTTCGGCGGCCCGGAGGGCACCATGACGGCCGGCAACTCCACCGCGCTCACCGACGGCGCCGCCGTCGTCCTCCTCGCCGAGGAGTCGCACGCCCGCGCGCAGAACTGGCCGGTCCTGGCCAGGGTCGTGGACGCGCAGGTCGCGGCGTCCGACTACGTCACCGGCAACGAGGACCTGCTGCTCGCCGGCGCCCGCGCCATCCCCGAGCTGCTCGAGCGCAACGGCCTCACCGCCGACGACATCGACCTGTTCGAGATCCACGAGGCGTTCGCGTCGACCGTGCTGGCCACGCTGGCCGCGCTCGAGCAGGGCGGCATCACCATCGACCGCGCGAAGCTCAACGTGAACGGCTCCTCGCTGGCCGCCGGCCACCCCTTCGCCGCGACCGGCGGGCGCATCGTCGCCACGCTGGCCAAGATGCTCGCCGAGAAGGGCCCGGGTTCGAAGGGCCTCATCTCGATCTGCGCCGCCGGCGGCATGGCCGTCACCGCCATCCTGGAGGCGGTGTGATGGCCGGCCTCCTCGAGGGAATCCTGACCAGCCCCGTCGGCCGCAAGGTCGCCGCCAAGGCCGGCCTCGCCGAGCCGCCGCGCCTGCGCCGCGGCCGGGTGCTGCCCGCCGGGCCCGTCGCGCTGGCGTCCCTGCCCGGCGGCGGCATCGCCGCCGAGGTGCTGGACGCCGTGGGCGTCAGCCCGGTCGAGCCCCTGCTCGACCTGCCGGGCAACCGCACGGACGACGAGAAGGGCCGCCCGCAGCCGCCGCGCTACGAGACCCGGCCGGGCGCGCTCGTCATCGACGCCACCGGGGTGCGCGAGATCGCGCAGCTCGAGCTGCTCCGCCAGGTGCTGCGCCCGGTGATGAAGGGCCTGGAGAAGTCCGGGCGCGTCATCATCCTCGCCACCGAGGCCGACGCGGTCGACGGGCTCGAGGCCAAGGCCGTGGCCCAGGGCATCGACGGCATCATGCGCACCGTCGGCAAGGAGCTGCGCGGCGGCTCGACCGCCAACCTGGTGCTGCTCGCCGAGGGCGTTCAGGCGTCCGACCTCGTCTCGACGATGTCGTTCCTGCTCGAGGGCCGCTCGGCCTTCGTCTCGGGCCAGGTCTGGCGGGTCGCCCCGGCCAAGACCCCGGTCGAGGGCGCGGCGTCCGACAAGCCCTTCGCCGACCGGGTCGTCGTCGTCACCGGCGCCGCCCGCGGCATCGGCGCGGCCATCGCGCGCACCTTCCACCGCGACGGCGCCAAGCTCGTGGTGGTCGACATCCCGGCCGCGGGCGAGAGCCTCGCCCAGGTGGCGAACGAGCTCAAGGGCTCGGCCCTGCAGCTCGACATCACCGCCCCCGACGCCGGCGCCCGCATCGCCGACCACGTGGCCCGCGTGCACGGCCCCGAGGCCCGCATCTGGGCCATGGTCCACAACGCCGGCATCACCCGCGACAAGATGCTGGCCAACCTGGACGAGAAGGTCTGGGCGTCCGTGCTCGACGTCAACCTCGCCGCCGAGATGCGGATCAACGAGGTCCTCCTCGACCACGACCGCCCCGGCGCGCTCGCCGAGGACGGCCGCATCGTCGGCATCGCGTCGACCTCCGGCTGGGCCGGGAACAAGGGCCAGACCAACTACGCGGCGTCCAAGGCCGGCGTGATGGGCCTGGTCTGGGCGATGCGCGACGAGCTCGCCGACAGCCGCGTCACCACCAACGGCGTGGCTCCCGGCTTCATCGAGACCGAGATGACCGGCAAGATCCCCTACGTGCAGCGCGAGGTGTTCCGCCGGACCAACTCACTGTCGCAGGGCGGCCAGCCGGTCGACGTCGCCGAGACCATCGCCTACCTGTGCGACCCCGCCTCCAGCGGCGTCGACGGGCAGGTCATCCGGGTCTGCGGCCAGAACCTGATCGGGCGGTGAACCATGGCTGACCTCGTCTTCTCCGAGCTCCCCGCCATCGCCCCACTGCTCGTCAAGGGCGTGGCCGGCGGGATCGGCGCCAAGGGTGGCCGCCCGCTGCCCGAGCGGTCCGCGATCGTGGCCTCGCACAAGCAGGACCTGGCCCGCCTCGCCGCCTACAACCGGGTGTGCGGGTTCACCCTGCGCGACCAGGTGCCGGCGACGTGGCTGCACGTGCTGACGTTCCCGCTCCAGACCGCGCTGCTCGCGGCGAAGGACTTCCCCTACGCCCTGGCCGGCTTGGTCCACGCCTCCAACAGCATGACGCTGCACCGCCCCGTCGGGGTGGGGGAGGAACTGGCGCTGATCGTGCGCACCGGCAACGCCCGGGCCCACCGCAAGGGCGCCCTGTTCGACGTCATCGGCGAGGTGCGCGGCAAGGGCGGCCAGGTCGCCTGGAGCGGCACCAGCACCTACCTGGCGCTCGGGGCCAAGGCCCCGGCCGGGGAGCAGCCGGCCGAGCCCGCGGCGTCCGTGGTCGAGCTGCCGGCACCGAGCCAGCAGTGGCGCCTGCCCGGCGACCTGGGCCGGCAGTACGCCGAGGTGTCGGGCGACGTGAACCCGATCCACCTCAACGCGCTGACCGCGCGGCTGTTCGGCTTCAAGCGGCCGATCGTGCACGGCATGTGGACGCACGCGCGCTCCCTCGCCGCGCTCGGCCCGCGCCTGCCCGAGGCGTACGCGGTGGACGTGCGGTTCACCAAGCCGATCCTGCTGCCGAACAAGGTGGGCTTCGCCACCGACGGGTCGGCCTTCGCCGTCACCAACCGCGACGGCAAGCCCTACCTGACCGGGGCGATCACCGCCGCCTGACCGGTCCCTCCCCGATCAGGCCACGGCCTGGTCGGGGAGGGCCGCCGGCTCGCCCCGTCGCGGACGATTGGCGAGGTAGACGCCGCCCAGGATCGCGGCCCCGCCCAGCAACTGGGCCCACCCCAGCCGCTCGCCGAGCACGGCGGCGCCGAGCGCGAGGGTGACCAGCGTCGAGATGCCGATGAACGTCGAGAAGCGGGTGGCGCCCAGGTTCCGGATCGCCACGTTCTGCAGGAAGAACGCCCCGATGGTCGGCCCGAGTGCCAGCGCCGCGACCGACAGTCCGAACGAGGGCTCCGCCAGCGGCAGCGTGGCCAGCCTGCCCAGCGTCCCGCCGGCGGCGTGCTGGGCCGCGGCGATGGTCCCGAACACGACGGCGCCGGAGGCGACCATCACGAACGTCCGGTCGACGTCGCGGGTGTGGGCGAACCGGTGCGCGAGGGCGGCGTACAGCGAGAACGCGAGGACGGCGACGAACAGCAGGGCGTAACCCCACGCGTCGAACCGGGCCGAGAGGCCGCCGGCGACGACCGTGACGAGGACGCCGACCAGGGTGACCGCGATGCCCGCGGCCTGCCGCCGCGAGGGCCTGGTCCCCAGGAGCACCGCCGCCGTCGCCAGCATCGCCACGGGGATCGCCGAGATGATCAGCGCGCTCTCCGACGCCGTCGTGCGCATGACGCCGTACGTCTCGGCCGTGTAGTAGACCAGCGGCTGCAGCAGCGCGAGCACCAGCAGGGGCTTCACCACGGCGCGGTCGAGGGAGAGCCGGACGACGCGCAGCGCGACCAGCACGCCCAGGACGGCCAGGGCCGTCGCGAACCGCCAGGCCAGCAGCGTGAACGGGTCGATCGTGGCGGTCACGCCCTTGGTGAAGACGAACGAGCCGCCGTACAGCGCCTCGGTGCCGAGCGCCGCCAGCACCCCCGTGCGCGTCGACCTGTCCATGGCCGGTCAATGTAGTTCCGCGCCAGATGTGGGTGGGCCGTCGCCGACAGGCGGACGCCGACCCCACGGCCTAGGCTGTCCGCCGTGACGCGACACCGCATCTTCGGCATCCCGTTCGCCGACATCTACCCGCACTACGTCACCAAGGCGCAGAAGAAGGGGTACACCGTCGCGGACCTGCACACGGTGCTGGAGTGGCTGACCGGCTACGACGAGGCCGGCATCGCCGAGGCGGTCGCCGACCAGCGCGACCTGGAGACGTTCTTCGCGCAGGCGCCGAAGCTGAACCCGAACGCGGGCCTGATCGCCGGCGTCATCTGCGGGTACCGCGTCGAGGAGATCGAGGACCCGCTGATGCAGCGGATCCGCTGGATGGACAAGCTCGTCGACGAGCTCGCCAAGGGCAAGAAGATGGCCTCGATCCTGCGGTCCTGATCAGTCGGCCGGGGAGTAGGTCAACAGGTCGCCGGGCTGGCAGTCGAGCTCGCGACAGATCGCGGCCAGCGTCGAGAACCGGACGCCGCGGGCGCGGCCGTTCTTCAGGTTGGACAGGTTGGCGGGCGTGATCCCCACCCGCTCGGAGAGCTCGGTGAGCGTCATCTTGCGCGTGGCCAGTACCACGTCGAGGGACACCTCGATCATCAGACGAACGCCTCCACCTCGTCGGCGAGGGCCGACGCACGGGCGACCTGCCCCTTGGCGGCCACCAGCGCCAGGGCTGCGGTCAGGCAGATCAGCCCCAGGCCGAGCAGCGCCAGGAACACGCTCGGGTGGTTCTGCCCCACGACGAACGTCAGCACCCCGTTCAGGCCCAGGAACACCACCGCCATCGCGCCGAACCCGCCGATCGCCACCGCGAGCGGGCCTTGGGTGGCCCGGCTCAGCAGCTGCCCGGACGCCGCGAGCCCGACCAGGCGGGCGGCCACACCGAGCACCACGAGGGCCGCGGCACAGGCCGCCCAGAAGGAGAGCAGGAAGGGCCAGGCCAGGTAGGCGTACTCGGGGTAGGACTCGGCGGCCTGGAACGCGGCCAGCGGGAGCATCAGTCCGGCCACGACCAGGACGCCGAGCGCCAGGGAGACGATGAGGGCCCAGAGGGCGATGCGCAGGGGGCGGGACATGGGTGCACCTTTCGTTCGGTGAACACATCGTAAAACGATATGAATCGATCGCGCAACAATATGCAGCAGCGCGATACGCTGCGGCCCATGCCTCGCATCATCCACACCGGCCAGGCGCTGGTGGACGCCACCGCGATGATCCCCGCCCTGCCGCGCCGGGGGCAGAACGTGATGGCCGTCGACTGGAACCAGCACGCCGGGGGAGCGGTGAACATCCTCGCCGCCGCGGCCCGCTCGGGCGCCGACTGCGTGCACGCCGGGGCGATCGGGACAGGGCCCAACGGCGACATCATCCGCGCCGCGCTGGACGCCGAGGGCGTTGTCTGGTCCGCCCCCGCCGTCCCGGACGCCGACACCGCGCTCTGCGTCGTCCTCGTCGAACCCAGCGCCGAACGGACGTTCGTCACCACACTGGGCGCCGAGCGCCGCATCACCGTCGACAGCCTCGCGGCCAGCGGGCCCGCCGCCGGCGACCTCGTCTGCGTTACCGGCTACTCGCTGGCGGTCGAGTCGACCCGGGCCCCGTTGCTGGCCTGGCTCGACACCCTCCCCGACGGCGTCGAGGTCGTCCTCGACCCCGGTGCGTCGTTCGCCGCCCTGCCGCCCGAGCACCGCGCGATGATGCTGCGGCACACCACCGTGTGGACCTCCAACCAGGAGGAGGCGGACGACCTGCTCGCCGCCCACGGCATCCCGAGCGCCGACCACCCGGGCACGGACATGGCCGACGCCGCGGACGCCCTCGCCGGGCTACTGCCCGGCATCGTCATCGTCGTCCGCGACGGACCCCACGGGTGCGCCGTCGCCGTCGACGGCGTGACCACTGACGTGCCCGGCTTCCCGCAGGAGCCGGTCGACACCAACGGGGCCGGCGACGCGCACACGGGCGTCCTGCTGGCCGAGCGCGCGCGGGGCACCGACTGGGTCGAATCCTGCCGGCGGGCCAACGTGGCCGGCGCCATCGCCGTCACCCGCCGTGGCCCGGCGGCCGCACCCACGGCGTCCGAGATCGACGCCTTTCTGGCGGGGCTACCGGCCGGGGGCGGTGGCGACCAGGGGCGCTGAGCGCGGGGCGGCGTCGAGGCCGCTGCACGCCAGGGCCGCGCCCCGGTCGGCCAGCATCTGCTGCGCCGTCTCCGGGTCGGCGGCCGGGATGCCGGACGCCGTGATCGACAAGGGCTGCCACGCGTCCCGGACGACCACGGGGCCGGGCGATGGCTCGCCCTGGGCGAGCGCCTTTCTCTTGGCCGCGACCTGCCCCTTGTCGACCTCGACGGTCAGCACGCCGGTGGAACGCCCGGGGAAGGTCGTGTTGCGGAACCACACGAAGTTGCCCAGCCCATAGCCGACGTAGGTGTCGCCCAGCCAGCCGCTGCCCATCACGCGGTGGCTGTGGCCGCCCACGACCACGTCGGCCCCGGCGTCCGCCAGCTGCCTCGCTGCGGCGACCTGCTTGGCGGAGGGGCACGTGTGCTTCTCCACGCCCCAGTGCGGCACGACCACCACGACGTCGTGGGTGGCGGCCGCCTCGCGCACGGCGGCCAGCAGCCGCTCGGGGTCCTCCATGCTCGCCACGCCGGCCTTGTCCTCACCGGCGCGGAAGTAGACCGTCGTGTGGTCGCGCAGCTGGGTGGCCGCCAGCACGGCGATCGACACGCCGTCGACCGTGTGGACGGACGGCGCGAAGGCCTCGGCCGCGTTCGCCCCGATGCCGACCATGGCGACGGGGGAGCCGGCCCGGGCCGCGAGCGTCTGCTCCAGGCCCTTGGCGCCGAAGTCGACGCCGTGGTTGTTGGCCAGGGAGACCACGTCCACGCCGGCGTTGGAGAGCGTGGTGAGGCCCGAGGGCGGGGTCGCGAAGGTGAACTGCTTGCCGGCCATCCGCCTCCCGCCCCCGTCGGTCACGGCCGACTCGAGGTTGACGATGGTCAGATCGGCCGCGCCCAGGTGGGGCGACAGGGACGCCAGCCCCTGCGGGTCGGCGGCCACCGGGGCGAGCTGCTTCTCGAAGTGGACGTCGCCGGCGAAGGCGATCGTGACCGGGTCGTCGCCGACCAGTGGCTGGCCGGGGACGGGGCCCGGGTCGGGGAGGGCGGGGACGATCGCACCCGGCGCGGAGCCGGCGCTGCCCGGTCCGATGGTGGCCACGGCGTTGACGGCGAGCACGAGGACTCCGGCGGTGCCCGCTGCGGCGAGGGCACGAAGGAAGAGGACGGGAGCCATGGGGAAGACCTCCTTCGCGGCAGGCTACCCGGACCCACCCCCGGAGGCGCCACGGCACGCCGGGTGCTCCTGCGCGATCCAGGCGGTTCGCCCATGCGACACTGCGGGGATGACCGCATCACAGCCGGTGCAGCAGCCGGCCCCGGGCTTCGACGAAGCCACGAAGAGCCGCCTCATCGAAACCAACGGCATCGACATCATCAGCGAGTCCGAGCGGACCGCGAAGCCCCGCGACCTTTTCTGGCCCTGGTTCGCCGCCAACGTGTCCGTGTTCGGCATGGGGTATGCCGCCTTCATCTACGGCTTCGGCGTCTCGTTCTGGCAGGCGCTCGTCGTGGCGCTCATCGGCATCCCGATCTCGTTCGCGCTCTGCGGCATCATAGCGATCGCCGGCAAGCGCGGCTCGGTGCCCACGATGGTGCTTTCCCGCGCCGCGTTCGGCGTCCACGGGCAGAAGCTGCCGGGCATCGTGAGCTGGCTGCTGTCGATCGGCTGGGAGACGTTCCTCGCCATCATGGCCGTGCTCGCCACCGCGACGGTGTTCGACCGGCTGGGCATCGGCGGGGGCGCGACGACCAAGATCATCGCGGCGGTCGCCGTCGCGGCCCTCATCGTCATCGCGTCAGTGCTCGGGTACCACACGATCATGAAGCTGCAGTCCGTGCTGACCTGGATCACCGGCGCGATCACGATCGTGTACATGCTCCTCACCGTCAGCCACATCGACTGGGCGGCCGTGCAGTCGATCCCGTCGGGCTCGGTGGGCCAGCTGATGGGCGCCCTCACCATGGTGATGACCGGCTTCGGCCTGGGCTGGATCAACATCGCCGCCGACTGGTCGCGCTACCAGCACCGGGACGCCTCCAACGGCTCCATCGTCTTGTGGAACACCCTCGGCGGCTCGGTCGCCCCGGTGATCCTGGTGACGTTCGGCCTGCTGCTCGCCGGCTCCGACCCCGCCCTGAGCGAGGGCATCGCCAGCGACCCGATCGGCACGCTCGCCACCATCCTGCCCATCTGGGTGCTGATCCCGTTCTGGATCACCGCCGTGCTCGCGCTGGTCTCCGGCGCCGTGCTCGGCATCTACTCTTCGGGCCTGACGCTGCTCAGCCTGGGCATCCGCATCCCGCGCCCGGCGGCGGCCGCCATCGACGGCGTCATCCTCACCATCGGCACCATCTGGGTGGTGTTCTTCGCCGAGAACTTCCTCGGCCCGTTCCAGAGCTTCCTGCTCATCCTCGGCGTCCCGATGGCGTCGTGGGCCGGCATCCTGATCGCCGACATCGTCACCCGCAAGCGCCCCTACGACGAGCTCGCGCTCTTCGAGCCGACCGGCCGCTACCAGGCGTTCGACTGGGTCTCGATCGGCACCCTGGTCGTGGCCACGATCATCGGCTGGGGCCTGGTCATCAACCAGTTCGCCGGCGACGCGCCGTGGGCCAACTGGCAGGGCTACCTGCTCGAGCCGCTCGGCCTGGGCACCCGCACCGTCGTCGAAGGCGTTGAGGCCTGGGACGGCGTCTGGCCGTGGGCCAACCTCGGCGTCCTGCTGGCGCTGCTGCTGAGCTTTGTCGTGACGCTGATCGCGCGCCGCGGCACCATCGCCCGCCAGGAGGAGCGGGCGTGAGCCGGCCCTGGTTGGTCGTCATCGACCCGCAGCGCATCTTCGCCGACCCGGACTCCGACTGGGGCTCCCCGATGTGGTCGGACGCCGTGCGCCGCATCAACGAACTCCTGCCGCACTACGCCGGCCGGACGATCATCACGCGCTGGGTGCCGCCCGAGGCGTCCGGTCGCGTGGGATCGTGGGACGCCTACATGAAGGCCTGGCCGTTCGCCGACCGTCCGTCGACCGACCCGTACTTCGACCTCGTCGAGGAGCTGGACGCCTCGGGTGCGGTCGTGGTGGACGCCCCGACCTTCGGCAAGTGGGACGTCCTCGCCCCGATCGTGGGGGAGGCCGCCGAGCTGGTCATCACCGGCGTGTCGACGGACTGCTGCGTGATCTCGACGGTCCTTCCCGCGGCGGACGCCGGCGCCACGGTCACGGTCGTGACGGACGGCTGCGCGGGCTCGACCCCGGAGAACCACGCGGCGGCCCTGCAGGTCATGGGCCTCTACCCGCCCCAGGTGACCTTGCGGACGGCCGCGGAGGTCACGGCCTGATCTCGGCCGGGTGAATCTTCGGTGAACGGCCAAACCCAAATCCTAGGGCCGCTCACCGCTGCGTGGCTAGGGGTTCCGGACCAGTCGAAGTACACGCTCCCGGTCGCGCTGGCCCAGTTCAACAGCCAGCTGATCGTGCCGTTCAACTACATCCTGGCCATGTCCGTGGTCTCGATGCTGCCGGTCATCATCATGTTCCTGTTCCTGCAGCGCTACATCGTGCTCGGCATCGCCAACAGCGGCCTGAAGTAGGCCCGACGTGCCCGTCACCGACCGCACGGTCCACACCCTCGACGCACGGGGGACGATCCGGGACTGGCTGGTCGCGCCCGCCTGGGGGTGGCCGTGCGAGGACCTCGCCGACCACCTCCCGGCGGACGGATCGCCGTGGGGGCCGCCCGACGGCTCGGCCCGCTGGGTGCTGACCAACGGCCCCGACGTCGCCGGGCTCAAGGCCCGGTTGCACGCGGCGCACCTGCTGCCGGGGGAACCGCCGGCCGGCGCGGTGGCGGTCGGCGCCCCGGTGACGGTCCCGGGGCCGGACGCCGTGGCCCGCGACGCCGTGTGGCTGCGCCACCACACCGGCGAGGACGGGCTCGTCGACTGGAGCGTGTTCTGCTTCACCCCCTCCTACCGGCTGGGGGTCGCGGCGGCCGTGCTGGAGGTCGACCAGGCCGACCCGCGTGTGCTGGAGATCGCCTCCACCGGGCCGTGGCGCGCCTACCTGGACGGGCGCCCGCTCGCGTCGTCGGACTCCTTCACCTACATGGAGCCCCACACCACGCGCGTGCCGGTGCCGCTGCCCTCACGCACGTCGACGCTCACCGTGGTCACGTGGCAGGTCGGCTTCCGGGAGGTGCGCCACATCCTGCGGGTCCGGGTGCTCGGCCTCCCCGTCCGGGTCGTCGTGCCCTCGCCCGGTGCCGACGAGCACGCCGCCGCCCGCACCGAACCGCTGCTCGAGGCCTGCGGCCTGGCCCGCTGGGGCTCCGACGACGGCCGGCTGCCCCTCGTCGGGCCCGCCGGCCTGGCCCTGGAGGTCGCCGTCGACGGGGCGTCCCAGCGCGTGGTGCTGGGCGAGGGGCCGACGTGGGTCGACCTGCCGGGTGCCGACGCGGTCGGGGTACAGGGCCCGACCCAGCTGGCCGGCTTCGGCGAGGTGACCGTCGGCGTCGCCTCCGAGGACCCCGCCCGCCTGCCCCTCCACCGCACGTGGTCGTACGCCCGCCTGCCCGCCCGGCACCGGGCCGTCCCCGAGGGCGGCCCCGACGACTGGCGCCGCGAGCTGCTCGAGCACGCGGCGTCCCTGACCGGCGTGGGGGCGGCGCTGGCCCGCTGGGCGCTGGGCCGCCCGGACCCGATCACCGAGGCCGACCTCACCCACGCCCTCGGCATGCTGGCCGCCCGCGCCGACTGCGCCGACTTCGAGGCGGTCGGGCTGCTCCCACCAGCTCGTCTGGCACGCCGCCGAGCTGCTGGCGGGGGAGTTCCTGGGCGACGCCGCCCGCACCGAGCACGGCCGCGCGCTCGCCCGCCCTCGTGGCGCCCCCGACGGCCCGCGCTGGACCGCCCACGCCAACCGCGGCCGCTACCGCTTCGAGCACGACCTGCTCGAGCGCCCGTACGCCTCCGACCTGCGCGTGTACCGGACGCCCCACGTGCTGCTGGGCTCGGCCCAGGACTACCGCTCCGGGCTGCCCCGCCTGCAGGAGCACGTCTGGGGGGCGGTGCTCTCGCCCGAGGCGCAGGTGTTCACCACGCACCCGGCGAACAGCTCGCTCAACCCCTCGGCGCGCCCCAACGCTTGGGCCGGGGAGCGGATCCTGCCCCGGGTCCGCCAGCTGCGCGACGCCCTCGTCGTCCTGTACCGGCTCCCCGAGGACGACCCGACCGGCCGCACCCACGCGTGGTTCGCCACCCTGTGCTTCGACGAGCACCGCGTCGTGGGGGAGTGGGCGGCCGCCCGGGTCGGCGACGGCTACGTGGCCCTGTGGACCCCCGGCGGGTCGGTGCTGCGCCGCTCCGGGCAGGACGCCCTCGCCGAGCTCCTCCCGCGCGGCTGCGGCGAGGCGTGGGTGTGCCAGGTCGCGGACGCCCCCACGGCGGGGTCGTTCGACGCCTTCTGCGCCCGGCTGGGCACGCCCACGTGCGAGGCGTCCGAGTGGGGCGTGCGGGTCACGCACCGCACCCTCGGGGGCCACGACCTGGACCTGTCCTGGTCCGGGCCGTTCCTGGTGGACGGGCGCGCGGTGGCCGACGACCCGCCCGAGCCCTGGGCGTCCCCGGCCTGACACGGCCGTCGGGCCGCGGCCGCCGCGCCACTAGGATTCCCACCATGACCGCAGCCAGCGTGGAAGCCACGCACGCGCCCGTCCTCGTCGTGGACTTCGGCGCCCAGTACGCCCAGCTCATCGCCCGCCGCGTCCGCGAGGCGAAGGTGTACTCCGAGATCGTCCCGCACACGGCGTCGGTCGAGGCCATCGCGGCCCGCCAGCCCGCCGCGGTGGTGCTCTCGGGCGGGCCGCAGTCGGTGTACGCCGAGGGCGCGCCGCAGGTCGACCCGCGGCTGTTCGAGCTGGGCATCCCTGTGTTCGGCATCTGCTACGGCTTCCAGGCCATGGCCGCCGCCCTCGGCGGCGAGGTGGCCCGCACCGGGGTCTGCGAGTTCGGCCGCACGCCCACGACCGTCGTCGAGCGCGGCACGCTGCTGGACAACCTGCCCGACTCCTTCTCCAGCTGGATGAGCCACGGCGACGCGGTGAAGCGCGCGCCGGAGGGCTTCTCCGTCCTGGCCCACACCGCCGGCGCCCCAGTGGCCGCGTTCGAGGACCCCGAGCGCCGCCTGGCCGGCGTGCAGTGGCACCCCGAGGTGCTGCACTCCCAGCACGGCCAGCAGGTGCTGGCCCAGTTCCTCTACGACGTCGCCGGCCTCGAGCCGAACTGGACGGCCGCCAACATCGTCGAGGAGTCGATCGCCGCGATCCGCGAGCAGGTCGGCGACAGGCAGGTGCTGTGCGCGCTGTCCGGCGGGGTCGACTCCGCCGTGGCCGCCGCCCTGGTGCACAAGGCGATCGGTGACCAGCTGACCTGCGCCTTCGTCGACCACGGCCTGCTGCGCAAGGGGGAGCGCGAGCAGGTCAAGGAGGACTTCGTCCGCATCACCGGCATCAACCTCGTGGTCGCCGACGCCGAGGACCAGTTCCTCGGGGCGCTGGCCGGGGTCTCCGACCCCGAGGAGAAGCGCAAGATCATCGGTCGGGAGTTCATCCGGGTCTTCGAGTCCACCGTGCGCGACATCAGCGAGGCCGAGGACATCGAGTTCCTCGTGCAGGGCACGCTGTACCCCGACGTGGTCGAGTCCGGCGGTGGCGAGGGTGCGGCCAACATCAAGAGCCACCACAACGTCGGCGGCCTGCCCGACGACCTGCAGTTCACGCTCATCGAGCCGTTGCGCACCCTGTTCAAGGACGAGGTCCGTGCGGTGGGCACCGAGCTGGGCCTGCCCGACGAGATGGTCTGGCGCCACCCGTTCCCCGGCCCGGGCCTCGGCATCCGCATCGTCGGCGAGGTCACCCGCGAGCGGCTCGACCTGCTCCGGGACGCCGACGCCATCGCCCGCGAGGAGCTCACGAAGTCGGGCCTCGACCGCGACGTCTGGCAGTTCCCCGTGGTGCTGCTGGCCGACGTCCGCAGCGTCGGCGTCCAGGGCGACGGTCGCACCTACGGCCACCCGATCGTGCTGCGCCCCGTCTCCAGCGAGGACGCCATGACCGCCGACTGGTCGCGCCTGCCGTACGAGCTGCTCGAGAAGATCTCGACCCGCATCACCAACGAGGTGCGCGAGATCAACCGCGTCGTGCTCGACGTGACCAGCAAGCCGCCGGGCACCATCGAGTGGGAGTGAGGGCCGGCGGCACCGCCGCCGACCCCCGGTTCAGCTCGCTGAGGTGATCGCCTCGCGGACCTGCTTGCGCAGCACCTTGCCCAGCATCGACTTCGGCAGTTCCTCGACCTCGACGAACGACCGCGGCACCTTGTAGGCCGCCAACCGCTCCTTGGCCCAGGCGCGCACCGCCGCCACGTCCAGGTGCGCGCCCTCGCGCAGCACGACCGCGGCGGCCACCTGCTCGCCCGACTCGGTCTGCAGGCCGACCACGGCGACGTCGCTGATGTCGGGGTGCTCCACGAGCACGTGCTCGACCTCCGAGGGCGAGACGTTGAACCCGCCGGTGACGATGATCTCCTTGAGCCGGTCCACAATCGTGGTGAAACCGTCGGCGTCCACGACCACGACGTCACCGGTGCGCAGCCAGCCGTCGGGCAGGAGCGCCTTCGCGGTCTCCTCGGGGGCGTTCCAGTAGCCGGAGAACACCTGCGGGCCCTTGAGCAGCAGCTCGCCCTCCTCGCCCTGCGCGACCTCGCGGGTCGGGTCGTCGGGGTCGACCACCCTCATCAGCGTCGAGGGGAACGGCACGCCGATCGTCCCGGTGCGCCGCGTCGGCCAGAACGGGTTGCCCAGCGCCACCGGGGAGGTCTCGGTCAGGCCGTAGCCCTCGACGAGCAGTCCGCCGGAGACCGACTCCCACAGCTTGACGACGGGGTCGGTCAGCTTCATGGCCCCGGAGATGCAGAACTTCGCCGACTTGAGCGAGATCTTCCGCTCGATCGCGCGCCGTGCGGTCTTCTCGTAGATGGGCGGCACGGCGCAGTACACCGTCGGCGGGCGCTTCTTCGCCGCGTCGAGCACCATGTCGACGTCGAAGGTCGGGAACAGCACGATCCGGGCCCGCTTCAGCATCCCGAACGTCAGGTACAGCGTCATCCCGAACGCGTGGAACATCGGCAGCACGGCGTAGATGGTCTCCTTGCCGTCCTTCGCGTCCTTCATCCACGCCGCGCCCTGCAGCGCGTTCGCGTACAGGTTGCGGTGGGTGAGCATGGCGCCCTTGAAGGCGCCGATCGTGCCCGAGGTGTACTGCACCACCGCGAGGTCGGACGCCGTGGGCTCGGCCCAGTTGCGGATCGGCTTGTGCGCCACCAGCTGCTTCCACGGCGTGGTGCCCGGAGCCTTGGCGTGCAGCCGCTTGCGGGTGGCGGCCAGCTTCGGCACGGGCAGGTGCAGGGCGAGCCGCTTGACGGTCGGGAAGGCCTCGAGCAGGTTGACCGCGACCACGTGCTCGACCGTGGGCAGCTTCGGCACGGCGACGTCCCAGGCGATCGCGACGCGCGCGCCGTGGTCGGCGAACATCGTGGCCAGCTCGGTCGCCGTGTAGAGCGGGTTGTGCTCCACCACGACCGCCCCCAGGCGCAGGACCGCGTAGAAGGCGACCACGTGCTGGGGGCAGTTGGGCAGGACGATCGCGACCCGGTCGCCGGGACCGACGCCGAGCGCCGCCAGCCCCGCCGCGGCCCGGTCGACCTGGTCGGCGAGCTCGCGGTAGGTGGTGGTGGCGCCGAAGAACTCCAGCGCCACGCGCTTGCCGCCCTTGCGGGCGGCGCGCGCGAACATGGCGCTCAGGGGCTCGTCCGGCAGGTCGATCTCGGCCGGGACGCCGGGTTGGTAGTTCTTGGTCCACTCAGGCTTGGTCACGCCCGCCATTGTCCCGCATTCCGGATGCCGCGGGTCACTTCAGGGTGACCTCAGCGCGGTTGAGGTGGAAGGAGTGCCCGGTGGCCTCGTTGGTGCACGTGACCCCGTCGAGGGCCATCGTGCAGGTGAGGCCCGCAGGTCGGCGTGGTCCTCCAGCCGGTGCCAGGCCAGGTACAGCTTCACCAGGGTGTCCTGGAGCAGGTCATCGGCGTCGTGCGGGTTGCCGGTGAGCGCGAGGGCGAAGCGTCGGAGCGACACCTGGTGCAGCTCGACGAACTCCTCGAACCCGAGGGCCTGTCCCTCGGTGGATCGGGTGGGTGGGGACATCGCTGTCATACCCTTCCCACGCCCCGGGCCGCGCGGAAGGTTGCACGGTCGGATCGTCGAGTCCGAGGAGGGGCCACGACACCATTGTGGGCGTTGCGCGATCGGGCACGATGGGTTCCATGAGTCCCGTGCCCGGAGTCCGTGTCGCCCAGCGCGCGCTCGGTGAGGTGCTGCGCTCGAAGGTGGCGGGCAGCGACGCGGGGGAGCGCGGCCTGCAGATCTGGGGCACGCCGGGCCAGCGCTGGTTCGTGCCGACCGACCCGATCTGGCGGGTGCACGAGGACGCGGCGATGTTCCCCGGCGGGGTCGCCGCCCTCCTGCTGCAGTCGCTGCACCCGCTCGCGATGGCGGGGGTGGCGGGCCACTCCGGCTACAAGGGCGACCCGTGGGGGCGGCTCCACCGCACGAGCAACTACATCGCGGTGGTCACCTACGGCACGATCCCTGACGCCGAGGCGCTCATCGCCCAGGTGCGCGGCGTGCACGAGCGGGTGCGGGGCAAGGACGAGCGCGGACGCCCCTACCGGGCCTCCGACCCCCACCTGCTGACCTGGATCCACGTCGCCGAGATCGCGGCCTTCCTGTGGACGCACCGCGCCTACGGCCCGCGCCCCCTCTCCGACGCGGACGCCGACACCTACGTCGCGCAGACCGGTGTCTCCGCGCGCCTGCTCGGGGTGCCCGAGCCGCCGACCTCGGTGGCGGGGCTCGAGGAGGTCATCGCGTCGTTCCTGCCCGAGCTCGAGCTCACGAACGCGGCCGCCGAGACGATCGACTTCCTGCTGCGGACGCCGCCCCTGCCGTGGGCGGCCCGGCCGGGCTATTGGATGCTGGCCGCCGGGGGGATCGCCGTGCTGCCCGACTGGGCCCGCGACCTGATCGGCACCCGGGTGCCGGTGCCCGTCGGCCGGGCGCTGGGGCGCGTCGGCGCCGCCACGGTGCGGTGGGGACTCGCAGGCGTGGAGAGCGGGCGGCGGTCCGCACCGCCGCCCGCCTCGTGAGGGGTCAGTTGCTCGACTGGCCGAACTGCTTGCGCAGGGCGTCGAAGCCCGTGGGGCCGCCGTCCTCGTAGGGCAGCAGCAGCCAGAGCGCGACGTAGATGAGCCAGCCGAACTGCAGGAAGATGCCGGCGAGCACGAACAGCACGCGCAGCAGGTTGGCGTCGACGTTGAACTGCTGGGCGAGGCCGCCGCAGACGCCGGCGATCATCTTGTTCGAACGGCTGCGGGTCAACTTGGTCTCCATGGTGGTTCCTCTCTGGGTGGTGGGGTCGTGCGGGAAATCAGGACTTGCCGCGGGAGGCGATGAGGCCGACGAGGCCGAACACCACCAGGGACGCCGGGGCGGCCACGGCGACCGCGCCCCAGTCGACGGTGCCGAAGGCGGCCCACAGGCCCAGGGCGCCCAGGGCGACGGCCACGAGGCCGACGACCAGCGCCACGACGTCGGTGCGGGGCCTCATGAGCGCACCTCGATCTCGCCGGCGCCGACGGCGGCCTCGATGGTGAGGACCGGGGCGTCGGGGTCGGTCACCCGCCGCCACTCGCGCTCGACCTTGAACCCGTCGCCGGTGCCGTCGGGCATGGTCACGTCGCCGACGCCGGCCGAGCCGGTGACCACGACGTTGCCCTCGCGGGGCACGACGACGACCAGGTCGCCGATCGGCAGTTCGTAGCGCAGGGCGCCACCGGCGGGACCGCGGCCGGACAGGTCGACGGTGTGGTCGCCGATGGGCAGGTGGGTGACGTCGGCGGCGGAGGTCGCGTCGGCCCCCACGGCGCGGCGGGCGTCGGACACCAGCTGGCCGGGGACCAGCGCGACGAGGGTGCCGACGGCGACCAGCACGGTGACGGGCAGCAGGAGGAACGGGCGCCCCGACACCTTCGGGGTGGAGCGCGCGGAGAACAGCAGCGCGAGGCCCAGGACCACGAGGGTGGCCGCCGACCAGGCGAGCGTGCCGACGGGTTCGCCCGACGCCGTGGCGAACGAGAGCGCCGCCCACGTCACGCCGAGGGCCACGAGGATGCCGAGCCAGGTGCGCAGGCCGCGGCGACGCGTGGTCGGGGCGGACGGGCGGGCGGCGGGGGCGTCCCAGGGCCTGTCGGCCGCGTACAGGCCGGCCGGGTCGGCCGCCTCGACGTCGGGGACCCAGTCCGCGGGGCGTCCGGCGTCGACGTTGGCCAGGCGCTGCTGCCAGACCTGGGCGTAACGCTCGAAGGGGGTGGTGGGCACGGGCGGGGGGAGCGGGGCCTGGGCGGCCCGGGCCCCCGGCCCCCTGCCGGCGAAGCCGAACCGCAGGATCAGCCACGCGAGAGCGAAGATGACGAACGCGCCGGGGCCGGTGCCGGTGGCCGCCGCGGCGACGGCGGTGACGAGCAGGGCGATGGTTGCCAGCGTGCCCCACGACCAGGACCGGGCGGAGGGGAGCATCCGGTGGAGCGGGGCGACGCCGCCGCGCTCGGGCAGGATCGCCCACAGCATCGCGTAGACGGCCAGGACGAACCCGTTGGTCAGCAGCCCCACCACCACGAAGGCGACCCGGACCACCAGGGGGTCGATCGCCCACGTGCGCGCCAGCGCCGAGCAGACGCCGAGCAGCTTGGCGTCCGAGCGGTCACGCACGGGGAGGTTGGGCATGCCCCCATTCTTGTCCGGGGGGCGGCGGAAACCCTCAGGGTTCCCCCGAGAGGGCCCCTTGACCCGCCGACCCCTAGGCTGGGTGCCATGCTCGAGGCCACGAACGGGGACGACGTCGCGGCACGCCAGCCGCGCCGCCTCGCGCGCCCCGTCGAGCGCGCCCAGGTCGCCGGCGTGGCCGCGGGACTGGGCGAGCACCTCGGCGTGGCCCCCCTCGTGCTGCGGGCGATCTTCGCCGTGCTGGCCGCGTGGCAGTTCCTCGGGGTCGGCGTCTACCTCCTGCTGTGGCTCGTGATCCCGCCCGTGACGGGCCCGCGGCGGGCCCCCGGGGTCGACGCCGCCACCCGGCAGGGCATGCGGACGCAGGAGGCGACCGGCCCACGGGGCGGGGACGTCGGCCAGGTGGTCGCGCTCGCGCTCGTGACCGGCGGCGGCATGTGGCTGCTGCAGGCGCTCGGGTGGGGAGCCTCCCCGGTGTGGCTGCTGATCGCGGCGCTCGCGAGCCTGGCCGCCGGGCTGGTGTGGTGGCAGGCGGACCGGGCCCGGGGCACGGCCTCGGACCAGGCGCACGGCTGGCGCAGCTGGTTCCGCACCGTGGCCGCGCACTGGACGGTCGTGCTGGCCCACGTGGTCGCCCTCCTCGCGCTGGGCGCCGCGATCACCCTCACGCTGCTGCAGATGCCCGCCATGGACACCTTGGGCGTCTTGCTCGTCGGGCTCGGCCTGTTCGTGGCCGGCCTGGTGCTGCTGGCCGCCCCGTGGGCGCTGCGGGCCCGCCGGGCGCTCGTGGCGCTCCGCGAGGCCAAGCTCCTCTCCGACGCCCGCGCCGACATGGCCGCCCACCTGCACGACTCGGTGCTCCAGACTTTGGCCCTGATCCAGCGCCAAGCCGACGACCCCCGCGAGGTCGCCCGCCTGGCCCGCCGCCAGGAGCGCGAGCTCCGCGAGTGGCTCTACGGCGAGGACGAGGGCGCCGACACCCTGCGCGCGGCCCTGCTCGAGGCGGCGCTGGAGGTCGAGGACAACTTCCCGGTTCAGGTCGAGACCATCACCGTCGGCGACGACGTCGACCTCACCCCGGCGCTGCGCGAGCTCGTGCGCGCCGCCCGCGAGGCCGTGCTGAATGCGGCCAAGCACTCGGGCGCCCCCACGGTGGACGTCTACGCTGAGGTCTCAGAGGAACTGGTCGAGGTGTTCGTCCGTGATCGCGGGCGGGGCTTCGACACCGAGCAGATCGCCGAGGACCGCATGGGCGTCCGCGGCAGCATCCTCGACCGGATGGCGCGCCACCACGGGGTGGCCCGGATCCGGTCGTCGGCGGAACGAGGAACCGAAGTGACACTGGAGATGAGGCGATGACCGAACAGACCGGCCCCGAGACCACGCCGGCCCAGCCGACGCAGCCCGAGGGCGGCGGGCAGGCCAGCCGCCAGCGGCGGGTCGTCGTCGTGGACGACCACGCGATGTTCCGCAGCGGCGTGAAGCACGACATCGGCCCGTACGTCACGATCGTGGGCGAGGGCGAGGACGTCCCGACCGCGGTGGAGGCGATCACGCGGACGACGCCCGACGTCGTGCTCCTCGACGTGCACATGCCCGGCGGTGGCGGCATCGAGGTGATCAAGCAGGTGCACGCCACGCTGCCCGACACCCGCTTCCTGGCGGTCTCGGTGTCGGACGCCGCCGAGGACGTCATCGGCGTGATCCGCGCCGGGGCGCGCGGTTACGTGACCAAGTCGATCTCGGCCCCCGAGCTCGTCGAGGCGATCGGCCGCGTCGCCGACGGGGACGCGGTGTTCTCGCCCCGGCTCGCCGGCTTCGTGCTGGACGCCTTCTCCGGCGCCATCGACATCGCCTCGATCGACGAGGAGCTGGACCGGCTGAGCCAGCGCGAGCGCGAGGTGCTGCGCCTGATCGCGCGGGGGTACGCCTACAAGGAGGTGGCCCGCGAGCTGTTCATCTCGATCAAGACCGTCGAGACCCACGTCAGCTCGGTGCTGCGCAAGCTGCAGCTGTCCAACCGCCACCAGCTCACCCGCTGGGCGACCGACCGCAAGCTGGTCTGATCCGTCACCGGACGCAGAACGGCCCCGGGGGAAATCCCCCGGGGCCGTCCTTGTGTGTACGAGGTCAGCGACGGTTCTTGGTGACGAAGCCCCAGATGACCAGCACCAGCAGCGCGCCGAGAATGGCGACGATCCAGGTCTGGAGGCTCCAGAAGGTGTCCAGACCGATGTCGAAGATCGCACTACCGATGAAGCCACCGAGCAGGGCGCCGACGACGCCGAGGACGAGCGTGGCGAGCCAGCCGCCGCCCTGGGTGCCCGGCATGATCGCCTTGGCAATGGCCCCGGCAAGGAGGCCCAGAACAATCCATCCAATGATTCCCATGTGAGGAACCGTAACGCAGGAAAAATCGAAGTGGCTAGCCACACGCCGTATCTTCAGGGTTCAATCAGGTGCACCCCGGGATTGGTCGGGGTCAGAGCAGGGGGCGCAGCGGCGCGATGATCGCCTCGGAGACCTTCGCGGCGAGCGGGCGGGCCTCCCACTCCTCGAGCGTCAGCTCCCGGCAGTTGCCGATGTCCATCGCGAAGATGTCCTCCATCATCCCGGCGATGCCGGCGTCCAGGATCTCGGCGTTGAGCTCGTAGTTGCCGACCAGGCTCAGCCGGTC
The DNA here is from genome assembly GCF_017569205.1 of Propioniciclava sp. MC1595. Classification (GTDB taxonomy): domain Bacteria; phylum Actinomycetota; class Actinomycetes; order Propionibacteriales; family Propionibacteriaceae; genus Propioniciclava. The sequence goes on from NZ_CP071870.1 coordinate 1,300,920, forward strand.
GATGTTGGCGGTGCCGATCGTCGACCACACGCTGTCGATGGTGGCGGTCTTCGCGTGCACCATGGCGTTCTGGTAGAGGAACACGCGCACCCCGCGGCTCAGCAGGGCGTGGTAGGAGACCCGGCTCAGCCAGTCGGCCACGACGTGGTTGGACTCGGCGGGGACGATGATCCGCACGTCGACGCCGCGTTCGACCGCCTCGACCAGGGCGAAGATCAGGTCGTCGTCGGGGATCAGGTAGGCGTGGGTCAGCCAGATCCGCTCGCGGGCCCGGTCGATGGCCTCCAGGTACATGTAACGGATGGGGTAGACCCCGAGGCTGGGCACGTTGCGGGCCAGCGTGATGGGGGACTCCCACTGCCGCTCCTCGGGCTGCGGGAGCGTGTCGTGCTTCTTGGACCTCGTCTGGTTCCAGTAGTCGACGAAGGCGTTCTCGAGGTCGGCCACGGCCGGGCCGGCCAGGCGCATGTGTGTGTCGCGCCAGCGGGTGGCGTACTCCGAACCGATGTTGTAGCCGCCCAGGAACCCCACCTCGCCGTCGACGACCAGCACCTTGCGGTGGTTGAGCCCGGGGGCCCGCACCGGGAAGCCGCGCAGTCCGGTCCACGGCCGGTGGCGCAGCACGTTGATGCGCGGGTCGAACTCGAAGAACTTCTGCGGGACCACCAGGTTCGCGAACGAGTCGTAGACGAGGTAGACCGCGACGCCGCGCTCGGCGGCGGCCGTCACCGCCCGCTTGAACCGCTGGCCGGTGCGGTCGCCCTTCCAGATGTAGGTCTCCAGCAGGACGGTGTCCTCGGCGGCGTCGATCGCCGCGATCATGTCGTCGTAGAGGTCGCGGCCCTTGGTGTACACCGTCACCACGGTCTCGTCGGCCGGCATCGTCTGCGGAGGTGCGGTGGGGAAGCCGACGTGCTGGCGTCCGCGCCGGCGACGGCGGTCCGCGATCATCAGGGTCGCGATCACCGCGGCCTGCGCGGTGGCCAGACCTGCCAGACCGAACTTGACGGCCGTCCTCAACCCGCCGATCACCATGGGCACACAGTAGTCGACGCCGCTGCTCAACTAGGCTGGCCGGGCCATGACTGACCTGCCCGACCTCTTCTCGTTCGACGCCCCGCCCGAGCCCGAGTCCGCGCCCGTGCTGCGGGCCCGTCCGGACGCCGCGGGTGCGGCCGACGCGGTGCCCGCCCGCGAGCCGAAGCGCCGGCGTCCGACGCCCGAGGAGCTGCTGGAGGGCCTGAACCCGCCGCAGAAGGAGGCCGTGGTCCACGCAGGTTCGCCGGTGCTGGTCGTGGCCGGCGCGGGCTCGGGCAAGACGCGGGTGCTGACCCGGCGGATCGCGTGGCTGATCGGGGAGCGGGGCGTCCACCCGGGCTCGGTGCTGGCGATCACCTTCACCAACAAGGCCGCCGCCGAGATGCGCCACCGCGTGGAGGAGCTGGTCGGCAACCGGGCGCGCCTGATGTGGGTGTCCACGTTCCACTCGGCGTGCGTGCGGATCCTGCGCTCCGACATCGACCGCTTCGGGATGTCGCGCACCTTCTCCATCTACGACGACACCGACTCCAAGCGCCTGATGTCGCTCGTGTGCCGCGACATGGGCCTCGACCCCAAGCGCTACCCGGTGCGCACCGTGATGAACGCGGTGTCGAACTGGAAGAACGAACTGGTCGACTTCGAGTCGGCCGCCCGGGACGCCGGGGCGGGCAACGACGCCGTGTACGCCGAGGCCTACGCGGAGTACCAGCGCCGCCTCGTGGCCGCGAACGCCCTCGACTTCGACGACATCATCATGACGACGGTCCACCTGCTGCAGGCGAACCCTGACCTGAGGGAGAAGTACCGCCGCCGGTTCCGGCACGTGCTCGTCGACGAGTACCAGGACACCAACCACGCCCAGTACGTGCTCGTGCGCGAGCTCTGCGGCGCGGCCGAGGGCGTCGAGGGCGAGCAGGAGCCGCCCGAGCTGATGGTGGTCGGCGACTCCGACCAGTCGATCTACGCGTTCCGGGGCGCGACGATCCGCAACATCCTCGCGTTCGGCGAGGACTTCCCCGGTGCGCGCACGATCCTGCTGGAGCAGAACTACCGCTCGACCCAGACGATCCTCACCGCGGCGAACGCGGTGATCGAGCGCAACGAGGGGCGTCCTGCCAAGCGGCTGTGGTCCGACGCGGGCGACGGCGACCTCGTCACCGGGTACGTCGCCGACACCGAGCACGAGGAGGCCCAGTTCGTGGCCACCGAGGTCGACCGCCTGGTCGACGAGGGCGGCCGGTACTCCGACGTGGCGGTCTTCTACCGCACCAACGCGCAGTCCCGTGCGTTCGAGGAGGTCTTCATCCGGGTCGGGCTGCCGTACAAGGTGGTCGGGGGCGTCCGGTTCTACGAGCGGCGGGAGGTGCGCGACGCGATCGCCTACCTGCGCTCGATCGCCAACCGGGCCGACGACGTCAGCGTGCGCCGCATCCTGAACGTGCCCAAGCGCGGCATCGGCGAGCGTGCCGAGGCGCTGGTGGAGGCGTTCGCCGCCGAGCACCGCATCCCCTTCGGCGAGGCGCTCGACCGCATCGACGAGGTCCAGGGCCTGGCCCCGCGCTCGGCCAAGCAGCTGGCGTCCTTCGCGGCCATGATGGCCGAGCACCGCACGATGGTCGCCGACGGCACCAGCGCGGACCGGATCCTGTCCTCGATCCTGGCTGCCTCGGGCTACCTCGACGAGCTCGAGCACTCCGAGGACCCGCAGGACCAGACCCGCCTGGAGAACGTCATCGAGTTCGTCAGCGTCGCCGGCGAGTTCGTCGCCGCGGCGCACACCGAGGACGTCGGCCCGGGGGAGTCGGGGCTGCTGGGCTCGCCGGAACCCGACGACTCGCTCCCGGCCTTCCTGGAGCGGGTGGCGCTGGTGGCCGACTCCGACCAGATCCCCGACGCCGACGACGACCAGGGCGTCGTCACCCTGATGACGCTGCACACCGCCAAGGGCCTGGAGTTCCCCGTGGTGTTCCTGACCGGGTTCGAGGACGGGATCTTCCCGCACATGCGGGCCATGACCGACCCCGCCGAGCTGGCCGAGGAGCGCCGCCTGGCCTACGTCGGCATCACGCGCGCCCGCCAGCGGCTCTACCTGACCCGTTCGACCGTGCGCGTGATGTGGGGCCAGCCGCAGTACAACCCGGCGAGCCGGTTCATCGGCGAGATCCCGGCGCACCTGGTGGACTGGCGCCGCCTGGGCAGCCAGGTCGGGGGCTGGGCGTCCAGCGCCTCACGCCGCAACGAGCAGTCGTGGCGCAGCACGGTCGGGTTCGGCTCCAAGCCGGCCGCACCCAAGGTCGTGGCCGCGCTGGCGACGGGGGACAAGGTCCTGCACACCACGTTCGGGATGGGCCGCGTGACGGCCACCGAGGGTGCCGGCGACAAGCTGAAGGTGATCGTCGACTTCGGGTCGGCGGGCCTGAAGAAGCTGTCGGTCAAGCACGCACCGATGGAGAAGCTGTAGGTCAGCGGCGCCCGGCGTAGAGGAACGGCGCCGGGTCGGAGTTCGCGCCGTTCACGTACACCGAGAAGTGCAGGTGCGGGGCGGTCGACAGGCCGGTGTTGCCGACGGTGCCGATCTGCTGGCCCTTCTTGACCTTCTGGCCGTCGGAGACCGAGATCGAGTTCATGTGGAGGTACGAGGTCTCGATGTTCTGGCCGTCCATCTGGCCGTGGTCGATGCGCACGTTGTTGCCCGAGCCGCCGTTGTAGCCCTGGGCGGCCTTGGTCACGACGCCGTCGGCGACCGCGTAGATCGGGGCGCCCACGGCACCGCCGATGTCGGCGCCACCGTGCAGGCGGGTGTAGCGCAGGATCGGGTGCAGGCGCATGCCCCACGGCGAGCTGATCTCGCCCTCGGTCGGCCAGAAGAACTTCATGGACGCGAACCGCTCGGCCTCGGCGTCGATCGCGGTGCCGGTGTTGGCGAGGGTCTCGCTGCGGACCTGGGCGGCGACGGACGCCTGCGCCTCGGCGACCTTCTGGCCCACCTCGTCGAGCTGGGCGGCGCGCTGGGTGACGGCCTCGCTGACCGAGACCGACGCCTGCTCCTCGCGGGAGAGGTCGCGGTCGGTGGAGGCGGCGCGGGTGACGAAGGCGTCGGTGGTGCCCACGCGGACCGTGGGGTCGACCTCGCCGACGACGGTGGGCGCGGGGGCGTTGCTGGCGGCGGCGTTCTGCGCCAGGCCGGGGGTGATCACGGCCAGGGCGCCGACGATGCCGGCGGCACCCAGCGCGATGCCGCCACGCACGAAGCGGCTGCGGCGGGCGAGGCGACGGGGGAGGGTGGTCTCGTCGTTGAAGGCCTGGTCGGGGTCGACGATGGCGCAGCGAGGCTGGTAGGAGCCCTGGACCTGTCGTGCCACGCGGTGTGCCTTCCTGAGAAACTCTCCGCCGGGTGATCCCCCGGCAGCCCCTCCCTACGGGGCCAAGGAGACCCTAGCAGTTCCTGTGTGATTCTCAGAAATCTTCTCAGCTTGTTGTCGCGGACGCCCCTCGAGGACGTGGCAAAGACCCCCCCGTGAGGGGGGTGCCACGGGTTGGGGGCGGCCGGTACCCTCGTGCGGGAGTTGCCGCGCCGAGGCGGCACGCACGAGGACGGGAGATCATGGATCTTTTCGAGTACCAGGCGCGGGACCTCTTCGAGGCCCACGGCGTCCCGGTGCTGCGGGGCATCGTGGCCCGCACACCCGGCGAGGCCCGGGCCGCAGCCGAGCAACTGGGCGGCGGCGTCGTGGTCGTCAAGGCGCAGGTCAAGGCCGGCGGCCGCGGCAAGGCCGGCGGCGTCAAGCTGGCGAAGTCGCCCGACGAGGCGGAGAAGCACGCCCGCGCGATCCTGGGGATGGACATCAAGGGGCACCTCGTCGAGGCCGTCATGGTCGCCGAGGGTGCCGACATCGCCGAGGAGTACTACTTCTCGGTGCTGCTGGACCGCGCCAACCGCAACTACTTGGCGATGTGCAGCCTGGAGGGCGGCGTCGAGATCGAGCAGCTGGCCGAGGAGCGCCCCGAGGCGCTGGTCAAGCTGAACCTCGACCCCCGCACGGGCCTGGACGAGGCCGCGGCGTCCGAGATCGTCGCCAAGGTCGGGTTCGCCGAGGACATCGCCGACCAGGTGACCGACGTGCTGGTCAAGCTGGGTGACGTGTACCGCGAGGCGGACGCCACGCTGGTCGAGGTCAACCCCCTGGTGAAGACCGGGGACGGGCGGATCATCGCGCTCGACGGCAAGGTCACCCTCGACGACAACGCCGACTTCCGTCACCCCGAGCGCGAGGAGCTCGTCGACGCCACCGCGATCGACCCGCTCGAGCTGCGCGCCCGGGAAAAGGACCTCAACTACGTCAAGCTCGACGGCCAGGTCGGCGTCATCGGCAATGGCGCGGGCCTCGTGATGAGCACGCTCGACGTGGTCGCCTACGCGGGCGAGGACCTGCCGGGCAGCCCGAAGCCGGCCAACTTCCTCGACATCGGCGGCGGCGCCTCGGCGCAGGTCATGGCCGACGGCCTGGACATCATCCTGTCCGACCCGCAGGTCGAGGTCGTGTTCGTGAACGTGTTCGGTGGCATCACCGCCTGCTCCGAGGTCGCCAAGGGCATCCGGGAGGCGCTCAAGCAGCTGGGCCACCGGGCCTCCAAGCCGATCGTCGTGCGCCTCGACGGCAACGCGGTCGAGGTCGGCCGCGCGATGCTCGAGGAGTACGCGCACCCGCTGGTCAAGGTGGTCGAGACGATGGACGAGGCGGCCCGCACGGCCGCGGAACTGGCCAGCGCGGCCATGGAAGGGAAGTGACATGGCCATCTGGCTGGACCACCGCAGCAAGGTGATCGTGCAGGGCATGACCGGCACCGAGGGGCGCAAGCACACCAACCGCATGCTGATGTTCGGCACGCGGATCGTGGCCGGCGTGACCCCCGGCAAGGGCGGGCAGTCGGTGACCTTCGAGGAGGACCCGATCCCGGTGTTCAACACCGTGCGGGAGGCCAAGCACGCCACGGGCGCCAACGTCTCCTGCGTGTTCGTGCCGCCGCCCTTCGCCAAGCAGGCCGTCATGGACGCCATCGACGCCGGCATCGAGCTCGTCGTCGTCATCACCGAGGGCATCCCGGTCAAGGACACCGCCGAGTTCCGCGCGGCGGCGGAGGAGAAGGGCGTGCGGCTCATCGGGCCCAACTGCCCCGGACTCATCTCGCCCGGGCGCTCCAACGTGGGCATCATCCCGCCGAACATCGCGCGCTCGGGCCACATCGGCCTGGTGAGCAAGTCGGGCACGCTGACCTACCAGATGATGTTCGAGCTGGGCGACATCGGCTTCAGCTCCTGCATCGGCATCGGCGGCGACCCGGTCATCGGGACCACGCACATCGACGCGCTCGCCGCGTTTGAGGAGGACCCCGAGACCGACTCCATCGTGATGATCGGCGAGATCGGCGGCGACGCCGAGGAGCGTGCGGCCGAGTACATCCGCAAGCACGTCACCAAGCCGGTCGTCGCCTACGTCGCCGGTTTCACCGCACCCGAGGGCCGCACCATGGGCCACGCGGGCGCGATCGTGTCGGGGTCGTCGGGCACCGCGCAGGCCAAGAAGGTCGCGCTGGAGAAGGCGGGCGTCAAGGTCGGCCGGACGCCGAGCGAGACCGCCCAGCTGGTCCGCGACATCATGAAGGGCCGCTGAGGCCCCGCGGGGTCAGGGCAGCTGCGTGAGGCGTTCGGCCGCGCGCAGCGCCACCCCGTGCCACGCGTCGTCGGCGAAGTCGAACTCCGGCGTCGGGTTGGCCATCAGGTAGATGACGTGGTTGCCGGCCGCGATCACCGCGACCCGGTACCGGGCGGTGGAGTCGGCCTCGTCAGTCTTGCGGGTCACGACCCAGGCCGGCCCCGTGCCGGGGCCGGTCAGGTCGGCGGTGCGCGCCACCTCGGCCGTGCCGGTGCGGGCCGCGCAGTCGTCGATGTTGGCCGACAGCGACGCCGCGAACGCGTTGGCCTCCTCGGGTGTGTTGTACGAGAACAGGAGCTCGTCGACGCCGAACAGGGGCGGGGCCGCGGCGTCGTCCTGGAGCATGACCGTGCGCTCCTGGACCTTCACCGCACCCGCGGGGGCGGTCTTGAGGTCGATGCCCTCGCAACGCGAGCCGGTGGTGTTCACCGCGGCCGACATCGGGGCACCCCGCCACACGCCGGCGCCGGCCGTGATGCGCGGCAGGTCGACCCCGGCGAGGTAGCCGAGGGGCTCGACGGCCGGCGGGACGCCCGGGGTGGTGGCCGGGGAGGCCGGGCAGGTGCCCGTGTCGGTGCACTGGCGCGTCGACACCGCGGCGAGGACCGGCAGCAGCGCGGCCGGCTCGAGGGCGGCCTCGGCCTGGGTGGCGTCGACGATGTTGACCCGGGTGCCGGTGCGGCTCAGCAGCAGCGTGTGGTACTCGGGCGTCTCGCCCTGGAGCACGAGCGTGGAACCGGTGGCCTCGTCGGACAGCCCGGTCACCTGGGCGCCGGCCTGCACCCAGGCGGTGTTGCGCTCGCACGTGCCCAGCTGCTCGGCGCGTGCCGCGTAGGCCGCGACGGCCTCCTCGGGCGTGGCGTAGGTCTCCACCTGGTGGAGCAGGCCGGCGGCCGCACCACTCTCGGGGGAGAAGGTGCGGACCATGGTGTCCACCGGCTGAGTCTCGGCCTCGAGCACGGGGGCCAGGCACTTCGCGGCCGGGGTGGACGCGTCGGGCTCGGTGACCGTCGCCGCAGCGGTCCAGGTCACGTCGGGGCGGACGGCGGCCAGGTCCTCGGGCTGCAGCAGGTAGGTGGCCACGGGGTCGACCGTCGGGGTGGGGGTCGGGGCCGGACGCCCGGAGCCCGGGTTGGCCAGCACGAAAGCGGTGATCGCGATGGCGGCCACGACGAGGGCGGCGACGATGCCGATGGCCAAGCCCTTGTAGCTGCGCGGCGCGGGCGCATCGGCGGCGGGGGCGACGGGGCTGTCGGGGGTGCGGGGGGACATCGCCCGGGTCGCGGCCGGGGAGAGGGCTGAGCGGCGGGGGAGCGGGCGGTCCTCGTCCTCGGGCAGGTCCACCGCCGAGAAGCGGCGGCCGGCGCTCGCGGGCGCGACGTCGGGGACGGGCAGGACGGCGGGCGGCGGGATCGGGGTGCCGGCACGGGAGGGGGTCGACTCGGCGCCGGGGCCGGTCGCCGACCACTCGCCGCGACGCGGGGCGGGACCGTCGTCGACGGCGTCCTCGGGCTCGTCGTCGCGTGGCGGCAGCGCACGGCGCGGGGTCGGGTCACCCTGCTCGGACATGTTCCTCCCGTTCGTCGTGCCTCCTGAACGCCCCGACTTTACCAAGGAGGGGCGTGTCCCCACGGCCACCACGCGCCCCGCGGGCGACCATGGACCCATCATGCGCACGCCCTTGGACCCCCGCCACACGCCCGTGGGCCTCACCGTGGCCTCTCCCAGCGAGCCGGCGCCGGAGGAGCACTCCCGGTTCCCGGCCGTCCCGTGGCTGCTCGCCGCGGTGGCGTGGACGGCGGCCGTGGCCCTCGTCGGCTGGGTGCTCGTGGGTGCCCTGGTCAGCGTCTCGTGGCTCACCGCCGTGCACGTCCCCGCCGCCGAGGTGTTCGGCACGATCGGGCAGGGCTGGCTGGTGCTGCACGGCGTCCCGGGTGGGCTGGCCGGTGCGACCGTCCGGCTCGTCCCGCTGGGCGCGACGCAGCTGTTGGCGCTCGGGTGCGGGTTCGCGGCCCACCACGCCGCGGCGCAGTACGACCTCGAGGACGGCGCCCCCCGTTCGCAGCGGGCCATCGCGTGGGCGAGCGTCGTGGGGGCGTGCGTCGGCGCGTACGTGCTCGTCGGCGGGATCCTCGCCGTGGTGGTCGGCAGCCCGGGGCAGCTGGGCCAGGCGATCCCGGGCCTGCTGCTCGTCCCGCTGGCCGGGGCCGCGCCCGGCGCCGTGCTGGGCCTGGGCCTCGACCTGTTCGAGGGCCTCCCCGCGTGGACGCGCCGCCTCCCGCGCGCCATCGGCCTGGGTGTCGGGGTCCTCGCGCTGGGCTCGCTCGCGGCCCTCGTCATGACCCTGGTCGCCCACCTCGACCGCGTGAGCGACCTCCACGGGGCGCTGGCGCCCGACGGCGTGGGCGCGGTCGTGCTCACCCTCGTGCAGGTGGCCTACCTGCCCAACCTGCTCGCGTGGGCGGGCGCCTTCGTCCTCGGCGCCGGGGTGACCCTGGGTCCCGAGGGGCTGGTCGCCCCCGGCGTCGTCGAACCCACCGTCCTCCCGGCGATCCCCGTCCTGGGTGCCGTCCCGAGCGTCCCCGGCGTCGCCGACCACGCGTGGCTGGTGGTCGGGCTGGCCGCGGCCGCGGCGTCCGCGTGGTGGCTGCTGCGGGGCAGCGGCCACGCCTGGCTGACCGGGCTGTGGCAGGGGGCCGTCGCCGGCGTCGCCCCCGGCCTGGCCTGGATCGTGTTCTCCCTGTTCTCCGGCGGCGACCTCGGCGTCGAGCGGCTCGCCGGGATGGGCCCCCGCCTGCCCGACCTGCTGCTCTGGGCGACCCTGCCGCTGGCCGCGGCCGGGGCCCTGTACGGGCTGGGCCGCGCCCTGTGGCTCTCCCGCCGGTCGACCCCGGCGCCGGTCGAGGAGCCCGCTGCAATAGGGTGAGCCCATGACGTTGCGGCTCCTCGTCCTGGTCTCCGGTGCGGGGACCCTGCTGCAGGCACTGCTCGACGCGCAGGCGTCCGGTGACCTCGCGGCCGAGGTCGTCGCCGTCGGCGCCGACCGTCCCGGCATCGAGGGCCTGGCCCGTGCCGAGCGGGCCGGCGTCCCCACCTTCGTCGTGCGGCTCGGCGACTTCGCCGAGCGGGCCGACTGGGACGCCGCCCTCAGCGAGGCCTGCGCCGCCCACACCCCCGACCTGGTGGTCAGCGCCGGCTTCATGAAGCTGTGCGGCCCGGCGTTCCTCGACCGCTTCGCCGGCCGCTTCGTCAATACGCACCCCGCCCTGCTGCCCAGCTTCCCCGGCGCCCACGGCGTCCGGGACGCGCTGGCCCACGGCGTGAAGGTCACCGGCTGCACGATCTTCGAGGTGGACGCCGGGGTCGACACCGGCCGCATCCTCGACCAGGTGGCCGTCCGGGTGGAGCCCGGGGACACCGAGGACACCCTGCACGAACGCATCAAGGTCGCCGAGCGCCGCCTGCTCGTCGACACCGTGAACGCGCTCGCCGCGGCGCGCAACTGAGGAAGAAGGAACATGGATCGCATCGCCATCCGCCGGGCCCTGGTCTCGGTGTACGACAAGACCGGCCTGGCCGACCTGGGTCGCGCCCTGGCTGACGCCGGCGTCGAGGTCGTCTCCACCGGCGGGTCGTACAAGCTGCTCGCCGAGGCGGGCGTGCCGGTGACGGAGGTCTCGGAGCTGACCGGTTTCCCCGAGTGCCTCGACGGGCGCGTGAAGACGCTGCACCCGCGCGTGCACGCCGGGATCCTGGCCGACCGCCGCCTCGACAGCCACGTGGCGCAGCTGGGTGAGCTCGGCGTCGAGCCCTTCGACCTGGTCGTCAGCAACCTCTACCCGTTCACGCAGACGGTCGCCTCCGGCGCCTCGCCGGACGAGTGCGTCGAGCAGATCGACATCGGCGGGCCCTCGATGGTGCGTGCGGCCGCGAAGAACCACCCGAGCGTGGCGATCATCACCTCGCCCGAGCAGTACGGGCAGCTGACCGAGGCGCTCGCTGCCAGCGGCTTCACCCTCGAGCAGCGCAAGGCGCTCGCCGCGGCCGCGTTCGTGCACACGGCCACCTACGACGTCGCGGTGGCCTCGTGGATGGGCAACGTCCTGACCGACTCCTCCGACGGCGACGGGTTCCCGGCGTGGGTCGGCGCGACCTGGTCGAAGGCCTGGTCGCTGCGCTACGGCGAGAACAGCCACCAGCCCGCCGCGCTGTACCGCAACGGCCACGGGGCCGACGGCATCGCCCAGGCCGAGCAGCTGCACGGCAAGGAGATGAGCTACAACAACTACACCGACGGCGACGCCGCCTACCGCGCGGCGTACGACTTCGCCGAGCCCGCGGTGGCGATCATCAAGCACGCCAACCCGTGCGGCATCGCGGTCGGCGCCGACATCGCCGAGGCCCACCGCCGCGCCCACGCCTGCGACCCGGTCTCGGCGTTCGGCGGGGTCATCGCGGCGAACCGTCCGGTGAGCGTGGCCATGGCCGAGCAGGTCGCCGAGGTGTTCACCGAGGTGATCATCGCCCCCGGCTACGAGGACGGTGCTGTCGAGGTCCTCAACCGCAAGAAGAACATCCGCATCCTCGTCGCGCCCGACTACCCCGGCGGCGGCGTCGAGCTCAAGCCGATCACCGGCGGCATGCTCATGCAGCACGCCGACACCATCGAGGCCGACGGCGACGACCCCGCGAACTGGACCCTCGCGGCCGGCGACGCCGTCGACGAGGCCACGCTGGCCGACCTCGCCTTCGCGTGGCGCGCGTGCCGGGCCGTGAAGTCGAACGCCATCCTGCTCGCCTCCGACGGGGCGTCGGTGGGCGTGGGCATGGGCCAGGTCAACCGCGTCGACTCCTGCAAGCTGGCCGTGGAGCGCGCGGGCGAGCGCGCCGCCGGGAGCGTGGCGGCGTCCGATGCGTTCTTCCCGTTCAGCGACGGGCCGGCCATCCTCATCGACGGTGGGGTGAAGGCGATCGTCCAGCCCGGTGGGTCGGTGCGCGACGACGAGACCATCGCCCTGTGCCGGGACAAGGGCGTCGCCCTCTACTTCACCGGCACCCGCCACTTCTTCCACTGATCGGACGCTGACATGACCGCACAGAAGCTGGACGGGGTGGCCACCGCCGCCGCGATCAAGACCGAGCTGACCACCCGCGTGGCCGCGCTGCGCGAGCGGGGCGTCGTGCCCGGGCTGGCCACCGTGCTGGTCGGGGAGGACCCGGCCTCGCAGAACTACGTGCGCATGAAGCACCGTGACTGCGAGCAGGTGGGGATCTCCTCGATCCGGGTCGAGCTGCCCGCCGACGCCACGGCCGCGCAGGTCGAGGAGGCGATCCGGGGGCTGAACGCCGACGACGCCTGCACGGGTTACATCGTGCAGCTGCCGATCCCGAAGCACCTCGACGAGAACTGGGCGCTGTCGCTGATCGACCCCGACAAGGACGCCGACGGCCTGCACCCCATCAACCTCGGTCGCCTCGTGCTCAACGAGCCCGCCACCCTGCCGTGCACTCCGCGCGGCATCGTCGAGCTGGTCCGGCGCCACGGCGTGGGGTGGAAGGGCGCCGAGGTCGTGGTCGTCGGCCGCGGCATCACGGTGGGTCGCCCCCTGGGCCTGATCCTGACGCGCCGCTCCGAGAACGCCACGGTGACCCTGTGCCACACCGGCACCCGCGACCTGGCCGACCACACCCGCCGGGCCGACATCGTGGTGGCGGCCGCCGGGGTCCCCGGCATGGTCACCGCCGACATGATCCGCGAGGGTGCGGTCTGCATCGACGTCGGCGTCAGCCGCGTCGACGGCAAGACCGTGGGTGACCTGGCCCCCGACGTCTGGGACAAGGCCGCGTGGGTCACCCCCAACCCGGGCGGGGTTGGGCCGATGACCCGCGCGATGCTGCTGTCGAACGTCGTGGACCGCGCGGAGGCGCTGGTAGCGTCCGGTTCGTGAGCCACGCCGACCCCGGGGGCCCCTGGTCGCCCGCCCAGGGGCCGCGGGCCCCGCGCCCGTGGTACCAGCTCGTCCTCGGCCAGTGGCCGTTGTTCGTGGTGCTCGTCGGCATCTCGGTGGGGCTGGCGTGGGTGGGGCTGAGCCACTGGAAGCGCGGGTCGTTCACCATCGGGGCCACGTTCGTCGTCGCCACGCTGCTCCGGGCGTTCCTGCCCGAGGACCGGGTCGGCCTGCTCAACGTGCGCAAGCGGTGGGTGGACGTCGTCTGCCTCGGCCTGCTCGGCGCCGGCATCGTCACGCTGTCGCTGGTGGTCCCCCCGCAGCCGTGAGCCGCTGTGCGGCCAGCCAGGCCGTGGTCACGGCCGCGATGCCCGCCCCGGCGGCGAGCGCGATCCAGGCGGGGCCGACCAGCGACAGCACGGCGATCACGTAGGGCGACAGGAACCCGATGTAGGTCAGGCAGTAGGTCACCGCGGTCGTCGCCGCCATGAGTTCCTGCGGCGTGTTGAGCTCGAGCGTGGTCATGCAGCACACGAGGACCAACCCATGGGCGGACCCCAGGACCACGGCGATGAGCGGCAGCCACCACCACGCCGGCCGCAACGCAGCGGCCGTCGCGAGCCCCATGCCGAGCGCCGTGACGCCCATGCCGAGGGCGGTCACCCGACCCGGGTGGCTGGTCGCCCAGCGCTTCATCGACGGCTGCAGCAGCACCGACGTGCCCAGCGTGAGGCCGGCGAGCGCGCCGGCGGCGGCGATCCGCGGCAGGCCGGGGAGCGGGCCGATCACCGAGGGCATGACCGCGAACGACACCGAGGCGCAGCCGAACACCCACGGCGCCGTGAGCAGCACGGCGCGCAGGAACCAGCCCTGGGTCACGTGCCGGACCACGCGCCCCACCGAGGGGGTGGGGTGGTCACCCCGGTCGAGCTCGGGCAGGTTCCAGACCAGGACGGTCGCGACCGCCTGCACGACCAGGTGGAGGGCGTAGGTGAGGTGGAGCGGGGCCGGCAGCCACTGTGCGGCGATGCCGGCGGCCAGGGGGCCCAGCGCGAACCCGCCGGTCAGGGCCAGGGCCGCCCGGCGCGCGCCGGTGCCGGGCACCTCACCGGCGGAGAGCTCCTTCATCCACGCGGTACCGGGCCCCATCGCGAAGCCGATCCCGACCCCGCCGACCACGCGCCCGGCGGCCAGCAGCCACGGGGCGTCCGCACCCGCCAGCAGGAGGAGGGACCCGAGCAGCATCAGGACGGTGGAGATGCGCAGCATCGGGCGCTTGCCGTGGTGCTGGCTCCACCACGCGGCGACCAGCAGGGCGGGCACGAGGCCGGCCACGTAGACGGCGAACATGCCGGTGACGGCCTGTTCCGTCAGGCCCCGCTCGGCCCGGTAGACCAGCAGCATGGGGGCGAACTGGTTCGCGCCCCAGCCGGCCGCCACGAGCGCTGCGGCCAGGCGGTGCCACGGCTGGGCCACGCGGGTCACCTCATCGGAAGTCGCGGTAGAAGTACTGCCCCTCATCCTGCCCCGCCTCGACCCGCTGCGCCTCGGCGGCGCGCAGTTCGACCCGGCGGATCTTCGAGCTGATCGTCTTCGGCAGCGCCGGCGTGAACTCGATGATGCGCACCAGCTGGTAGCCGTTGAGGTGCTCGCGACAGTGCGCGAACACGGACGCCGCGACCTCGCGGCCGCCTTCGTGCCCGCCCGCGAGCGTCACGTAGGCCTTCGGGACGGCACCGCGCACCTCGTCGGGGGAGGGCACCACGGCGCACTCGGCCACGGCCGGGTGCAGCATGAGCGCGCTCTCCAGCTCGAAGGGCGAGATCTTGTAGTCGGACGCCTTGAACACGTCGTCGGCGCGGCCCACGTAGGTGATGTAGCCGTCCTCGTCCCGGGTGCCGATGTCACCGGTGTGGTAGTACCCGCCGCGGCAGGCCTCGGCGGTCAGCTCGGGCGCCTCGTAGTAGCCGCCCATCAGGCCGGCGTGGTGGTAGGACAGGTCGAGGCAGATCTCGCCCTCGCCGGCGCCCTCCACCAGCTCGTCGGTGTTGGGGTCGACCAGGACGACGCGGTAGCCGGGCATGGGGCGTCCCATCGCGCCGGTCTTGACCGGCTGGCCGGGGGAGTTGCCGATGCAGCACGTCATCTCGGTCTGGCCGTACCCGTCGCGGATGGTGTTGTGCCACGCGTCGCGGACCTTGTTGATCACCTCGGGGTTGAGTGCCTCGCCGGCGCCCACGAGCTCGCGCGGCGGGCGGAACAGGCGGGTCAGGTCGGCCTGGATCAGCATGCGCCACACCGTGGGGGGAGCACAGAAGCTCGAGACCTGGTGGGTGTCCATCACCTGCAGCAGCCGCTCGGCGCTGAACCGCTCGTAGTTGAGGATGAACACCGTCGCCTGCGCCAGGAACGGGGAGAAGAAGTTACTCCACGCGTGCTTGCCCCAGCCCGGCGAGGAGATGTTCAGGTGCACGTCGCCGGGGCGCACGCCCAGCCAGTACATGGTCGACAGGTGGGCGACGGGGTAGGAGACCTGCGTGTGCCGCACGAGCTTCGGGCGCGCGGTCGTGCCCGAGGTGAAGTACAGCAGCGACGTCGCGTCGGCCGGGGTCGGCCCCGCCGGGGTGAAGGCCTCGGACGCCCCGAACGAGGCTCCCCAGCGCTCCCAGCCCTCGGGGGCGGGCTCGTCGTGGGCCCACGTGGCGGGCACGGCGATCTTCAGGGTGTCGGCCCGGGCGAGGTCGAACCGGTCGGCGAGCGTCACCGGGGCGATGGCGAACCGGGCGTCGGCGGTCGCGATGCGCCAGGCCAGGTCCTCGTCGTTGAGCAGGGTCGAGGTGGGGATCGCCACCGCGCCGACCTTCATCAGCGCCATGAGGATCTCCCACAGCTCGATGGTGTTGTTCAGCATCACGACCATCTTGTCGCCGGGGCGCATGCCCAGGTCCACGAGCCACGAGGCGACCTGGTCGGAGCGACGGGCCAGCTCGCCGTAGGACCAGGAGTGGGTCTCGCCCGTGGCCTCCTCGACGATCGTCACCGCGGCGCGGTCGGGGTGCTCGCCGGCGACCACGTCGAACCACTCGAGGGCGAAGTTGAACTCCTCCAGCCGCGGCCAGGCGAAGTCGCGCACGACGGTGTCGTAGTCGTGGGGGTGGTGCAGGAGGAAGTCGCGGGCGGCGCGGACGGCGTCCGTGGCGGAGGTTGCGGGGCGGCCGGCGTAGGTCATGGGCGTCACTCTAGGGCTTCAACCTACGGGCCCGTAGGTTGTGCCACGGGTTGGCGCGCCCCGGCCCCGCGGACGCCCACCGACCACTACCCTCCCGCCATGGAGAGCGCGCGGACCCGGGGCTGGGAGCGGTACCTCCCGGGCCTGGCCGTGCTGCGGAACTACGACCGGGCCTGGCTGCGGCCCGACGTCATGGCCGGCCTCACCGTGACGGCCTACCTCGTCCCCCAGGTGATGGCGTACGCCCAGATCGCGGGTCTACCGCCGGTCGTGGGGCTGTGGGGGATGCTGGCGCCGCTGGCGATCTACGCGCTCGTCGGGTCCTCGCGCCAGCTGTCGGTCGGCCCCGAGTCGACCACGGCGCTGATGACCGCGGCCGCGCTGGGGGTCGTCACGGCGTCCATCGGGCCCGAGCGCTGGGCCGACGCGGCCGCGGTGCTCGCGCTGGCCGTCGGCCTCGTCGGCCTGCTGGGGTGGGTGGCCCGCCTGGGGTTCCTGGCCACGCTGCTCTCCAAGCCGGTGCTGCAGGGCTACCTCATCGGGGTCGCGGTCCTGATGATCTCCTCGCAGCTGGGCCGGGTCACGAAGCTGGACGTCACCGGGGACGGCCCCATCGAGGAGGTCGCCTCCCTCGCGGCGCAGGTGGGCGCCGTCCACCTGCCCTCCGTCGGGATGGCTGCGGCCGTGCTGGTCGCCGTGTTCGCGCTCAAGGCGTGGCGGCCGCGCTGGCCCGGACCGCTGCTGGTCATGCTGGCCGCGGGCGGGGTGGCGGCGCTGCCGGCCGTGGCCGGCTGGGGGCTGGTCACGATCGGGGAGGTGCCGTTGGGCCTGCCCCTGCCGCGCCTGCCCGACTTCGCCGGCATCGACCTGCTGGCGGTCCTGCCGTGGGCCGTGGGCATCGCGCTGGTCGGCTACTCCGACAACGTGCTGACCGGGCGTGCGTTCGCCGCCCGCCGCCACGAGGACATCGACGCGGGGCAGGAACTGCTCGCGCTCGGGGCCACCAACCTCGCGGCGGGCCTGACGCAGGCCTTCCCGGTGAGCTCGAGCGGCAGCCGCACCGTGCTCGGCGACGCCGTCGGCAGCCGCACCCAGGCGCACTCGCTGGTGGCGCTGGCCGGGGTCGTCCTCGTCCTGCTCGTCGCCGGCCCGGTGCTGTCCACGTTCCCCAGCGCGGCGATGGGCGCCATCATCATCTTCGCCGCGACCCGGCTCGTGGACGGGGCGGCCCTGGCCCGCATCGCCCGCTTCCGGCGCAGCGAGGTCGTGCTCACGGCCGCCACCGCCATCGGCGTCGTGGTGCTGGGCGTGCTCGGGGGCATCGGGGTCGCGGTGGCGCTCAGCATCCTGGACGTCATCCGGCGGATCGCCCAGCCGCACGACGGCGTCCTCGGCTTCGTGCCCGACGTGGCCGGCATGCACGACATCGACGACCACCCGGGGGCCACCCAGGTCGAGGGCCTGCTGGTGTTCCGCTACGACGCGCCGCTCTTCTTCGCCAACGCCGCCAACTTCGTCCAGCGGGCGCGTCTGGCCCTCGACGAGGCCGACGGCCCGGTGCGGTGGTTCCTGCTGAACGCCGAGGCCAACATCGACCCCGACCTCACCGCCGTGGACGCGCTGGAGGAGTTGCGCTCCGACCTGGAGTCCCGGGGGATCACCTTCGCGCTCGCGCGCGTCAAGGCCGAGGTGCTGGAGCTGTTCGACAAGGCCGGGCTGCTCGCCGCGGTGGGTCCGGAGAACGTCCACGCGACCCTGCCCACGGCCGTGGCCGCCTACGCGGAGGCCTTCACCGCGGCGGAGGGACGCCCGCCCGCCGGCCTGCCCACCCGTCGCTGAGTCAGAACCCCGAGGCGTTGACCGGGGGCAGGGCCGTGCGGAACAGCGCCGACAGCGCGTCCACCTCGGACGCCGGGCCCGTCACCTGCCCCGCGGCGGCCAGCACGTGGGCGTCCACGAGGCCGAGGTAGAGGCTGCCCAGGGCCCGGACGTCGAGGCGTAGGTGCGCGCCGGACGCCGGGGCCACCTCGGCCCGCCCGTCGCGGACCACGAGCCGGTACGACCCCGAGGCCAGCCCCTGCGCGTCGTCGACGGTGAAGCTGACCTCACCGTCGGACTCGAACGCGCGCACGCCCAGGGCGCGGGGCACGTCCAGCACCCGGAGCCACGTGTAGTCCCCGCTCCCGGTGACCTTGAGGCGGTGCGGGTCCGCCAGGGCCCAGGGCAGGGCCGTGGTGGGGGGCAGCCGCCGCACCACGACCTTCTCCACCAGGTCGATCGCCCCGAGGAACTGCCACAGGCCCAACTCCGCCTCGGCGTTGGCGGCGAGCAGGTCGAGCACCCGCAGCTGCGACCCGTTCTCCTCGAACAGGTAGGAGACCGCGCCGTCGGGGCGCCCGTCGGCGCCCAGGTGCACGGCGCTGCGGACGTCGTGGTTCGGGCCGTTCTTGTCGAAGTCCCACTCGCCCGACAGGTAGGGGTCGTAGAACGCCAGGCGCTGGTGCGACCCGCGGTGCGTCGCGTGGAAGGTGTCGAAGACCTCCCGGCGCGCCGCCACGGACGCCGCGGGCGTGGCCAGCTCGACCCGGGGCTCGATGTCGCGGGTCAGTTGGAACCGGGGGCCCGTGTCGAGCTCGGCGCGGGTGTACGTCGTCGCCACGCCGAACCCGAACCGGCCGTAGATGCCGCCCTCGGTCACGGTCAGGGCCGCGAGGGACAGGTCCTCGTCGCGGGCGCGGCGCAGGGCGTCACCCATGAGCCGGGTCAGCAACCCGCGGCGGCGGTGGGTGGTGCGCACGGTGACGTCGGTGATGAAGCAGGCCGGCTCGAGGTGCCCGGCGCCGGTGTTGATGGTCTGGGTCGTGGTGGCGAACGTGCCGACGGGGACGTCGGCGCCCAGCCCGAAGGCCGGGGAGGCCGCGTACGCGCCGTCGAGGCGCCAGCCGTCACGGACGATGTCGGCCCGCCAGCGGGTGAACGCCTCGTCCTGGGCGCGGCCCTGGCCGAAGCCCAGGCCGACCGCCTCGAACCAGCCGCGGAGCTCGTCGTCGCCGACGTCGGAGGGGGTGAAGCTGCGGTAGTCGATCTGCACCCTGCCACCCTAGCCAGTCGCCGTGGCGGTAGGCTCCGCGCCGTGACGAACGCTCCCCGCAAGCAGCCCGAGCAGCAGGCCCCGCCGGTCCAGAAGCTCCAGGTGCGCTACGCCAAGCGCGGCCGCGCCCGCTTCACCAGCCACCGCGACTTCAGCCGCGCCTTCGAGCGTGCGCTGCGCCGGGCGGGCGTCCCCATGGCCTACAGCTCCGGCTACAACCCCCACCAGCGGGTGTCGTTCGCGAACGCGTCCCCGACCGGCGCGGCCACCGAGGCCGAGTACCTCGAGATCGGGCTGCGCGAGGTCGCCGACCCCGAGGCCGTGCGGGTCGCCCTCGACGCGGCGCTGCCCGACGGGCTGCACGTCCTCGAGGTGGTGCCGGCGCCGCCGGGCGGCATCGCGGACCGGCTCACGGCGTCCGCGTGGCAGATCGGGGTCACGGGGGTGCCGCGCGAGGTGCTCGACCGCGCCGTGGCCGCCCTGCTGGCCGCCGAGGTGGTGGAGGTCCAGCGCATGACCAAGACCGGCATGCGCACCTTCGACGCCCGCGAGGCGATCATCGGCCTCGAGGTGGCCGACGACGCCACGCTGCGCCTGGTCTCCCGCCACGGGACGCCGCTGGTGCGGCCCGACGACGTCCTGCAGGCCCTCGGGCAGGTCGAGGAGGGCTTCGTCCCGACCGACCCGCCCCTGCTCACCCGGCTGGCCCAGGGCGAGTGGGACGGCACCCGGATCGTGGGTCCCTTCGAGGCTCGCCCGTCCGACTAGCTGGGGTTTCGGCACGGGGTGTGGAACAATGAGCGACAGGTTGGACGCCGCCACCGGCGCCCGACCGGGCGCCAGGCCGCGACGAATGTGAGCCCTCGACCGCGGCGGGTTCCCGAGAAAACCGCAAGCTTTGGCACGCCCCGGCCGTCCGGTCGCCGCGTGCCCCATGTCCGGCAGGTCCGCCTGCCGTGTGAGGAGAGCACATGCTCGATTCGGATGTCCCGACCGGCGCTACCCCCGAGTCCGCCGACTCCGCCCCCGCGACACCGCCGCGCCGCCGCCGGCGCGCCGCGAGCCGCCCGGCCGGCCCGCCCAAGGAGATAGCGCCCACCCCGGCGCCCGCCGAGATCGCACCGCCCGCCGCCGAGCCCGAGTCCGTCGAGGCCGAGTGGGCCGAGGTCGCCGGCGAGCCCGTCGCGGAGGCCACCCCGCTCGAGGAGGAGGCCGTCGCCGACACCGACGACGCCGTCGAGGAGGAGGCTCCCGTCGAGGACGCCGCCGCCGAGGCCGTGGAGGGTGACGAGCCCGCCGAGGAGGCCGAGGAGCCGGCCGTCGACGAGTCCGTCGAGCTCCAGCCGGAACCTGAGCCCGAGCCGGCCCCCGCCCCCCGCCGCCGCACGTCCCGCCGCCGCACGCGGGCGACGCAGCCCGAGCCCCAGCCCGAGGCGGACGCCGAGGGCGCCGACCCCGTTGCCGAGGGCCTGGCCCAGCTGAGCGCCGAGCACCAGCACGACGCCACCGCCGACGCCATCGACCCCGACGACGTCTCCGCCGCCCTCCAGGACCTGGCCGCCGCGATCAGCGGCGACGCCGGTGACGAGGAGGCCGCCGACGAGGCCGAGGACGGCGACGACTCAGACTCCGACGACTCCACCGACGCCGAGGGCGCCGACGACGGCGACGACTCCGACGACTCCGACGACGCGGCCCCGCGCCGCCGCCGGCGCCGCCGTGGTGGCCGCCGCCGCCGTCGGGGCTCCGACTCCGAGGACGGCGACGACTCCGACGCCGACGACTCGGGCGACGACCAGGCCGAGGGCTCGGCGTCCGAGGACGACGACAGCGACGCCGACGACGAGAACGGTGAGGGCGAGGAGGCGACGCCCAGCAGCGGCCGCCGCCGCCGTCGCCGCCGCCGCCGCGGTGAGGACACCGGGACCGAGGGCGCCGAGGACGGCGTCGACGTCGTGGTGAAGGTGCGCGAGCCGCGCGCCAGCCGCAGCCGTGGCGGGTCCGAGAGCGCCGCCGACCAGATCACCGGCATCGAGGGCTCCACCCGCATGGAGGCCAAGCGCCAGCGCCGCCGCGAGGGGCGCGCCGCCGGCCGCCGCCGGGCTCCGATCCTGTCCGAGGCCGAGTTCCTGGCCCGCCGCGAGTCGGTCGACCGGCAGATGCTGATCCGCCAGGCCGACGACTACACGCAGATCGCGGTGATGGAGGACGGCGTCCTCGTCGAGCACTACGTCGACCGCGCCAGCTCCGCCTCGCTGATCGGCAACGTGTACCTGGGCCGCGTGCAGAACGTGCTGCCCAGCATGGAGGCCGCGTTCATCGACATCGGCCGCGGCCGCAACGCCGTGCTGTACGCCGGCGAGGTCGACTGGGAGACGTTCGGCGTGACCGGCGACGACCGCAAGGTCGAGAAAGTCCTGAAGTCGGGGCAGGCGATCCTGGTGCAGGTCACCAAGGACCCGATCGGCGCCAAGGGGGCGCGCCTGACCGCGAACATCTCGATCCCCGGCCGCTACGTGGTCTACTGCCCGGGCGGCCAGCTGTCCGGCATCTCCCGCAAGCTGCCCGAGAACGAGCGCAACCGCCTCAAGGGCATCCTCGACGAGGCCGTCGGCGACGACGCCTCGGTGATCGTCCGCACCGCCGCCGAGGGCGCCTCGCAGGAGGAGCTCGAGCGCGACGTCAGCCGCCTCAAGGCGCAGTGGGAGGTCATCGAGAAGAAGGTCAAGCAGGGCTCCGCCCCGCAGCAGCTCTACACCGAGCCCGACCTGACCGTCCGCATCGTGCGTGACCTGTTCACCGAGGACTTCACCAAGCTCATCGTCGACGGCAACGGCGAGGGCGAGGACGCCTGGGACACCATGGAGGCCTACGTCACCCACGTGGCGCCGCACCTGGCCGAGC
Source organism: Propioniciclava sp. MC1595 (assembly GCF_017569205.1). Taxonomy (GTDB): domain Bacteria; phylum Actinomycetota; class Actinomycetes; order Propionibacteriales; family Propionibacteriaceae; genus Propioniciclava. Next base: position 1,322,847 of record NZ_CP071870.1, read on the forward strand.
GACTGCGCCGCTGGGACCGCGCGAGCGAGGGCGACATCTTCGAGAAGTTCCGCGTCCACGAGCAGGTGGCCAAGGCACTCGAGCGCAAGGTGCACCTGCCCTCGGGCGGGTCGCTGATCATCGACCGCACCGAGGCCATGACCGTCATCGACGTCAACACCGGCAAGTTCACCGGCACGCAGGGCAACCTCGAGGCGACGGTCACGTCGAACAACCTCGAGGCGGCCGAGGAGATCGTCCGCCAGCTGCGCCTGCGCGACATCGGCGGCATCATCGTCATCGACTTCATCGACATGGTGCTGCCCGCCAACCGCGAACTGCTGCTGCGCCGCCTCGTCGAGTGCCTGGGCCGCGACCGCACCCGCCACCAGGTGGCCGAGGTCACGTCGCTGGGCCTGGTCCAGATGACGCGCAAGCGGATCGGCACCGGCCTCGCCGAGGCGTTCACCGTCCAGTGCGAGACCTGCAAGGGCCGCGGCTACCACACCCACGAGGCCCCGGTCGCCGACCAGGCGCCGGCCGACGGTGGCGACCGTGACCCGAACGGACGCCGTGGCGCCCGGTCGCGCGGAGGCCGGTCGCGGGGCGGTCGCTCCGAGTCCTCGCCGTCGTCCCCGGCCGAGGCGCCCGCCGAGCCCGCGGCCCACGCCGAGGCCCCGGGCGAGCAGGTCGACACCGCGGGTCCCGCGGGGTCCTGACGCGTTGACGTGGGCGTCGGCCCGGCTCAGGCCGGGTCGGCGTCCAGCGCCGCCCGGAGGGCGTCTGCCGACGGGTTGACCAGCACCCGGTCGCCGACGAGCGCGGTGGGGGTGAGCTCGTTGCCGTCGTTGTGCGTGCGCACCGCGGCGTTGGCCTCGGGGTCGGCCCACACGTTGACCCAGGTGACGCGCGGGTCGTCGCCGACCGCGCGGAGGAGGAGCTCGCAGAAGGCGCAGCCGGGCTTCCAGAGCACCACGGCGTGGCCGGGCGCCACCCGCCCCCGCGCCTGCGACCACGGGGTGTGGCGTCCGGTGCGCAGCTGGGGCAGGACCAGCGCGGCCCCGAGGGCGAGCACCAACCCGGCCACGACGAGCCCGCGGACCGGGTCCTCCCGCCCGAAGAGCGACCCCGCGGTGACCGCCGCGAGGACCACCACCCCGGCCGTCGTGACCAGGGTGCGGGTGCGCTCCGGGCCGGCCATCACAGGACGAGCTGGCTGACCGTGTGGATCACGAGGCCGGCGAGGGCACCCACCACGGTGCCGTTGATGCGGATGAACTGCAGGTCGCGGCCCACGTAGAGCTCGATGCGCTTGCTGGCGTCGCGGCCGTCCCAGCGCTGGATCGTGTGGCTGATCACCGAGCTGAGCTCGTGGCCGTAGGTGGTGACGAGCCAGGCGGCGGCGTCCGAGGCGGTGGAGTCGACGCGGTCGGCCATGGCCGGGTCGTTCTCGAGGGCCTCACCCAGCTCCTGGACGCCGCGGACCGCCCGCGCGTGCAGGTCGGAGTCGGCGTCGTCGAGGGCCGACTCGAGGCTGCGGCGCACGCTGGCCCACAGCGACACGACGGTCTGGCCGATCTGCGGGTGCGTGAGCAAGCGGGTCTTGAGCGCCTCGAACCGGGCCTGCACCGACGGGTCGGCCTGCAGGTCACCGGCGATGCGGAGCAGCAGGTCGTCCAGCCCCTTGCGGGCCGTGTGCTCGGGGTCGTCGCGCACCGCGGAGACCCAGTCGAGGGCCTGCCAGTACAGCGCCGAGACCACCCGCTGGTTGACGAAGTGGGGCGACCACCGGGGCGCCCGCTCGTGCAGGATCGCGGTGAAGGCCTTCGGGTTCTTGGTCAGCCAGGTGTGCACCTCGCGCAGCACCAGGTCGACGAAGCCCTTGTGCGCGCGGTCGGCGACGATGCTGTCGAGCAGGGCGCCGGTCACCTGCGAGACGGGCTCGCGGTCGAGGCGGGGGAGCACCACGTCGACGGCCAGGGTGCGCACGTCGTCGTCCTTGATCCGGCCGAGCAGCGCCCGGGCGACCCGGACGCCCTCGCCCACGACCCGGCGGGCGTGGGCCTCGTCGCGCAGCCAGCGCCCACCGCGGCGGGCGAGGCCGGCGTCGGCGATGCGCTCGCGGACGACCTCCTCGGTGAGGAAGTTGGAGGCGAAGAAGGACTGCAACGAGCCGGCCAGCTCGTCCTTCTTGCGGGGGATGATCGCGGTGTGCGGGATGGGGATCCCCAACGGGTGGCGGAACAGCGCGGTCACGGCGAACCAGTCCGCCAGGGCGCCGACCATGGCCGCCTCGGACATCGTGTTCACGTAGCCCCACACGCCGCTGTGGTCGAGCCGGAGGGTGGCGAGGTAGACCACCGCGGCGAACACGAGCAGGGACAGGGCGATCGCCTTCATCCGCCGCAGGCGGGCCAGGCGGACCTCGTCGCCGGCGGTCAGGGACATCAACTGCACTCCTCAAGGTTGCCACGCCCGCGTTCTGGCACCATGGACCACCGTGTCCACCATCGTGTTCGTCCACGCCCACCCCGACGACGAGGCCAGCCAGACGTCGGGCAGCATGACCCGCCTGTCCGCCGAGGGCCACCGCGTCGTCGTGGTGTACGGCACGGGCGGCGACCACGGCACGATCCCCGACGGCCACGACGGCGACCTCGCCGAGCTGCGCCGCGCCGAGGCCGCGGCGTCCGCCGAGGTGACCGGCGCCCAGCGCCTGGTCTGGCTCGACCACCTCGACTCCGGCATGACGGGCTGGGACACCAACGGCCACCCCGACGCCTTCATGAACGCTGACGTCGCCACGGTGGCGCGCACGATCGCCGACGTCCTCGACGAGGAGGACGCCGACGTCGTCGTCGGCTACGACTGGCACGGCGGCTACGGCCACCCCGACCACATCCAGGTGCACCGGGTGGTGCGGCAGGCCGCGGAGCTGGCCGCTCGGCGTCCGCGGTACCTCGAGGTGACCATGAACCGGGACGCCGCGCGTCGCCTGTTCGCGCTGGCCGTCGAGGCGGGCATGGAGGGGGACTGGGACGTCGACGCGCCCCTGGACGACGGCAACCCGCTGGGGACGCCCGAGGCGGAGCTGCACTGGGCCGTGGACGTCACGCCGTGGCTGGACGCCAAGCGCGCGGCCCTCGCCGCGCACGCCTCCCAGCCGGACGCCGCGGGCATGCTCGCGATGCCGGAGCAGGGCTTCGCGGCGATGATGGGCTGGGAGCACTACATCGAGCCCGGCCGCCCCGACGGGATGGTCGTGGGGTGGCCCTTCGCCGGATGAGAAACCTCTCATCTTCCCGTCAACGGATGCTCATGGTGGGCCGGTTGACTGGGGCGAGATCAAGGAGAGGTGTGTCGGCGTGCGCAACAAGGTGACGGTCATCGCGGTGACGGCGCTGCTCGCGAGCAGCGCTGCGATCGGCGCGACGGTGGGGATCCTGGGCGCCTCGCCCGACCACCAGCGCGAACTGGGTGCCGCGATCGTGGTCGGCGCCCGGTCGGGCGCGACGCACCCTCCCGCGACCGCGACCGAGACCGCGACCGAGGCCGGCGCCGTCGACACCGCCGGCCAGCAGCCCGAGGGTGACGGCCTGGTCGCCCCCGGCGCCTCGTGGTCGGTCGCCCTCGACGAGGTCGTGGCCCAGCGCGAGGCCGAGGCCGAGGCCGCCCGGATCGCCGGCGAGCGGGCTGCCGCCGAGCGCGCGAAGGTCACCGCGGTCAAGAAGGTCGTGCAGAAGCCCGTGTACGGCGACGATGACGATGACGAGTGGGACGACGACGACGAGTGGGACGACTGAGTCCCTCCCGCCCCCGCTGAGGCCCCGTCTCCGGGGCCGGGGCCGAGGATCAGGCGCCACCGGATGCTGCCGCGCCCCTGGGGGGCGGGTGCGTTCGAGGTGGGCATGTCCGTCATCGTGCCAGACCCCACCCTGCAGGCCGGTGAGACGACCATGAGAACAGATGAGAGGATGTGGCCCGTGACGAGCAGCGACACCCGCGAGGTGGCCACCCCCGACGGTCCCGGCCTCCTGCACGTGGCCGCACCCGACCAGGTGCGCGGCGTCCTGTTGCTCGGCGGCGGGCACTCCGGCCAGGTGCGCACCGTCGACCTGGACGCCGTGGCGGCCAAGCTGCCCGGCCACGGCTGGGCGGTCGTCACCTACGAGTTGCCCTGGCGCGTGGCGGGCCGCAAGGTCGGCCCCCGCCCGCCGGCGTCAGACCCCGCCTGGCTGTGCGGGGTGGAGGCGGTCCGCGCGACCTGGCCCGGCGTCCCGGTGGTCACGGGCGGCCGCTCGGCCGGCGCCCGCATCGCCTGCCGCACGTGGGACGCCGACCTGGCCGGCGTCGTCGCGCTCAGCTTCCCGCTGCACCCGCCCGGCAAGCCCGCGCAGTCGCGGCTGGGGGAGCTGGCGCCGGTCGGCGTCCCCGTGCTGCTGGTCTCGGGCGCGCGCGACCCGTTCGGCTCGCCGGCCGAGCTCGAACAGGCGCTGGCCGAGCCCCAGGCGGGGCCGCGCGAGCTCGTCGTGGTGGCGGGCGCCACCCACTCCTTCCGGCGGCCCGCGGGCGCGCGCGTGGCGGCGGCGGTCGCCGAGTTCGTCGGGCGGCTCGCCGCAGACCGCTCGGTTTGACCCTCGTGGTGGCGGGACGTATTCTTGATCCCCGGTGCCCGTGCGGGCGTGCGTCCATGCGTCGCCTCCGGCACCGCGTGAATGCGAGGCGCTCGACGCCTCGTTGTTCGACACAGACGATTTGATTCAGGAAAGCAGGTCAGGCGTGTACGCGATCGTGCGCAGCGGCGGACGCCAGCACAAGGTGGCTGTCGGTGATGTCCTCACCGTCGACAAGATCACCGACGCTGAGGTGGGCTCCACCGTCAACCTCACCCCGCTCATGCTGGTGGACGGCGACGCCATCACCACCGACGCGGGCAAGCTGGAGAAGGTGTCCGTGACGGCCGAGATCGTGGCCGAGCACAAGGGCCCGAAGATCCGCATCCTCAAGTACAAGAACAAGACCGGGTACAAGAAGCGCATGGGTCACCGTCAGCGCTACACCCGCGTCAAGATCACCGGCATCGAGAGCTGAAGGGGTTCACGACATGGCACACAAGAAGGGCGCATCCAGCTCGCGCAACGGTCGTGACTCGAACGCGCAGCGCCTCGGCGTGAAGCGCTTCGGCGGCCAGGAGGTCAACGCCGGCGAGATCCTCGTCCGCCAGCGTGGCACCAAGTTCCACCCGGGCGACAACGTCGGCCGCGGCAAGGACGACACCCTGTTCGCCCTCAAGGAGGGCACCGTCGAGTTCGGTGAGCGTCGCGGTCGCAAGATCGTGAGCATCGCGCAGGCGGATGCCTGAGCAAGCACGTGACGACGGGGGTGGCCTGATGGCCGCCCCCGTTTCGCATGCACGCACCCTCGGACGCCGCGGGCTGCTGCTGGGTGCCGCTGCCGCGGTCGGGGCCGGCTGCGCCCGACCGCCGGCCGCGGAGCCTTCCGACCTCGCGACCACGGGTTCCGCGGCGAGCACCCCTGCAGCGACGCCGAGCACCGCCCCGACCCCGGCCCCCAGCCCGTCGGCCAGCCCGAGCCCGACGGCCGGGCCGGCCACGGCGTCCCGTACCCTGCCCTCGCGCGCGGAGATCGTGTCGCGGTACGCGGGGCGCGCGGCGTCCGAGTGGGGCTGGGAGGTTGACGGCGTGGTCAACCGCCTCGGTGACCAGAACAGCCCCGCCCCCGACGCCGACGGCGTGGCCCTCACGCTGGACGCGTGCGGCGGCGGCACCGCCGGGTCGGGCTACGACGAGGCCCTGATCGAGACGCTGCGCCGCCACGAGGTGGCCGCCACCCTGTACCTGAACGCCCGCTGGATCGCCGCGAACCCCGCCCTGGCGGCCGAGCTGGCCGCCGACCCACTGTTCGTGCTGGCCAGCCACGGGACGCGCCACGTGCCGCTCTCGGTGGCCGGGCGCAGCGCCTACGGCATCGCCGGGACCGCCGACGTCGGCGAGGTGTACGACGAGGTCACGGCGGGGTTCGACTGGTTCGTCGAGAACACCGGGGCGCTGCCCGCCACGATGCGCCCGGGCACCGCACACTGCGACGAGGTGGCCGCGGCCATCGCCATCGACCTCGGGGCGCCCATCGCGGGGCTGAGCGTCAACCTCGACGACGGCGCCACCCTCGGTCCGGCGGGCGTCGCCCAGCGGCTGGCCAGGGCCCGGGCCGGGGACATCGTGCTGGGCCACTTCAACCGCCCGGCCGGCGGGACGGCCGAGGGCGTGGCGCAGGCGCTGCCCCGCCTGCTGGACGCCGGGACGAGGTTCGTCGGACTCGGCACGCGGGGGCCGAAGGCGCCCTAGGCTTCCGGCATGCGCCAGCCCAACCTCCAGGTCCGTTCCAAGCAGCTCATCAGCGTCGACGGGCTCGACTTCAAGGACCTCAACGGCAACGGCGAGCTCGACCCGTACGAGGACTGGCGCCTGACCCCGGCCGAGCGCGCCGCCGACCTCGTCTCCCGCATGGAGGTGGACGAGAAGGTCGGCCTGATGCTGATCAACACCCGGTTCACCGGCTACGGCGTTCCCGAGGGGGAGGCCACCTCCGACGACGGCGTCCTCGACGAGCGCACCATCGAGGCGGGGACGTCCATCTTCGCGACGCGGAAGGTGTACCCGACCACGCACACGATCGAGCAGATGCACCTGCGCCACTTCATCCTGCGCGACAACTTCTCCCCGTCGCAGCTGGCGGAGTGGAACAACCGGATGAACGAGGTCGCCGAGGGCACGCGGCTGGGCATCCCGACGATCGCGGCGTCCAACTCGCGCAACGAGAACGGCGAGATGGTGTTCGGGATGAACGACTCGGTCGGCATGTTCTCGACGTTCCCGGCGACGATGGGCATCGCCGCGGCGATCCTGGGCGACAAGGCCGCCGGCGGGGACGCCTCGCTGGCCAGCGAGTTCGCCGCCGCCGTCCGTGCCGAGTGGCTGGCCGCGGGTATCCGCAAGGGCTACATGTACATGGCCGACGTCGTCACCGACCCGCGCTGGCAGCGCATCTACGGCACGTTCGGCGAGGACCCGGAGCTGATCTCCGAGATCGTGGAGCGCCTCGTGGCCGGGCTGCAGGGCGACGAGCTGGGCCCCGACAGCCTCGCCACCACGATGAAGCACTTCCCGGGTGGCGGCGCCCGCGAGAACGGCTTCGACCCCCACTACGTCGAGGGCAAGTGGAACTGCTACCCGACCCCGGGCAGCTTCGAGACCTACCACCTCCCGCCGTTCCGCGCCGCGGTCAAGACGTCGTCCTTCATGCCGTACTACTCGGCGCCGTCGATCAAGAAGTCGAGCTGGCAGTCGGTCGACGGCAAGGACATCCCCTACGAGGAGGTCGGCTTCGCGTTCAACCACTACATCCTCAACGACCTGCTGCGCGGCCAACTGGGGTTCACCGGCTACATCAACTCCGACTCCGGCATCACCGACAACATGTGCTGGGGCGTGGAGGAGCTGTCGATCCCCGAGCGGTTCGCCAAGACCATCAACGCGGGCACCGACATCGTCGCCGACACCAACAACACCGCCGACCTGCGCGCGGCGATCGAGGCCGGCTGGATCTCCCCGGCCCGCGTCGACGCGGCCTGCCGCGCGCTGCTGGAGGAGATGTTCACCCTCGGCCTGTTCGACGAGAAGACCTACGTGGACGCCGCGGGTGCTGACGCCGCGGTCAAGGGCTCGCCGGGCTGGGAGCTGGCTGCGCGGACGCACCGCAAGTCGCTGGTCGTGCTGAAGAACTCGGCCGGCACGCTGCCGCTCGCCCAGGGCGCGAGCGTGTACGTGGAGGTGTTCCACAAGGACCCGCGCCAGTCCGCGGCCAAGACCGCCAAGGCGCGGCAGGAGGCGCGCGAGAGCGCCGTCGTGGAGCTCGTCGAGACCCCCGAGGCGGCCGACGCGCTCTACCTGATCCTCGACCCGCAGTCGGGGCACTACTTCAACGCGACCCCGGGCCTGCTCGAGCTCACCCTGTGCGAGGACCGCATGCTCAAGGCGCTGAACGACGAGTGGTACACCGAGACCACGCTGACCGGCATCAAGCGGGTCACCGAGCTGTGCCGGACCGCGCGGCAACGCGGCCAGAAGGTGGTGCTGTCGGTCAACGTGTCCCTGCCGTGGATCCTCGACTCGGTCGAGCCGCTCGCCGACGCCGTGGTGGCGGGCTTCTCGACGTTCTACGACGCCCAGTACGACGTCATCACCGGGGCCAGCCCGGCCCACGGCAGGCTGCCGATCACGCTGCCGGCGTCCGAGGCCGTCATCGCGGTGGACGCCGACGGCGTCTGCGTCTCGCCCAACGACGTGCCGGGCTACGCCAAGGAGCAGTACATGCCCGAGGGACTGACGTACGCCTACACCGACACCGACGGCAACGTCTGGCGGCTGGGCCACGGCCTGACCTACTAGGCTCGGCCGGTATGGCACGACTCGACGCCTGGCTGTGGGCCGTGCGCCTGTACAAGACGCGGTCCGAGGCGACCGCGGGGGTGCGCGGCGGGCACGTGCGCGTCAACGACAAGCAGGCCAAGGCCGCCCAGCTCGTCGCGACCGGGGACACCATCCGGGTGCGCCGGGCCGACGAGGAGCGCATCGTCGAGGTCGTCGACCCGACCCTGGTCAAGCGCGTGGGCGCCGCGATCGCCCAGCAGGCCTACCTCGACCACACGCCGGCCAAGCCGCCGCCCATCCCCGAGATGGTGGGGAAGGTGGCGGTGCGCGACCGGGGCGCGGGGCGTCCGACGAAGCGGGAGCGGCGGGTCATGGACGCGTTCCGCGGAACCGGGCCCGGCCGGGGCCGGTAGACTCTGCGCCCATGGCCATTCCCTCGTTCGTCGACCGCGCGACCCTGCGTGTCTCCGGTGGCAACGGTGGCCACGGGTGCGCCTCTGTGCACCGCGAGAAGTTCAAGCCGCTGGGCGGCCCCGACGGCGGCAACGGCGGTGACGGCGGCTCGGTCGTCCTGCGCGTCGACCTCGGGCTGACCACGCTCGTCGACTACCACCGCCAGTCCCAGCGCCGCGCCACCAACGGCCAGCCCGGCGAGGGCGACCACCGCCGCGGCGCCAACGGCGACGACGTCGTGCTGGCCGTGCCCGAGGGCACCGTGGTCAGCGACGCCGACACCGGCGAGGTCCTGGCCGACCTGGTCGGCGAGGGCGCCGAGGTCGTGATCGCGGCCGGCGGCAAGGGCGGCCTGGGCAACGCCGCGCTGGCGACCGCCGCGCGCAAGGCCCCGGGCTTCGCCCTCCTGGGCGAGGACGGCGAGGAGCGCACGATCGTCCTCGAGCTGAAGGTGCTCGCCGACGTCGGGCTCGTCGGCTTCCCCAGCGCGGGCAAGAGCTCCCTCATCGCGGCGATCAGCCGCGCGCGGCCGAAGATCGCCGATTACCCCTTCACCACGCTGGTGCCGAACCTGGGCGTCGTCGTCGCGGGGGAGACCACCTACACCGTCGCCGACGTGCCCGGCCTGATCGAGGGCGCCTCCGAGGGCCGCGGTCTGGGCTTCGACTTCCTGCGCCACATCGAGCGCTGCCAGGCCATCGTGCACGTCATCGACTGCGCCACCTACGAGCCCGGCCGCGACCCGGTCACCGACCTCGACATCATCGAGGGCGAGCTCGCCGCCCACGGCGGCCTGGAGGACCGGCCGCGCCTGGTCGCACTCAACAAGGTCGACATCCCCGACGCCGCCGAGCTGGCCGACCTGGTCACGCCCGACCTCGAGGAGCGCGGGCTGAAGGTCTTCCGCATCTCCACCAAGTCGGGCGAGGGCCTGCAGGGGCTCACCTTCGCGATGGCCGACCTCGTCCGCCAGCGCCGGGACGCCGCGCCCGCCCCCGCGCCGCAACGGATCGTGATCCGGCCCGCGCCGGTGGCCGGCGGCCCCGAGTTCGGCATCCGCCGCATGGGCGACGGCGAGGGCGGCTTCGTCTGGCGCGTGGAGGGCACCAAGCCCGAGCGCTGGGTCAAGCAGACCGACTTCACCAACCCCGAGGCCGTCGGCTACCTCGCCGACCGGTTCACCCGCCTCGGCATCGAGGACGAGCTGCTGCGCCTCGGTGCCCGCGAGGGGGACGCCGTGGCCATCGGCGCCGGCGAGAACCCGGTCGTGTTCGACTTCGCGCCCCAGATCCAGTCCGGCGCCGAGATCCTCACCCGTCGCGGCGACGACGAGCGCCTCCACAGCGAGCGTCCCTCCGTCGTGCGCCGCCGCGAGATGGACGCCGAGTACCACGCGGCCAAGGCCGATGCCGAGGGCAAGCCCCGTGACCCCAAGCAGAGCTGGCGCGCGGCGTCCGACGAGGAGGACGGCTGGTGAGTGCCGCCATCCGGCGCTCCGTCGGCGAGGCGCGGCGGATCGTCGTCAAGGTGGGGTCCTCTTCGCTCACCGACGCCTTCGGGCGCATCGACATGGCCCAGATGAACGCCCTCGTGGACGCCATCGCCGCGGCCCGGGCGTCCGGCCGGGAGGTCGTGGTGGTCAGCTCCGGCGCTGTGGCCGCCGGCCTCGACCCGCTCGGCATGCGGGCCAGGCCCCGCGACCTCGCCACCCGGCAGGCGGCCGCCTCGGTGGGCCAGGGCCTGCTGCTGGCGCGCTACACCTCGCTGTTCGCCGCGCACGGACTCACCGTCGGCCAGGTCCTGCTCACGGTGGAGGACATCACCCGGCAGTCCTCCTACGCCAACGCCCTGCGGACCCTGACCCGGCTCCTCGACCTCGGCGTCGTGCCCGTCGTCAACGAGAACGACACCGTCGCCACCAACGAGCTGCGCTTCGGCGACAACGACCGCCTGGCCGCGCTGGTCGCCCACGTGGTGCAGGCCGACGCGCTGTTCCTGCTCTCCGACGTGGACGCCCTCTACACCGACCACCCCGCACGCCCGGGCGCGCGGCGGATCACCGACGTGCCCGAGGTCGACGAGCTGGTCGTCGACACCTCCCGGAGCGGGTCCACCGTCGGCACCGGCGGCATGGCCACCAAGCTGGAGGCCGCCCGCATCGCCACCCACGCCGGCGTGACCACCGTGCTGGCCTCGGCGACCGCGGTGGCCGAGGCGCTGGCCGGCGAGCCCGTCGGCACCCTGTTCCACCCGTCGGGCCGCCGCCGCTCCCGGAAGATGCTCTGGCTGGCCTACGCGTCCAAGGTCGAGGGCGTCCTGACCCTCGACGCGGGTGCCGTGCGCGCCGTGGTCGAGCGCGGGGCGTCCCTGCTGCCGGCCGGCGTGACCGGCTTCACCGGCGAGTTCCACGCCGGGGACCCGGTGCGCCTCGACGGCCCCGACGGCCAGCTGGTGGGGCACGGCCTGGTCAACTACGACGCGACCGACGTGCCCTCGATGCTCGGCCGTTCCACTCGCGAGCTCGCCGCCGAGCGCGGGGAGGGCTTCGACCGCGAGCTGGTGCACCGCGACGCGCTCATCCTGCGCAAGAAGTTCCGGGGCTGACGCGTTCGGCGTCTAGGGTGTGGCCCATGGCGTCCGACCCCTCCGAGCAGCAGCAACTGGCCGGCTACCTCACCCGCAGCGGGGTGGCCCTGGTCGCCGGTGGCGTCCTGCTGTTCCTCAGTGGCACGTTCGCGCAGGCGGGCCCGCCCTCCCTCGGCCTGATGGGCGGCCTGGGCCTGGGCATGATCGTGCTCGGCGTCGCCCTGCTGTGGTACGCCCGCACCCTGCGCCGGGCCTGAACCAGTCCTCGGGCACGACCGGGGGAGCGGGCGCCGAATCCTAGACTGGCGGCCATGACGACCTTCACCGACCAGGCCCGCGCCGCGCGCACCGCCGCGCGCACGCTCGCCACGGCGTCCCGGGCGACCAAGGACGCCGCGCTGGGCGCGATGGCCGACCGCCTGCTCGCCGCGCAGGACGCGATCCTGGCGGCCAACGCCGAGGACGTGGCCGCCGCCGAGGCCGCGGGCACGAGCGCCGCCCTGATCGACCGGCTCCGCCTCACCCCCGAGCGCCTGCAGGGCATGGCCGACGGCTTGCGCCAGCTCGCCGGGCTGCCCGACCCGATCGGCGACGTGCTGCGCGGCTGGACCAACGCCAACGGCGTCACCGTGCGTCAGGTGCGGGTGCCCTTCGGCGTGGTCGGCATCATCTACGAGGCCCGCCCCAACGTGACCGCCGACGCCGCCGGCATCGCCCTGAAGTCCGGCAACGCGGCGCTGCTGCGCGGGTCGAGCTCGACGCTGGCCTCCAACCGCGCCGTCATGGCCGCCCTGCGCGACGGCCTGCTCGACGCCGGCCTGCCCGCCGACGCCGCCCAGCTCGTGGAGGGGGACCGCTCGGTCACCGCCGAGATGATGGGTGCCCGCGGCCTGGTCGACGTGCTCATCCCGCGCGGTGGGGCCGGCCTGATCAACGCGGTCGTCGAGGGCTCGAAGGTGCCCGTGATCGAGACCGGCACCGGCAACTGCCACCTGTTCGTGGACGCCTCGGCCGACCACGACATGGCCCTCGGCATCCTGCTCAACGCCAAGACCCAGCGCCCCAGCGTGTGCAACGCGGTCGAGACCCTGCTCGTGCACGCGGACGCCGCCCCCGCCTTCCTGCCCAAGGCCCTGGCCGCGCTGGCGGACGCCGGCGTGACGGTCCACGGGACCCCGGCCGTCGCGGCGTACTCGGCCGACGTCGTGCCGGCCGGGGACGGGGAGTTCGACGACGAGTACCTCTCGCTCGACCTCGCCTGCGACGTGGTGCCCGACCTGGACGCGGCCATCGGCCACATCCGCGAGCACACGACCGGCCACTCCGAGACCATCGTCACCGCCGACCTGCGCTCGGCCGACCGCTTCGTCGCCGAGGTGGACGCCGCGGCCGTCCTGGTGAACGCCTCGAGCCGGTTCGTGGACGGGGGCGAGTTCGGGTTCGGCGCCGAGATCGGCATCTCGACGCAGAAGCTGCACGCCCGCGGCCCGATGGCGCTGCCCGAGATGACCGCCACGAAGTACGTGGTCACGGGCCACGGGCAGACCAGGGCCTGAGTTCGCTATGCTCCCGCGCATGAACCTCCTGCTCGAAGCAGCCGCCGGCCACGGGGACCAGACCGGCGCCATCATCACCGGCCTCGTCGTGTTCGCGGGCCTGCTCAGCCTGCTCGGAATCCTCGTCGGCTTCGGCTCGGCCCGTCCGCACGCGGTGGCCGAGCGCGAATGACGTCCACCGGCCTGGCCAACGGCACGGGCCGCGCCACGTGGCGCCTCGGCGTCATGGGTGGCACCTTCGACCCGATCCACCACGGCCACCTCGTGGCCGCGAGTGAGGTGGCGGCGCGCTTCGACCTCGACGAAGTGGTCTTCGTGCCGACCGGCCAGCCGTGGCAGAAGGCCCACAAGAAGGTCTCCTCGCCCGAGGACCGCTACCTCATGACGGTCATCGCCACGGCGTCCAACCCCCGCTTCTCGGTGAGCCGGGTCGACATCGAGCGGCCGGGCGACACCTACACCGTCGACACCCTGCGCGACCTGCGCAAGCTCCGCGGGCCCGAAACGCAGCTGTACTTCATCACCGGAGCCGACGCCCTCAGCCAGATCCTGACGTGGCGCGGCGCCGACGAGTTGTTCGAGCTCGCCCACTTCGTGGGCGTCTCCCGGCCCGGCGTCGAACTGGACCAGTCCGACATCGCGCACCTGCCGGCCGACAAGGTCACCCTCATCGAGATCCCGGCGCTGTCGATCTCGTCGACCGCCTGCCGCGAGCGCACGGCGTCCGGCCTGCCCACCTGGTACTTGGTGCCGGACGGTATCGTGCAGTACATCAGCAAGCGGGGCCTGTACATCCAAGGCCCCGATGACAAGGAGATTCATGGCGGCGACTGACCACGCGCTCCACCTCACCCAGTTGGCGGCCCAAGCGGCGGCCGACAAGCAGGCCACCGACCTGGTGGCCTTCGACGTGTCGGAGCGCCTGGCCCTCACCGACGTCTTCCTGATCGTGACCGCGAAGAACGAGCCCCAGGTGGGCGCCGTGGTCGACGCGATCGAGGAGGCCCTGTTCAAGGACGGCTCCAAGGTCCTGCGCCGCGAGGGCGAGGGCGAGAAGCGCTGGGTGCTGCTCGACTTCGGCGACATCGTGGTGCACGTCCAGCACGCCGAGGAGCGGCAGCTGTACTCGCTCGAGCGCCTGTGGCGCGACTGCCCGGCGATCGCGCTCTCCGTCGACGAGGGCGTCGCAGCCGTCGAGGCGTGATGCAGGACGCGCCGCGCACCAAGCTGGTGCTCGTCCGCCACGGCCAGACCGACTCGAACGCGGCCGGGCGGTTCCAGGGGCAGCAGGACGTCCCGCTCAACCGCATCGGGCGCTCCCAGGCCGCCACGCTGGCCGAGCGGCTCGTCCGCCTGAAGGCCGCGCGCGTGGTCACCTCCGACCTGCTGCGCGCCTCCGCGACGGCCGAGGCGATCGCCACGGCGTCCGGCATCGGCGTCGAGGTGGACGCCGGCCTGCGCGAGATCCACGTCGGCTCGTGGGAGGGCCGCACGGCGGTCGAGGTGGCCGTCGAGAACCCGTGGTTCGAGGACGCCCTCCACACCGGCCGCGACTTCCGCCGCTCCGAGACCGGGGAGACCGCCGAGGAGGCGGGTGAGCGAGTCGCCGGCGTGCTGGCCCGGGTGGCGTCCGCGCACCCGGGGGAGACCACCGTCGTCGTCGGGCACGGCCTCGCGCTGCGCGTGGGGCTGTCGTTGTTCCTCGGGCTGGGGCTGGACGCGTCCTTCTCCCTGTCGGGGCTGTGGAACTGCTCCTGGACGATCCTGGAGCACAACCAGCGCTGGCGGCTGCTGAGCTACAACAACGTCGTGGTGAACCACGGCGGGCAGCCGCCGTCGGCCTCCTCGCGCTGAGCCGTCAGGCCCAGTCGACCGGGCCCTCGTGGATCGTGTCGCCCACGATGTAGTGGCGCAGCCAGTGCGGGTGCACGCGCACGATCGTGAACGCCGCGTCCGCCGCCTGCGAGTCGGGGAAGCGTGCCTCGTACGCGGCGGCCCATGCCCGCTGCTCGGCGGCGTCGGCCGGGAAGGCGGCGGTGCCCTCGACCTGGATCGAGGACTCCTCGGTCGTGCCGATGACCAGCGCGACCCGGGGGTCGGCGGCGAGGTTGTGGGCCTTGCGGGAGGACACCTGCGTGTCGAAGAGCACGTCGCCGTCGGGCAGGGGCGCCAGCGTCAGCAGGGCGGCCTCGGGGCCGCGCTCGGCGTCATGGGTGGACACCACGCCGAGCGGGTGGTCGGTGACGTAGCGGACGAAGTCGTCCCGTGGGATCGCCATGGCCCATCATGGCGCGCGGTGGGTCAGGCGAGCAAAGCTGCCGCGGCGATCCGCACGCTGGTGGCGTAGAGGGTCTCGCGCTCCTCGGAGCTCATGTCGCGGCTGGAGTCGAACAGGTGGTCGCTGACCGTGAGCACGGTGAGCGCCTCGCCGCCCTCGGCGGCCGCGCAGGCGTACAGGCCGGCGGACTCCATCTCCACGCCCAGGGTGCCGTACTTCGCGAGGCCACCGATGATGTCGGGGTTGGCGAAGTAGAAGTGGTCGGAGCAGTAGACCGGGCCGGTGTGGACGGTGGCGTCGGTGAGGCCCGCCGCGGCGTCCATGGCCCCGCGCAGGAGCGGGTAGGAGGCCGTCCACGACAGCGAGATGCCGGGGACGAAGAGCGTCGACAGCGACGCGTTGGTGTGGGCGGCCGTGGCCACGATGGTGTCGCCGACGGCGACCTTGTCGCTCATGCCGCCGCAGGTGCCCACGCGCACGATGCGCTCGACGCCGTAGAAGCGGAACAGCTCGGTGGCGTAGATGGAGACGCTGGGGATGCCCATGCCCGAGGCCATGACGCTCATCGGGGTGCCCTGCCACGAGCCCGTCCAGCAGCCGATGCCGCGGACGTCGCTGACCAGCTCGGCACCCTCGAGGTGCTCGGCGGCGATGCGGGCGGCGCGCTTGGGGTCGCCGGGCATGAGGACCAGCGGGGCGACCTGGCCCGGCTCGGCGGCGATGTGCGGGGTTGCCATGGGCGTGCCTCTCGTCGTGCGGATCACGGGCCCCCAGACGCGAAAACCCCGGCCGGAGCCGGGGTTCACGAGGGATCGTGGTGGAGCTAAGGGGATTCGAACCCCTGGCCTCTTCCATGCCATGGAAGCGCGCTACCAACTGCGCCATAGCCCCGATGTTCCGGTGCGGAACGAAGAAGAACTTTACCCCGACAACCCCGAGGAGTCCAAATCGGCCCGTACCGGACTCGTCTCAGTCGTTCTCCAGGCGCCCCCGGACGGTGAAGCCCGCGGCGGCCAGGTCCGCCTCGAGCTCGGTGGTGTCGGTGGTGTTGACGCCCAGCACCACGTCGGAGGTCTCGCCCGAGCCCCGGTAGACGGCCAGGTGCTGCACGTTGGCACCGTGCTTGCTGGTGATCGAGCCCATCTGCGCCAGGGCGCCGGGGACGTCGCGGGCCTCGATGACCAGGCGGGTGCCGTGGTCGCGGAAGCCCATGATCTCGATGAACGCGTCGATGAGGTCGGACTCGGTGATCACGCCCACGAGGCGGCCGCCCTCGACCACGGGCAGCATCTCGATCTTGGCCTCGCGCATGACCACGGCGGCCTGCTCGAGCAGGGCCTCGGGGGAGATCGTGATCGGGTCGCGCGACATCACCTTGGCGATCGACAGCTTGTTGACCAGGTAGGTGAGCTCGTTGACCGACAGCGAGGTCGCCTTGCTCGGCAGGGCCGAGTCGATGTCGCCCTCGGAGATGACGCCGACCACGCGGCCGGCGTCCATGACCGGCAGGTGGCGGACGTGCTTGTCCTTCATCAGGGCGATCGCCTCGGGGATCGTCGCGTCGGCACGGACGGTCCACGGGTTGGCGGTCATGCGGTTCTTGACGAACACGGTCATCCTCCCAGGTAGGCGCGCTTGACTTCGTCGGTGCTGGTGAGCTCGGCCGCGGTGCCGGCCAGCACGATCCTGCCGGTCTCCAGGACGTAGCCGCGGTCGGCGACCTGGAGTGCCATGTTGGCATTCTGCTCCACCAGCAGCACCGTCGTGCCCCCGGCGTTGATCTCGCTGACGATCGAGAAGATCTCCTGCACCAGCAGCGGCGCGAGGCCCATCGATGGCTCGTCCAGCAGCAGGATGCGCGGGCGGCTCATCAGCGCCCGGCCGATGGCCAGCATCTGCTGCTCGCCGCCCGACAGGGTGCCGGCGTGCTGCTTGCGGCGGTCGGCCAGGCGGGGGAAGCGCGTGAACACCTGGTCGAGGTCGCCCGCGACGCCCTTGTCCCTGCGCAGGTAGGCGCCCAGCTCGAGGTTCTCCAGCACCGACATCTGCGGGAAGACGCGGCGTCCCTCGGGCACCTGCACCAGGCCGCGCTTCACGCGGGCCTGGGCCGACAGCCGGGTGACGTCCTTGCCGTCGACCAGCACCTGGCCCGCGCGAGGCTTGACGAGCCCCGAGACGGTGCGCAGCGTCGTGGTCTTGCCGGCGCCGTTGGCGCCGATCAGGGTGACGATCTCGCCGTCGTTGACCGTCAGCGAGATGCCCTTCAGCGCCGTGATGCCGCCGAAGCTGACCTCGAGGTCCTTGATCTCAAGCATGGTCGACCTCCTCGCCGAGGTAGGCCTCGACCACCTTCGGGTTCGCGCGCACCTCGGCCGGGGTGCCGGAGGCGATCACGATGCCGTGGTCGAGGACGTAGATGCGCTCGCAGACCTGCATGACCAGGCTCATGTCGTGCTCGATGAGCAGGACAGTGAGGCCGAAGTCGCGCCGGATCTGCCGGATGAGCTCGGTGAGCTGCGCGGTCTCGGTGGGGTTCATGCCGGCCGCCGGCTCGTCGAGCAGCAGCAGGGTGGGCTGCGTGGCCAGGGCCCGCGCGATCTCGAGGTGGCGCTGGCCACCGTAGGAGAGGTTGACCGCGCGCTCGTCGGCGACGTGCTCCAGGTGCATGACCCGCAGCAGTTCCATCGCGCCCTCGCGGATCTCGTCCTCGGCCTTCCGGAAGCCCGGCAGGCGCAGGAACGTCGTGGGGAGCGGGTAGCGCTGGTTCTGCTGGAACGCGATCATCACGTTCTCCAGGACCGTGAGCTCCTTGAACAGGCGGATGTTCTGGAACGTGCGGCCCACGCCCGCGCGGCAGATGGCGTAGGGCGCCTTGCCGCCGATCGACTGGGTCTTCCCGTGCGAGGTGAACACGATGGTTCCCGACGAGGGCGGGTAGACGCCGGTGAGCAGGTTGAACACCGTGGTCTTGCCGGCGCCGTTGGGGCCGATCAGGCCGACCAGCTCGCCCTGCTCGAGGGTGAGGTCGACGTTGGAGACGGCGGTCAGGCCGCCGAAGCTGCGGGTCAGCGCGGTGACCTCCAGGATGCGGCTCACGGGGCCTCCGTCCCGGACGCCGTGGCGTCCTTCTGCCTGCCGAACCGTGGCAGGAGCCTCAGCGACAGCTCGCGGTTGCCCAGCAGGCCCTGCGGGCGGAAGATCATGATCACGATCAGCAGCAGGGCGTACAGGATCATGCGGACGCCGGGGAAGGGCTGCAGCAGCGTCGAGATGATCGCCAGCAGGAACGCCGCGATGACCGACCCCGACAGGGAGCCCAGGCCGCCCAGGACCACGATGACGAGGATGTCGATCGACTTCAGGAAGCCGAACTGCTCGGGCTTGATCACGTAGAAGTACGAGGCGTACATACCGCCCGCGATGCCGCCGAAGAAGGCGCCGATCGTGAAGGCGAGCACCTTCGAGCGCGTGGTGTTCACGCCGATGGACTCCGCCGCGATCTCGTCCTCGCGCACCGCGATGGCGTCGCGCCCCTGCCGGGAGCGGATGAAGTTGCTGATCAGCATCACGCTGCCGACGGTGAGGATGAAGAACCAGGTCCAGTCCATGTGCTGGGGGACCGGGGACAGGCCCGCCGCGCCGTTGGTGAACTCGAAGTTCTGCAGCAGGATGCGGATGATCTCGGCCATGCCGAGGGTGGCGATGGCGATGTAGTCGCCGCGCAGGCGCAGCGTCGGGAGGCCGATCAGGAAGCCCACCAGCGCCGCGATCACACCGCCCAGGAGCAGGCCGCCGACGAAGCCGAAGACGTTGTCCCAGCGCATGGTGACCAGGGCGGTGGAGTACGCGCCGATCGCCATGAAGCCGGCGTGGCCCAGGGAGAACTGGCCGGTGAAACCCGTGATGAGGTTCAGCGAGACCGCCAGCACGATGTTGATGCAGATCGTGGCGATCGTCACCTGCATGTAGGCGTCGATGATGCCGGCCTGCACCAGCAGCAGGACGATGACGTAGGTGGCGACCAGCGGCAGCCACAGGGTGAGCGCCTGGCGCACGAGGGGGTTCTTCATCACACCTTCTCCCGGACGTTCTTGCCGAGCAGGCCGGTGGGCTTGAAGATCAGCACGAGGATGAGGATCGCGAACACGACGGCGTCGGTGTACAGGCTCGACCAGTAGCCGGCCACCAGCGTCTCGGACGCCCCGATGAAGTAGCCGCCCAGCAGCGCGCCGGGGATCAGGCCGATGCCGCCGAACACGGCGGCGACGAAGGCCTTCAGGCCGGGCAGCAGGCCCATGAGCGGGTTGATCGCGTTGTAGTAGACGCCCACCAGCACGCCCGCGGCGCCGGCCAGGGCCGACCCGATGGCGAAGGTGAAGGAGATGGTGTTGTCGACGCTGATGCCCATCAGGCGGGCCGCGTCCGCGTCCTGCGACACCGCGCGCATCGCCTTGCCGACCTTGGTGCGCCGCACGATGTACTGCAGCACCACCATCAACAGCACGGAGACGCCGACGATGATGACCTGCTTCATCGTGACCAGCACCCCGCCGACGTTGAAGCTCTGCTCCATGAACGGGGGCAGGACGCCGTAGGTGCGGGTGTCGGCGCCGACGAAGAACATCATCGTGTACTCGAGCAGGAGCGAGACGCCGATGGCCGTGATCAGGACCGCGATGCGCGTCGACTTCCGCAGGGGTTTGTACGCCACCCGTTCGATGACCACCCCGAGCACCGTGCACGCCGCCATGGCGATCAGGAGCGACTCCACGAAGCCGAGCTTCAGGTGGACCATGCAGAAGTAGCCCACGTAGGCGCCGACCATGTAGACGTCGCCGTGGGCGAAGTTGATGAGCTGGATGATGCCGTACACCATCGTGTAGCCCAGCGCGATGAGCGCGTAGATGCTGCCCAGCGCGAGGCCGTTGACCAGCTGTTGTGCGAGTTGCTCCACGGGTGTCGAGTCTCCCCCTGATCGGACGAGGAGTGGGACGGACGCGCCGTCCCACTCCTCGTCGAGTGGTCTACCGGGAAGGTCAGGCCTTCTCGGTCACGGCGACCTCGCCGTCCTTGTAGCCGATGAAGACGACGGCCTTCACCGGGTTGTGGTTCTCGTCGACCGAGAAGGTGCCGGTGACGCCGGCGAAGTCCTTGGTCTCGGCCAGGGCCTTCTGGACGCCCTCACCGGTCTTCTCGGAGGCGCGCGCGACGCCGTCCGCGACGAACTTCATGGTGTCGTAGCCCAGCGCGTTGAACGCGTTCGGCTCGGTGTTGTACTTCGCCTGGAAGGCCTTGATGAAGTCCTGGACCTTCGGGTCCTGGTCGGCCGAGCTGTAGTGGTTGGTGAAGTACACGTCGGTCAGCTGGGCGCCGGCCTGCTCGGCGAGCACGGGGGAGTCGAAGCCGTCGCCACCGAGGATGGGCTGGGTGACGCCGAGGTCGCGGGCCTGCTTGATGGCCTTGCCGGCCTCGGTGTAGTACCCGGGCAGGTAGATGACGTCGAACTGCTGGCCCTTGAACTTGGTCATGACCGCGTTGAAGTTGTCGGCGCCCTTGGCGTAGGCGTCCTCGGACACGATCTCGCCGCCGGCCTCGGTGAAGGTGGTGCGGAACGCGTCGGCCAGGCCCTTGCTGTAGTCGCTGGAGCTGTCGCGCAGGATGACGGCCTTCTTGGCGTCGAACTTCTTCACCGCGTAGTTCGCCGCGGCGGTGCCCTGGAAGGAGTCGTTGAAGCAGGTGCGGAAGGCGAACTGCTTCACGCCGGTGGCGTCCACCGTCACGTCGTCGGCGGTCGCCGAGCCGGACACGACCGGGATCTTGTTCTGCTCGGCCACGGGGATGGTGGCCTTCATGCCGCCGGAGGTGGCCGGGCCGATCACCGTGATGACCTTGTCCTGCGTCATCAGCTTGGTGGCCAGCGTGGTGGCCTCGGCGGCGTCGGACTTGGTGTCGTACTTGACGAGCTCGATCTGCTTGCCGTCGATGCCGCCGGCCTGGTTGATCTCCTCGGCGGCCATCTCGATGCCCTGGACGTTGGCCTCGCCGTAGGTGGCCACGTCGCCGGAGAGCTCGAAGTTGACGCCGATCTTGATCGTGTCGCCGGCGGGGGCCTGAGCCTGGCCCGCACCGCCGGAGCAACCGGCGAGCATGGCGAGGCCGACCGTCGCGGCCGCGAGGCCGGTGAGGATGCGCTTCATGTGGTGTATCTCCCTGGTCGGCCGCTCCGGATGGGGAGGAGCGGATGCGCCGCATGGTACAAACGCACGGCCCCGGCGGGGGGCCAGTCTCACGGACGTGAGCCGGACGCCCCCGCCGGGGCCGGATTCGTGACCGGTCCGTTATGCAACCTCGGCTGCACGACGGGCCGCCGGGGCTCAGGCCTCGGTGGCCGCCCGCTGGACGGGCTCGTTCTCGGCCACGTCGCCACGGTCGCCGGTCAGGGCGGCGTAGGAGATGCCGGCGATCAGGGCGCCGACGATCGGGGCCACGATGAACGCCCAGACCTGCATGAGGGCGTCCGCACCCGCGAACCACGCCACGCCCAGCGAACGGGCCGGGTTGACCGAGGTGTTCGACACCGGGATGGAGATCAGGTGGATCAGGGTCAGCGCGAGGCCGATGGCCAGCGGGGCGAAGCCCTTGGGGGCCTTGTTGGAGGTGACGCCGAGGATGATCCAGATGAAGATCGCGGTCAACACGACCTCGGCGACGAGCACGGCGAGCAGGGAGTAGCCGCCGGGGGAGCGGTCGCCGTAGCCGTTGGTGGCGAGGCCTGACGCGACGGCGTCGAAGCCCGGCTGGCCGGAGGCGATGACGAACAGCACGAGGCCGGCGGGCGGCCTGTCACCCGCCCGGGCGACGTCAGCCCGGGATGGGCAGCGCCGACATCTGCCGGCCCTGCGCCGTGGTGAGGATGAGCGTCGAGTCGCCGCGCGGGAGGGGGATGTAGAGGTTGCCCTCGACGTACTGTCCGGCCTCGAGCACGCCGGACCCGATCTCGGGATCCGGCGCACCGGGGAGCGGCTCGTAGACCTCGGTGCCCACGTTGGAGAAGGCCACGAACCCGTAACTCACCCGACCGCCGTCGGCGGTCACGCGGACGCGCAGGGTGACGCCGTCGACGTCCCAGGAGTGGTCTAGGACCTCCCACCGGCCGTGGCTGGTCGTGCTGCCGGGCATGGTGAAGGGCATGCCGGGGCCCGCGTTGGCGGCCTCGGAGGCGCTCGGGGAGGGGGCGGGCTCGCTCGGCGCGGGCGGGGTGGGCCGCAGGAAGAGGGCCGCGAGGACGACGCCGACGAGCGCGATGCCGACCAGGGCCAGCCACCAGCCGCCGCCACCGCGCTTGGGCGGGGCGTAGGCGTTGATGTCGACAGGACGCCGCTGGTACGGGTCCTGCTGCCACGGCTGGCTCATGGGGCGAGATTACTAGAGGGGTGGTTGTGGACAACGGGCGGGCCCGTGACGGGCCCTGTGGACGGTTGGAACCGGGTGCACGGGGCGCGGGCAGCCCGCCGACAACTAGGGCATGACCGAAGCGCCCGAACGCACCACCGTGACCAGCCTGACCGACCTCGTCGAGGTCGTCCCGAGCCTGCTGGGCTTCCACCCCCACGATTCCCTCGTCCTGCTGGCGATCCGCGACGGGATGGTCCAGCTCACCGCCCGCACCGACCTGTTCGACGCCCCGCCGGCGCGGGCGCTTGCCCCCGCCTGGCACCGCCTGCCGGGGGCGCACTTCGTCGTGATCGCGTTCTCCGCCGACGCGGGGTGCGCCTGGTGGGGGCTCGACGACGTCGACCTTGCCCTCCCCGGGGACGCCGAGCGCATCCTCGTCCACGCCGACGGGGAGCGGTGGTACGAACACCCCGACGACGAAGGGACGCCCTACGACGCGCTGGGCGGCGTGCTGCTGGCCGAGGCGGCGTACGCCGGGCGGCCGATCCGGGGCTCGCGGGAGGAGCTGTACGCGCTCGTGGAACCCAACCGGACGCCGGCGGAGGTGACGGCGTCCCTCGACCGGGTCGCGGCGCGGGCGGAGGGCCTGTCGGACATCCTCGGCGAGGCGCGCGCCCTGCTGGCCGCGCACGACGACGCCCCGGGCGACCTCGAGATCGACGACGCGACCGTGCTGTGCCTGGCCAGCCACGACCCGTGCTTCCTCGACGAGGCGCTGCTGTCGACCACGCGGGCCAACGCGGCCCCACGCGTGTCGCTGTGGCTGCAGGTCGTGGGCTGCGGGGTGCCGAACTGCGTCGGCGGGGCACTGGCCGCGGCGGCGCTCGCCGCGTGGCTCAACGGCGACGGCGCCCTGCAGTCGGTGTGCCTCGAGGCGATGGACGACCGGCCCGGTCCGGCCGAGTGGGCCCGCTTCCTGCAGGCCGTGAACCTGGGCGCGGTACCTCCCGCGGAGTGGGACTCGCTGGCGGCCGAGCTGCGGCGGGCCCGCGCCTGAGGGCGGCGCCCGCCGGGGCGCCCTACGATACCCCCATGCGACGGATCGTGGTGTGCGGCGAGGCCCTGATCGACCTGGTGCCCGGAGCGGCGTCCGACGACACGCGGGCCTCCACCTGGCGCGCGCTGTCGGCCGGTGGGCCCATGAACAGCGCCATCGGGCTCGCGCGCCTCGGGGTGCCCGTGGAGTTCCTCGGGCGGCTGGGGGACGACGCGTTCGCCGCCCAGCTTCGGGGCCACCTGGCCGCGAACGGCGTCGGGACGACCCTGGCCGTCGCGGCGGCCCAGCCGACCTCGCTGGCCGTGGTGAGTCTCGACGAGGTGGGCAAGGCCTCCTACACCTTCCACTTCGCGGGGACCGCCAACTTCGGCTGGCGGGCCGACGAACTGCCCGAGCTGGGGGAGGGGGACTGGCTGCACGTGGCGTCCTTGGTCACGGTCGTCGGCCCCGGCCACGAGGCGCTGCTGGCCTGGGTGAAGTCGGGGACCGGGCCGCTCTCGGTCGACGTCAACGTGCGCCCGACGGTGATCCCCGACATGGCCGCGTACTGGGCGGCGATCGAGCCGTGGCTGCGCGTGGTCGGGGAGCGTGGGGGCCTGGTCAAGGGGTCGGACGAGGACTTCGAGCACCTGGCCGCCCACTCGGGGCTGCCCGTCGACCCCGCCGAACTGGTCGTGGCCCTGCGCGAGCGCTACGGCGTCACGTGGGCCGTGGTGACCCGGGGGGCGGACGGCGCCGTGTCCGCCGGGCCCGACGGGCTCGCGTCCGTCGCCAGCCCGCCGGTCGACCTGGTCGACACCATCGGCGCGGGGGACACGTTCATGGCGGGCCTACTGGACGGCCTGGTCGTCCGCGGGCTCCCGCTGGAGGACGCCCTGGGCCGGGGCGCCCTGGCCGCGTCGCTGGTGTGCGAGCGGGAGGGGGCCGACCCGCCCACCGCCGCCGAGCTGGACGCCGCGCGGGCGTAGTCAGCGCACGACGAGGTCGGCCACGACCACCGCGTGGTCGGAGCCCTCGAGGGGGGCGGTCCTGAAGCTGCGGGTCGTCACGTGCTCGTTGGTGAGGACGTGGTCGATCGCGATCAGGGGCGGGCCGAACGGGAGGCTCGTGAACGTGGGCTGCCACCCGGCTCCGGCCTCCTGTGACCCGAGGGTGAGGCCCTCCGCGAGGAGCATGCGCAGCGTGAGGTGCTCGGCGGTCGCATTGAGGTCGCCCACCACGGCGAGCGGCTCGGCCAGGTGGGGGCGGATCGCGTCGCGCAGGATGGCGCCCTCGCGCTCCCACGTCGACGCGCTGCCCAGCATGTTGGCCGGGTGGGCCGCGACCAGGACCAGGGGCGTCCCGGGGGCGGAGACCTCGACCACGTACTGGTCGAACCGGCTGGGGACGCGGCCGCGCTCGGCGAGGGGCAGGCGGGAGAACACGACGGTTCCCGACGGGTCGCGTTCCGCCTGCGGGCCGGAGGCCGCCCGGCCGACCGTCCACGGGTGGCCGGCGAGTGCGTCCGCGACGTCCTCCGACCCCAGGAACCGCTCGGTCGCCTCGGTGACGACCACCACGTCGGCGTCCGCCTCCGCGACGACGCGGGCGAAGCTCGCCGGGTCGGCCCCGCCGAAGCGCACGTTGGCGGCCAGCACCCGGACGGGAGCACCGCCCGGCTCCGGTGTCGTCCGGATCGGCCAGTACGGGCGCGCCCACCCGACCTGCACGATCAGGGCCACGAGCGTCGGGAAGGCCAGCAGCCGGGACCAGCGCGTGCCGCCCAGGAGGAACAGCACCGTCGCGGCGAGCCACAGGACGATGCCGTAGGGGATGAACGAGGCCGCCATCGCCACCCACGCGGTGGACGCCTGGGCCTCCGGCTGCACGTACAGCAACACCAGGGCCGATGCCGTCAAGGCGCACGCCCACCCCAGGGCCAGGGCGAGGTGTCGGAGGGTGCGCACGGCCCCAGCGTGCCACCTGTGGACAACCGAACCGCCCGCGGACACGGTTGTCCACAGCGGTCGGAACCGGGTGCTCGGATGGCCCCGGGATCGCCCAAGATCCGGGCATGCGCCCGTCCCGAGCCCGTCCCGTCCAGGGCGACGTGGTGCGCGCCCGGCTGGACGCGCTGGTCGCCGAGCTCGGTGCGGCCCGCGAGGCGGTCCCCGGGGACGACGTGCTCGCGCCCGACCCGCCGCCGGTTGTTGACGTGGGGGCCGAGGAGGCGGGTGTCGACCCGGCGCCGCGCCGGGAACTCCCGCGGGCGGGGGTCGCCGCGGCCCTCCGTTCGGCCTGGGTCTTCGGCCGGGCCCACGCGGCCGTCATCGGCGTGATCGGGCTGGTCGCCCTCGTGGGCGCGGTCTGGGCGATCAGCCAGGCGCGCACGGTCCCGATCGCCGTGGCGGCCCCCACCCCTGTCGCGCCCGTCCTGGCGACCCCGTCGCCCACGCCGACCCCCGTGCCGCTGCGCGTGCACGTGCTGGGCGAGGTCGCCTCGCCGGGCGTGGTGCGCCTGCCTCAGGGTTCCCGGGTCGAGGACGCGATCGCGGCTGCGGGCGGCCTCACGCCCGAGGCGCGCCCCGGCGAGCTCAACCTCGCCGCACCAGTCGTCGACGGGGGCCAGGTGGTGATCGGTGACGGCCGCAACCCGGGCGGAGAGATGCGCGCGGGCGCGGCACCGGGAGCCGGGGGCGGCGCTGGTGGCGGTGGCTCGGGGAAGCTCGACCTCAACACGGCAACCGCCGACCAGCTCGACGGCCTGCCGGGCGTCGGGCCCGTGACGGCGTCGGCCATCCTGGCCTGGCGTGAGCAGCACGAGCGGTTCTCCCGGGTGGAGGAGCTGCTCGAGATCGAGGGGATCGGGACGAAGACCTTCCAGCGGCTCGAGCCGCTGGTGACGGTGTGACCGTGGCGTCGCACGAAGAGGACCAGGGCGGGGCCGGTGGCGACCGGGGCGCCACGCAGGTGCTCGTCCTGGGGGTGGTGGCGTGGGCGGCCATGGGGTTGGCGACCTCGGGGGACCAGCGGGTGCTGGCCCTGACCGCCCTGCTCACCGCGGGGGTAGGACTGCTCGCGTGGCGGCGCTGCGACTGGTTCCTCGCCGCCGTCGTCGGTCTGGCTGCCGTGTGCGTGGTGACCGGGGGCGCCCGGGCCGCGGCGCAGGCGGCCGACCCGCTGACCGGCCTCGTGGCCGACGGGGCGAGCGCCGTGGTCGACGTCCGGGTCTCGGGAAACGGGCGCCTGTGGGCGCCGTCCGGGACCCGGCCCGGCCTGTGGCGCGGCTCCGCCCAGCTGGTGCACGTCGAGGCCCGCGACGGGGTGTGGCGCAGCGGCGCGTCCGTGCAGGTGCGGGCGACCGGCGACCTGGCCGCGGCGTGGGCGGGTGTCCCGATGGGGACCACCGTGCGGGCGGCGGTCCGGCTGGGTCCGGCGGAACCGGGCAGCGGGCTGGCCGCCGAACTGCGCGCCACCGACCGGCCGGAGGAGGTCGCCCCGCCCGACCCCGTCGCGGCCGCCGTCGGGGCGCTGCGGCGCGGCCTGGTGGTGGCGTGCGCGGGCCTGTGGCCGGAGCCGAGGGCGCTGGTCCCGGCCTTGGTCGTGGGTGACGTCACGGGCATGACCACCGAGATGCGCGACCGGTTCGTCGTCACCGGCCTCACCCACCTGACCGCCGTCAGCGGGGCGAACCTGACGCTCCTGCTCGGGTTCCTGCGCGCGCTGGCGGTCGGCTGCGGCCTGCGCGGGCGGTGGCTGAACGGAGTGCTGGTCGCGGGCGTGGCCGGGTTCGTCGTTCTCTGCCTGGGTGAACCCAGCGTGCTGCGGGCCGCTGCGATGGGCCTGGTCGGGCTCGCGGCGCTGGGCCGGGCGGGCCGAGGGCGCCAGGGCCTGCGGTTCCTGGGCGTGGCCATGGTCGCCGTGGTGCTGGCCGAGCCCGCCATGGCGCGCTCGCTCGGGTTCGCCCTCTCCGTGCTGGCCACGTTCGGGCTGCTGCGCTGGGCCGGCGCGTGGACCGCCCTGCTGGCACGCTGGATGCCGCGCTGGTGCGC
This sequence comes from Propioniciclava sp. MC1595, assembly GCF_017569205.1. Lineage (GTDB taxonomy): Bacteria > Actinomycetota > Actinomycetes > Propionibacteriales > Propionibacteriaceae > Propioniciclava. Next base: position 1,350,632 of record NZ_CP071870.1, read on the forward strand.
CGAGGCGCTCGCGGTGCCCCTGGCCGCGCAGGTGGCGACCGAACCGGTCGTGGTGTACCTCTCGGGGCAGGTCAGCGTGGTCTCGGTGCTCGCGAACCTGGTGGCCGGGCCGATGGTCGGGCCCGCGACCGTGCTCGGGTTGGCCGCCACGCTGCTCGGCCCCCTCCCGCTGCCGCTCGCCCTCGCACCCGCCTGGGGCGCCGGGTGGTTCGCCCAGGGCATCGCGTGGACCGCGCGCCTCGGCGAGGCACTCCCCGGCGCCGCAGTGCCGTGGCCGGTGACCCCGGCGTCGCTGGCCGTGGTGGTCCTCGGGTGCGTGGTGCTGGTGCTGCTCGCGCCCCGGGTCCTGGTGCGCCCCTGGCTGGCCCTCGGGATCGCCGCGGTGGTGGTCGTGGCCCTGGCCCGGACGCCCACCCCACCGGGATGGCCGCCCCGCGCCTGGGCGGTGGCCTCCTGCGACGTGGGGCAGGGCGACGCGACCCTCGTCGCGGTCGCGCCCGGGCAGGCGGTCCTCGTCGACACCGGGCCCGACCCGGGCCTCCTGCGGCGCTGCCTCGACCAGCTGGGCGTCACCCACGTCCCGCTCCTGCTGCTCACGCACCTGCACGCCGACCACGTGGGGGGCATCCCCGCCCTGGCCGACCGGGGTGTGGCGGTCGTCGCGACGTCCCCCGGCGCAGCGCCGGCTGCGCAGGCGGGGTTGGCCGTCGCCCTGCCGGAGGCCCGGCTGGGACCGGCCGCCGCGGGCTCGGCCTGGGCGATCGGCGCCGCCCGCGTCGAGGTGCTCGCGGCACCGGGCCTGGCCCGGGACCTGGTCGCCGGCGAGGGCGAGTCGTCGGCCGAGAACGACGCGTCGTTGCTGCTGCGCGCCGACGTTGGGGGAGTCAGCATCCTGCTGGCCGGGGACGCGGAGGAGGGGGCCCAGGGGCGTCACGTCGCGCTGGGGGATGTGCTGGACGTGGACGTCCTGCTCGTCCCGCACCACGGGAGCGGCCGGCATGCGCCGGGGTTCATCGCCGCGGCGCGTCCGGAGGTGGCGCTGGTGAGCGTGGGGGAGGGCAACGACTACGGCCACCCGGCGGCCCGGACGCTCCGCTCGGTGGAGGTCACCGGTGCGGCCGTGTTCCGGACAGACCAGCGGGGCGCGGTGGCGGTGGCGCGGTCCCCGGACGGAGGCCTGGTGGTGACGACCCAGCGGTAGGGCCCGGGGAGGTGGCTCAGCCCCGCTCGGCCCAGAACAGCCGGGAGGGGACCACCTCGAGCTCGGACCAGGCGCCGGAGAACTCGATGCCGGCCGCCATGGCGGTGGGGTAGTGGTGCAGCGCCGCCGCCGCGGCGCGGGGGTCGGGGTCGGGCCCGGCCAGCGCATCCACCAGCGCGGGGACGCCCGGGGCGTGGGCGACCACGGCGGCCGCCGCGACGCCCTCGTCGAGGGTGCCCAACTCGCGGAGCAGGCCGACCGTGCCCGCGTGGTAGAGGTCCTCGACCAGGCGCACCTCGGCGTCCAGGCCCATGCCGTGGGCGGTCTGGGCGGCCCGGTCGGCGGTCGAGGCGAGCACGACCTGGATGCCGGCGTCGGCCAGCAGTTCGCCGAGGTGGCGGGCCTGCTCGTGCCCCTCGGGCGTGAGCTCCCGCCCGTGGTCGCCGCGCACGCCGCGCCCCATGAACTCGGCCTCGCCGTGGCGGATCAGGTAGACGCGCTTCATGCGCCCCACCCTAATCAGAGATGCGGCTCGATGTACCGGCCGTGGCGCTCCACCAAGGTCGCGAGGGTCTGCTCGCCGGGCGTCGCCCAGATCTCCTCGTTGAAGATCTCGACCTCGATGTCGCCGGTGTACCCGGCCTCGGACACCCAGCGGGTGATGGTGGCGAAGTCGACGTACCCGTCGCCCACGTGCCCGCGCGAGTTCAGCGCGACGGGGGCCAGCGGCAGGATCCAGTCGCAGACCTGGTAGGACGCGATGCGCCCCTCCGCTCCGGCACGGCGGACCATGTCGCCGAGCTGGGGGTCCCACCACACGTGGTAGGTGTCCACCACCACGCCCACGTCGTGGGCGTCGAAGGACGCCGCGATGTCGAGGCACTGCCCGAGGGTGCTGAGCACGGCCCTGTCGGCCGCGAACAGCGGGTGCAGGGGCTCCAGAACAAGGCGGACGTCCTGCTCGCCCGCGAACCCCACGAGGTCGCCCAGCCGGTCGATGACCCGCTGCCGGGCCGCGACCAGGTCGCGGTCCCCGTCGGGGATGGCCGGTTGCTCGGGGCCCGGCGCGGCGGGAAGCCCGCCGACGACCATGATGAGCTCCCGCGTGCCCAGGGTGGCCGCCTCGACGATCGCGGCGCGGTTGTCGGCCAGCGCGGCCTCGATCCCATCCGCCGTCGTGGCCGTCAGGAAGCCCCCACGGCACAGCGAGGAGACGCGCAGGCCCCGCTCGGCGACCATGCGGGCGGCGTTGTCGAGGCCCGCCTCGGCGACGCGGTCGCGCCACAGCCCGACCGCCCCGATGCCGGCGGCCACGGCGCCGTCGAGGGCCTCGGCCAGGGTCCAGTGCTTCGTGGTCGCCGTGTTCAGCGACAACCGGTGCGTGCTCACGCCTGCAGGTCCTCGATCGCGATGCGGCGACCCTCGGCCGAGCTCTTCAGGCCCAGCTCCGCGAGCTGGACGCCGCGGGCTGCGGACATCAGGTCGAAGCGGTGCGGGCGGTCGTTCACGACGTCGGCCAGGAACTCCTCCCACTGCGCGCGGAATCCGTTGGGGAGCTCGGCGTTGGCCGGGACGTCCATCCACTGGTCGCGGAACTTCTCGGTGGTGGGCAGGTCGGGGTTCCACACGGGCTTGGGCGTGTGGCCGCGCTGCTGGGCGCGGCAGTTGAACAGGCCCGCGACGGCGGAGCCGTGGGTGCCGTCGACCTGGAACTCCACGAGCTCGTCGCGGAAGACGCGGACGGCCCAGGAGCTGTTGATCTGGCCGATGACCGGGTCGCCGTCGGGCGTCCGGAGCTCGAAGATCCCGTAGGCGGCGTCGTCGGCGGTGGCGTCGTAGGCCCGGCCCTGCTCGTCCCACCGGGTGGGGATGTGGGTGACGGCCTTGGCGGTGACGGCCTCGACCCGACCGATGATGCCCTCCATGACGTAGTTCCAGTGGCAGAACATGTCGATGGTCATGCCGCCGCCGTCCTCCTTGCGGTAGTTCCAGCTGGGGCGCTGCGCGGGCTGGTGGTCGCCCTCGAAGACCCAGTAGCCGAACTCGCCGCGCAGGGACAGGATGCGGCCGAAGAAGCCCTCCTCGACCAGGCGACGGAGCTTGACCAGGCCCGGGAGGTAGAGCTTGTCGTGGACGACGCCGGCGTTGACCCCGGCCCGGGCGCGCACGCGCTCCAGCTCGACTGCCTCCTCCAGCGTCTCCGCGGTCGGCTTCTCGGTGAAGATGTGCTTGCCCGCCTCCATGGCCTTGGTGAGGGCGGCGCGGCGCAGGTTGGTCAGCTGGGCGTCGAAGTAGATGTCCACGCCGTCGTCGGCCAGGACCTTGTCCAGGTCGGTCTCCCAGCGCTCCACCCCGTGCCGCTCGGCGATCTCGGCCACGGCGTCCGGACGGCGGCCCACCAGGATCGGCTCGACCTCGATGCGCGTGCCGTCGGGCAGCTCGAGGCCCTCCTCACGCAGCGGCAGGATCGAACGCACCAGGTGCTGGCGGTAACCCATGCGGCCGGTGATGCCGTTCATGGCGATGGTGAGCTTCTTGGTTCCCATGGGAGGTCCTCTCCTGACAGGCATCAACGGTGGGAATGCGCTTTCCATGAAAGTACACACCGGGCCGTTCCCCCGTCAAGGGGTCGCGCACCCTCAGGTGCGCGGAGGGGTGGAGTCCCGGACGACCGGCGTGACCGACACGACCTGGCTGCCCGTCCCGTCCCCGGGGCCGTTGAGGGCCAGGTCGAGGGCGAGCGTGGCGAGCTGGTCGGTGGGGACCCGCACGGTGGTCAGGCCCGGTTGGACGTCGCGCAACGACGTGATGTCGCCGAAGCCGGTGAGGCCGGCGTCCTCGGGGATGCGCACGCCGGAGCGGCGGGCCTCGTGGAGGGCGCCCAGCGCCATCACGTCGCTCGTGGCCACCACGACGTCGAAGTCGAGCCCGCTCTCCAGCGCCAGGCGCATCGCGACCTCGCCGCCGCCGCGCGTGAGGTCCGACGAGATCTGGTTCGACTCGTCGACCTCCACGCCGAGCTCGGCCATGCGGTCGACGAACGCCGAACTGCGGGCAGCGGCGGTGGAGTGCCGCACCGGCCCGACGAGCACGAGCGGTCGGCGGTAGCCCAGGGTGAAAAGGTGCTCGGCGAGCTGCGCGGACCCCTTGGCGTTCTCCACGATGACGCCGTCCATGCCGGGCAGCTCCATGCCGATCGTGACCAGGCGGCCCCCGCGGTTGATGTAGCGGCTGGCCGCGGCGCCCAGGGTGTCGGCCAGGTCGTCGTCCTTCCAGCGTGCGCCCACGAGGATGATCGCCCGCACGCGCATCGAGTCCAGTGACGAGACCACGTCGCTGAGCGCGTCGATGTTGTTGCCGGTTGTTGCCAGGGTCATGAACAGGCGACCCTCGCGGGCCGCCGTGGCCATCCCGTCGGCGATCGCGGCGAAGTAGGGGTCGGTCAGGTCGTGGACCACGACGCCGATGGTCTGGGTCGCGCCCCGCGCCATCGCCTGGGCGTTGGCGTCGGGCGCGTAACCCAGTTCCCGCGCCGCCTCGCGCACGCGGTCGGCCAGGTCCTCGCCGACCGTGCGGGTGGAGGAGCCGTTGATCGCCCGGGACGCGGTGGCCAGCGACACCCCCGCGTGGCGTGCGACGTCGCTGAGGGTGGGGGAGCTGCCGCGCTGCCTCCGTGCCATGGTCGCCTCCTGGTGGACGTGCTGGACAAGGAAACGCTTACCACGGATGGACGCCGGAGGACAGGGGGCGCGACGACTGCGGGACGGGGGGCGGGCGGGAATCTCCCGCGAGCCTTCCAGTTGCCAGTCTCAGAAAACTCCTTGACGACCGTGCAGACCGGAGTTACTGTTTCCGGTAAGCGCTTCCCAGCGAAGAAGCTGGATGCACTACCAAGCAGGAGCAGGTCGGCGTCCAGCACCCAGACGTGCTCGTCGGGCCGCGACCAGTCCAGCGTGCGGGTCTCGAGGAGCTCCACGGGGTCGATGGGGTGCTCGAGGGGTTCGACGATCGGGCCGGCCCAGACGAGCTCCTGCGCCAGGTGCCCGGGGGAGCGCTCGAGCCAGCGGTGGTGGGTGATCGCACCCTGGTCGCCGAGCCACGTGTACCCGCGGCCGCGGACGTACGTGCGCCCGCCCCAGAAGTTCACGCCGTTGACGTCCTGCATGGTGAAGGACAGGCCGCAGTGCCAGTCGTGGTCGGCTGGGTGGCTCTCGCTCACCCGGACGCCGGCCGGCGTCCGCACCCGGTGCAGGTAGGGGCGGGGGCTGGAGGTGGGGATGATGTCGGTGCCGTCGACGTACTCGGCGAGCGTGGCCCCGTCGAGCGCCAGCGTCGCGAGCGGGGTACAGGGGCGCCAGACCCGAGTGGCCTCGGGGTCGCCCCACGGCGCGCCGGCGGCGAGGAACCCCCGCTGGGTGCGCAGGGCCTCGTCCAGCCAGTGCTCGATGCCATCGACGACGGGGTGCGCCGCGTCGTCCTCGCCGACCCAGGCGACGTGCGCGGGGTCGAGGGCGACGGGGGCGGTCCGGTCCTGGGTCGCCTCGAGCACGCACGTGAACCCGACGGTCTCCTCCAGGGGGACGAGCAGGGGGGTGCCGTCGGTGAGGTGGTCGACGAGGTTCTCGAGGAGGTCCGTGCGCCCGAAGGTCTCGCGGGTCGTCTCCCCGTCCACGGTCAGGATGAGCTCGTCGGTGGTGTAGGAGAACTCCGCCGTTCCGCGGGTGCCCACCAGGGAGACGGTGGGGTCGACCTGCTCGGTGGCGCACAGCGTGAGGGCGGCGCAGATCGGGGGACCCTCCGCCAGGTCGATCCGGACGAAGGAGGTGTCGTCGGCCTCGATCGCGTGGGCGTGGTACATCTCGGTGGTCACGGACACGAGGTCGTCGATGCCGGTTGCCCCGGCGATGGCCAGCGCGGTGGCGATCGCGTGCGCGAGGGGGTTGGTGACCACGCCGTCGGCCACCCGTTGGCCGCCGACGGTGCGCTTGCCGGCCCAGGCGGCCCGGCCGTAGTAGGCGCGGTCGCGGACCCAGGCGCCCCGGGCGTTGATGCCGGTGACCTCGCCGAGGGTGCCGTCGGTGAGCAGGGCGCGCATGCGCGGGACGCCGGCGGACCCGAGGCTCTGGAACCCGACCTGCAGCGCCCTCCCGGTCTCCTTGACGGTGCGCAGCAGCCGCCAGAACTCGGGCAGGGACGGGACGGGGGGCTTCTCCAGCATCACGTGGGCACCGGCGGCCATGGCCGCCGTCGACAGCGCCGCGTGGGTGCCGATCGGGGTGGCGATGCTCACGATGTCGACGTCGTGCCGACCCAACAGGGCGTCGAGGCCGTCGTACCAGGGCAGGTCCCGGTCCTCGGGCGGGCCGCCCGGGTCGGCGGTGGCCACGAGGTCGATCCTGCCGAGGCCTGCGAGGCGGTCGATCCGCTGGAGGTGGATGCGGCCGAAGCCGCGGACGCCGACCTGTGCGACGGTGGTCATCGGGATGGTCCTCCCCGGGGAATCGGGTGGGAATGCGTTTTCCCACACCTTATCACCGGGCACCGGGCCCGGGGGAGGGGGTGGCGGGTGGAATGTCGGTGCGGGCTGGCAGGATGGACCCCGTGAACGACCAACCCCTCTTCGGGCGCGTGGTGCTGGTGAGCGGCCCCGAGTCGCTGCTGGCCGAGCGGGCCGTCGAACGCCTCGTCCGGGCGGCGCTGGCCGAGCGACCCGCGGCGTCGGTGACGAAGGTGGAGGCGGGCGACCTGGACGCGGGCGGCCTGGCCGAGGTGACCGGCGGCTCGTTGTTCGCCGAGGAGTCGGTGGTCGTGGTGCAGCAGCTCTCCGACCTCGACCCCGGCCTGTTCGACGCCGTCCTGGCGTTCGTGTCCGACCCGTCCGAGGAACTGGCGCTCGTGCTCGTGCACCCGGGCGGCGTCAAGGGGAGGGGGCTGCTCGACAAGCTCAAGAAGGCGCGCATCGAGGTCGTCGACTGCCCCACGATCAAGGCGTGGGAGCTGCCCCAGTTCGCCGCCGCCGAGGCGCGCCTGCTCGGCGGGCGGATCGACAAGGCCACCGCCGACCGGCTGGTCGAGGCGCTCGGCGCCGACGTGCGGGCGGTCGCCGGTGCGGTGCGCCAGCTGCTCGCCGACGCCGACGACCGGGTGATCAGCGAGGCGGCGGTGCGCCGCTACTTCGCCGGCCGCGCCGACGTCACGAGCTTCACCGTCGCCGACCACGTGATGGCGGGCCGCCGCAACGAGGCCCTCGGCGCGCTGCGCTGGGCGCTCGAGACCGGCGTCGCCCCCGTGCTGGTCACCTCCGCGCTCGCCAACGCGCTGCGCGCGCAGGGGCGGTACACCGACTTCGTGGGCCAGCGGATGCGCGACGTCGACCTCGCCCGCGACCTCGGGGTGCCGCCCTTCAAGGTCAAGGAGATCGTGCAGCGCTCGCGCGACTGGACGCCGCGGGGCCTGGCCTCCTCCCTCAAGCTCGTGGCCGAGGCCGACGCCGCCGTCAAGGGGCAGGCGGCCGACCCGTCGTTCGCCCTGGAGCGCATGGTCATGGGAGTTGCCGGGCTGCGCGGCCGGCGTCCGGATTCGGGGATGGGGCGCTGACCGGCCGACGATTTTGGGGCGACCCCGTGGGCTGGTAAGCTGTTCAATCGCGCCCAGCGTGGGCGCACACCTCATTCATCAACCTGAACTGAAGGCTTAGCCCGTGGCGAACATCAAGTCCCAGAAGAAGCGGATCCTCACGAACGAGAAGGCGCGCCTGCGCAACAAGGCCGTGAAGTCTGCTCTCAAGACGCACATTCGCAAGTTCCGCGAGGCCGCGGCCGAGGGTGACGTGGAGAAGGCCCAGGAGCTGGCCAAGGTCGCGTGCAAGGCGCTCGACAAGGCCGCCACCAAGGGCGTCATCCACGCCAACCAGGCTGCGAACCGCAAGTCGGCCGTCGCGTCGGCCGCTGCCGCTCTCTGACGAACTCCTGCGACGTCGCCCCGCACCGCTGCCGGTGCCGGGGCGACGTCGTGCCGTACCCATGTGAAGATGGGCGAACACGAAAGAGGGAACGCCGCGTGACGACGCCGCAGCCGGGTGGGACGAACCCGGCGATCATCCGGAACTTCTGCATCATCGCCCACATCGACCACGGGAAGTCGACCCTGGCCGACCGCATGCTGCAGCTGACCGGCGTCGTCGACGAGCGGTCGATGCGCGCCCAGTACCTCGACCGGATGGACATCGAGCGCGAGCGCGGCATCACCATCAAGAGCCAGGCTGTGCGCATGCCGTGGCAGGTCGACGGCACCGACCACGTGCTCAACATGATCGACACGCCCGGCCACGTGGACTTCACCTACGAGGTCTCCCGCTCGCTGGCCGCCTGTGAGGGCGCCATCCTGCTGGTCGACGCCGCGCAGGGCATCGAGGCCCAGACGCTGGCCAACCTCTACCTCGCCATGGGCGCCGACCTGCACATCATCCCGGTGCTGAACAAGATCGACCTGCCCGGCGCGCAGCCCGAGAAGTACGCCGAGGAACTCGCCAACCTGGTCGGGTGCGACCCCGACGACGTGTTCCGGGTGTCCGGCAAGACGGGCGAGGGCGTACCCGAGCTGCTCGACGCGATCGTCGCCCAGGTGCCCGCCCCCGTCGGTGACGCCCAGGCCCCGGCCCGCGCGATGATCTTCGACTCGGTCTACGACACCTACCGCGGCGTGGTCACCTACGTGCGCGTGATCGACGGCGAGCTCAACCACCGCGAGCGCATCCTGATGATGTCGACCAAGGCGACGCACGAGGTCCTCGAGGTGGGCGTGATCTCGCCCGAGCCGACCCCGTCCAAGGCCATCGGCGTCGGCGAGGTGGGCTACCTCATCACCGGCGTGAAGGACGTCCGCCAGAGCCGGGTCGGTGACACCATCACCACCCAGAACAAGCCGGCCACCGACGCCCTCGGCGGGTACAAGCACCCGAACCCGATGGTGTACGCCGGCCTCTACCCGATCGACGGCGCCGACTTCCCCGAACTGCGCGAGGCGCTGGAGAAGCTCCAGCTCAACGACGCCGCGCTCACCTACGAGCCCGAGACCTCGGGCGCCCTGGGCTTCGGCTTCCGCATCGGCTTCCTCGGCCTGCTGCACATGGAGATCGTCCGCGAGCGGCTCGAGCGCGAGTTCAACCTCGACCTCATCTCCACCGCCCCCAACGTCGTGTACCGCGTGGTCATGGAGGACGGCAGCGAGCACCAGGTCACCAATCCGAGCGAGTACCCCGAGGGCAAGATCGCCGAGGTGTGGGAGCCGGTCGTCAAGGCCACCATCCTCACCCCGACCGAGTACATCGGCACGATCCTCGAGCTCTGCCAGCAACGCCGCGGCACCCAGACCGGCATGGACTACCTGTCGTCCGACCGGGTCGAGATCCGCTACACGCTGCCCCTGGCCGAGATCGTGTTCGACTTCTTCGACGCCCTCAAGTCGCGCACCAAGGGCTACGCGAGCCTCGACTACGACGAGGCCGGCGAGCAGGTCTCCGACCTGGTCAAGGTCGACATCCTGCTGCACGGCGACCCCGTCGACGCGTTCAGCTCGATCGTGCACAAGGACGCCGCCTACGGCTACGGCCTGGCGATGGCCAAGAAGCTCAAGGAGCTCATCCCGCGCCAGCAGTTCGAGGTGCCGATCCAGGCTGCCGTCGGCGCGCGCGTGATCGCCCGCGAGACCGTGCGCGCGATGCGCAAGGACGTCCTCGCCAAGTGCTACGGCGGCGACATCAGCCGCAAGCGCAAGCTGCTGGAGAAGCAGAAGGAGGGCAAGAAGCGCATGAAGATGGTCGGGCGCGTCGAGGTCCCCCAGGAGGCGTTCGTCGCCGCGCTGTCCACCGGCGAGTCGCGCGAGCCCAAGTAGCTCAGGCCGGGAAGGCGTCCCGGGCGGCCTGCTTGCCCAGCGCGGCCAGGCGTCCGTCGAGCGTGCCGTGGTCGCGCAGCTGCGTGGCCAGCTCGGCTAGAGCCCCCAGCGCCGAGAAGGCGAAGGACCCACCGACCGTGATCCGGGCCACGCCGGCCTCGGCCAGCTCGGCGACGGTCGGCCCGCCGGGCACCAGCAGGGCGTTGACCGGCACGCCCACGGACGCCACCACCGCGCGGACGTCCTCCACCCGGCGCAGGCCGGGGGCGTAGACGACGTGGGCGCCGGCGTCCGCAAAGGATTGCAGGCGCGCGATCGTGTCGGCGAGGTCCTCGACCCCGTGGAAGTAGTTGTCGGCCCGCGCGGTCAGCACCACCGCGTCGCCGCAGGCCTCGATCGCCGTGGCCACACGCTCGGTCGCCTCGGCCACGCCGCGGAAGCGGGTGCCGTCCCAGTCCTCGATGGACGCCCCGGCCACCCCGAGCGCGCGGGCCCGCCGAAGGTGTCGCGCACGCCCTCCGGGTCGGGGGCGTAGCCGTCCTCCAGGTCCACGGTGACGGGCCACCCTGTCGCCTCCGCCATCGCCCGGGCATTGGCGAGCATCGCGTCGCACCCCACCGCACCGTCGCGCACCCCGTGCGCCACGCCCAGGCCGCTGCTCGTCGTGCCGAGGGCGGCGAAGCCGAGCGAGGCGAGGGCGCGCGCGGAGCCGAGGTCCCAGGCGTTCGGCGCGACGAGGGGGTCGCCGGGGCGGTGGCGGTCGAGGAAGCTCACCCGCGTGATCGTAGGGTCAGCCGCGCCGCTGCAGCCACCAGGCGGCGAGCACGCCGCCGACGGCACCGCCGAGGTGGCCCTGCCAACTGACGCCGGGCAGGGTCGGGAACACGCCCCACAGCATGCCACCGAAGAAGCCGAACACGGCCGCGGAGATGAGGATCTGCTTCCAGTTGCGGTTGAACAGGCCGCGGACCAGCAGGAACGCCAGCCAGCCGAACACCAGGCCGGACGCCCCCGCGGTCACCGTGCTGGGGGCCGACAGCAGCCACGCGAAGAGCCCCGACACCAGGATCGACGCGAGCGTCGCGACCCAGAACGGACGGCGTCCGGCCATGCGCGCCAGCACGCCCAGCACGAGGAAGGGGAGCGAGTTGGCCATCAGGTGCTCGAACCCGAAGTGCAGGAAGGGCGCGGTCAGCACCTGCGGTAGCTCGGCGATGACGCGCGGGCTGACGCCGAAGCCGTCGAGGGCCCCGAGCAGCACGACGTCGAGCGCCTCGAGCACCCACAGCAGCACGAGCCAGCCACCGACGAACACGACCGACGACCCGAGGGTCGGGCGGGCGGGCGCCAGCGTCGAGGCGGGGGGCGGCACGGCCACGCGGCCGTAGCTGGGCGGGGGCGGGGTCCATCCGTACTGCTGGGACATGACCCCAGTGTGCCCAGACGACCCAAGGCGCCCGCGCCGTCGACACTAGGCTGCCGCCATGGACAACGTGCTGGTCGTGAACTACACCTACATCGCCGACCCCGACGCCATCGCCGAGCACCGCCCCGCCCACCGGGCGTTCCTGGCGACGCTCGCCGAGACGGGCACCCTCCTGCTGTCCGGCCCGATGGCGCCCGGCGTGGGTCAGCCCGACGCGGGCCTGCTGGTTCTGCGGGGCGAGACCCCCGACGAGGTCCTGGCCGCGTTGGCCGACGACCCGTTCCAGCAGAAGGGGATCGTCGCGAACATCGAGGTGCGCGGCTGGAAGCCCGTGCTGGGCGCTTGGCTGGAGAAGGTCTCCGACTAGTCCCGGGGCTCCCAGCGGGCGACCATCACGTCGTAGGGGCCGGCCTCGACCGGCGGGGCGTCGGGCGGCAGCTGCGCCAGGGCCGACTCCGGCACGACGTTGCACATCGTCATCGCGGCGTCCGGACCGGCCAGGTCCAGGGACACGGTCCAGCCCCACTACGCTGGCCGCCATGCAGGCTGACATCGGCATCATCGGCGGGTCCGGCTTCTACTCGTTCTTCGACGATGCGACGCGCGTCGAGGTCGACACCCCGTTCGGGCCCCCGTCGGGGCCGCTCACGGTCGGTGAGGTCGCCGGACGCCGGGTCGCGTTCCTGCCCCGGCACGGGGAGCGCCACCAGTACGCCCCCCACACGGTCAACTACCGCGCCAACCTGTGGGCCCTCAAGGCCGTCGGCGTGACCCAGGTCCTCGCCCCGTGCGCGGTGGGCTCGCTGCAGCACCACCTCACGCCCGGCACCTTCGTCGTGCCCGACCAGGTCGTCGACCGCACCTACCGCGCGGGCCACACGGTCTGGGAGGCCGAGGGGCCCGTCGTCCACGTCCCGTTCGCCGACCCCTACTGCGCGCGGGGCCGGGCCGCAGTGCTGGGCCAAGCCGACGCGGACACCGAGCTCGTGGACGGCGGCACGCTCGTCGTGATCAACGGCCCGCGGTTCTCCAGCCGGGCGGAGTCGCAGTGGCACTCGGCGGCCGGCTGGTCGGTGGTGGGGATGACCGGCATGCCCGAGGCGTCCGTGGCCCGCGAGCTGGCGCTGTGCTTCACCTCGGTCGCGTGCGTCACCGACATGGACGCCGGCCTCGAGGGCGACGAGGGCGTCACCCACGCCGAGGTGCTCGAGGTGTTCGCCGGCAACATCGAGCGCCTGAAGGCCCTCCTGTTGCGCACCGTCGGGGTCATGCCGACCGGCGACTGCACCTGCCACCACGCGCTGGACGGGATCCCGCTCCCGTTCCCACTGCCCGAGGTTGGCGCCGGAGTCCGCGTGCTCGACGCCTGAGCCGCACGTTCAGCGACGGTCGGCGTCGACGAGGCCGAAGAGGTCCTCGGCGAGCGTGGTCAACAGCGGCAGGAGCCCCGCGTCGTCGCCCTGGAGCAGGGTGGCCGCCTCCCAGCGGGTCCGCTGGTCGGCGACCCGGGTGCCCAGCCCATCCGCGTGGTCGAGGAGGCGCTTCTCGCCGGGGTGGTACGCGCGGTTGAGGGCGAACAGGGCGTCGAACCACGCCGTCTGGAAGGCCGCCCGCCGGTGGACGACCGAGGCCCAGTCGCGACGCTTCTGCGCCTTCCGCAGTTGCTCGAGGTAGCCCGCCAGCTCGGTCCGCGTGCCGCCGAGGATCCGGTGCGCGGTCGCCTCGGGATAGGTGGCCAGCCGCGCCCGGCGGCGGGTCAGGTCGCCGTACGGGTCCGCCAACGGGACGCCACGGGCCAGCGTGTGCAGGAACGCGGTCGTGTAGCCGTTGGGATCCAGGCCGGGGTCGAACGCCTCGTCGACCCGGAACTCGGCGAGGTCGAAGTGCATGACCTCGACCAGACGCCCGTCGTGGTGCAGGCGGTCCTCGACGCCCCACGTGTCGTCGTGGGTGACGGTGCCGCCGTCGGCGAACGGGGCCAGGACGCCCGCGCGCACGCCCTCGGGGGCGGGGGGGCCGCTGCGCAGCGCATACAGATCGGTGTCGGACGCCGCGTCGGCGACCCCCGTGGCGCGGGAGCCGCCCAGCAGCACGGCGCGGACGCCGGGGATCCGGAGCAGGGCGTGCGCGATCTGGTCGTCGGTGCTCGGGGCGGGCATGCGCCCAACCTAACGTGCCCCGGGTCGCCTACAGTGCGTGCGTGACTCCTTCCGCGCTGCCCGACGGCGAGCCGGCCCCCGACGACGGGGCCCTGCCGGCGTCCGCACTCGCCGAGGTCGGGGCGCGCGGGCTGTCGGCGTACGTGCACGTGCCGTTCTGCGCCACGCGCTGCGGCTACTGTGACTTCAACACCTACACCGCGGCCGAGCTGGGGTCGGCGCCCGGGGCGTCCCGGGAGGCCTACCTCGAATCGGTGGCCCGTGAGGTCGCCCTGGCCCGGGGCGTACTGGGCGACCCGCCCCCGTTCGCCACCGTCTTCTTCGGCGGCGGCACCCCGACGCTGCTCGACCCGGCCGAGCAGGGCGGGATCCTGGCCCGGCTCCGCGACGAGTTCGGCCTCGCCCCCGACGCCGAGGTGACGACCGAGGCCAACCCCGACTCGGTGACCCCCGCCTCCCTCGAACGGCTGGTCGAGGCCGGGTTCACGCGCATCTCGTTCGGCATGCAGTCCTCGGCGCCGCACGTGCTGCGGATGCTGGAGCGCACCCACACCCCCGGCCGCGCGCTGGAGGCCGTGCGCTGGGCCCGCGAGGCGGGCTTCTCCTCGGCCAGCCTCGACCTCATCTACGGCACCCCGACCGAGACGCTCGACGACTGGCGAGCCACCGTCGAGGACGCCCTGACCGCCGAGCCCGACCACCTCAGCGCCTACTCGCTCATCGTCGAGGACGGCACCCGCTTCGCCGCACGCGTCCGCCGCGGCGAGGTGCCCCTGCCCGACGAGGACGACCTCGCCGACAAGTACGAGGTGGCCGACACCCTGCTCCGGCAGGCGGGGCTGGAGTGGTACGAGGTCTCGAACTGGGCGCGCCCCGGCCACGCCTGCCGCCACAACCTCGCCTACTGGCGCGGCGACGACTGGTGGGGCTTCGGCCCCGGCGCGCACAGCCACGTGGGCGGCGTCCGGTTCTGGAACGTCAAGCACCCGCGCACCTACGCCGGACGCCTCGCCGACGGGTTCTCGCCGGCCGCGGGTCGCGAGCGCCTCACCGCCGAGGACCGGCGGATCGAGCGCATCCTGCTGGAACTGCGCCTGCGCGAGGGCCTGCCCCGGGCCGTGCTCACGGACGCCGAGGCGGCCCGGGTGCCCGACCTCGCCTCCCGCGGGTGGCTGCACGTGTGGGACGACCGGGTCGCCGTCACCGACGACGGCCGCCTCCTCGCCGACGCCGCGGTGCGGGAACTCCTCGGCTGAGCGCGCCCGACGTAGGGTGTCGGGCGTGAACCGCTACTCCTCCGACGTCCTGGCCAAGGGCTGGCAGCAGGCCAACCGGCCCACGGCCACCAAGACCCCCGTCGAGCGCGACATGGTGCTCGAGGAGCCCACCTCGGGCTTCGTCGGCGCCGTCGTCGGCTGGGAGAACGGCGTCGTCATCCTCGAGGACCGCAAGGGCAAGCGGCGCAGCTTCCCGTTCGGCCCCAACTTCTGGCTCGACGGCAAGCCGGTCGACCTGACCGCCCCGGCCCGTCCGGCGCCCACCGCCCGCGACCGGGCCCAGCAGTACAACCGCACGCACACGGCGTCCGGCTCGCGGGTCGGGCCCGCCGAGAAGGCCAAGGTCGCGCTGCCCAGCCGGATCTACGTCGAGGGACGCCACGACGCCGAACTCGTCGAGAAGGTCTGGGGCGCCGACCTGCGCCACGTCGGCGTCGTCGTGGAGTACCTCGGCGGCATCGACGACCTGCCCGCGATCGTCGCCGACTTCGCGCCCGGCCGTGGACGCCGGCTCGGCGTGCTCGTCGACCACCTCGTGCCCGGCAGCAAGGAGTCGCGCATCGTCGCGCAGGTCACCGGCGAGCACGTCTTCGTGACCGGCCACGAGTACATCGACATCTGGGCCGCGGTGAAGCCCGCCCGCGTCGGGCTGACCGCGTGGCCGGACATCCCGCGCGGCACCGACTGGAAGAAGGGCACGCTGGCCGCCCTCGGCTGGCCGCACACCGACCAGGCCGACGTCGCCTCCGGCTGGAAGCGGATCCTCGGCAGCGTCACCGGCTGGAAGGACCTCGACCCGCGCCTGCTCACCGAGGTCGAGAAGCTGATCGACTTCGTCACCGAGGACCACCTCGACCGGGAGTCCTGATGCGCACCGACGAGGTCGCCGACCTCATCCGGGACGTCTGCGAGCGGGTGATCCTGCCGCGATTCCGGGCGCTGGCGAGCCACGAGGTGATCCAGAAGCGCCCCGGCGACGTCGTCACCGTCGCCGACCGCGAGGCGGAGGCGGAGCTCACCGCCGCCTTCGGCCGGGCCACCCCGGGCGCGTTGGTGGTGGGGGAGGAGGCCTCCTTCGCCGACCCGACCGCCCTGCGCGCGCTGCCCGACGCCGAGCACGCCTGGGTCGTCGACCCGGTCGACGGCACCCGCAACTTCGCCGCGGGCACCCACGACTTCGGCGTCATGGTCGCCGAGGTCCGGCGCGGGGAGGCCACCCGCGGCTGGATCTGGCAGCCGCTCCACGACGCCCTCTACCTCGTCGAGCGCGGCGCCGGCGTCACCTGCAACGGGACGCCGCTGGCCCGGCTCGACCCGGGGCCCGGCCCGTGGGAGGTCGCCGTGTGGCCGCGCCTGCGGCCCACCCGGGCGCCCGGCCTGCGGCTGCGCCCGACGCGCGGCTCGTGCGCGATCGACTACCCGGCGCTCGCGCGCGGGGAGCTGCACGGGCTGGCGTACCGCTCGATCCACCCCTGGGACCACCTCGCGGGCACGCTCATGGTGACCGAGCTGGGCGGGGCGGCGTGCGTCGACGGGCGCGCCTACGCGCCCGGGGTCACCGGGAGGATGCTGACGGTCGGGGCCTCGCCCGAGGTCGTGGAGCTGGCGTCGCGCCGGCTCGCCCCCTGAGGGGCCCGCTCAGCGGTTGATCAGCGGCAGCGTCGGGCGCTGGCGTGGCCGCCCGGCCTCGCGCATGCGGGTGATCGCCTGCGCGACGAACTGCTCGGCCGGCTCCTGCGGCCACGGCCAGTCGGGAGCCCACGCGCCGGCCGCACCCCTGCCCGCGTGGTACAGCGCCTGCGCGCGCTCGTGCAGCCACTGCATCTCGCCCCGCTGCGTGCCGGCGCCGTCCATGTTCAGCGCCGGCCCGTGCCCGGGGATGATCACGCAGTCGCGGGGCAGCATGCCGGCCACCCAGTCCAGGGAGGCGCCCCACTCGCCGGGCCACGAGTCGGTGCCGGCGGACGGCTCGGCGGAGGTCTCGAGCAGGTCGCCGAGGAAGGCCACCTTGCGCCCGGGCACCACGGCGACCACGTCGTGGTCGGTGTGACCGCGGCCGAAGTGGGCCAGCTCGACGTGGCAGTCGCCCAGGTTGACCGCGGACGCCATCGCGAACGTCTGCGACGGCGCTGGGGTGCCCTCCGCGCAGGCGCGGGCCAGGTGCTCGTGGCCGAGGGTGACCAGGTCCCCGAACGCGGCGAGGCCGCCGACGTGGTCATAGTGGGCGTGCGTGACGACGACGTGGGTCAGGGGGACGCCCCCGGCCACGCCCCCGGCCACGGCTTCGGCCGCGGCCCGGATGGCGCGGCCCTGCTCGGGGGAGCTGCCGGTGTCGACGAGGAGGGCCCCGGTCGACCCCACGACGAGGCCGACGTTCACCCCCTCGGGCTCGGCCACCGCGACGTGCACGCGGTCGCCGACCGGTTCGAACTCACTCAGGCTGAACTCCACCGGGCCAACCTACCTCGCGGGGCGCGGGCAGCTCGATGGTGATCGAGCCCGAGTCGAGGTCGTCGGGCCGACGTCCGCGGCCACCCTTCTTCTGGTCCACGACGAGCACCTTCTCCAGCTCCTTCTGGTGGCGCATGTGTCGCATGCCCGGGTCGAAGATCTCGATGAAGGTCATGGGCCATGGTGACACGCAACGCGATCGACGGGCAGCTAAGCTGGCACTCAGCCGTGGCGAGTGCCAGTCGAGTAGAGGGGGTGACGGCATGCTGGATGACCGCAAGCTCGCGATCCTGCGCGCGATCGTCACCGACTACGTCTCGAGCCAGGAACCCGTCGGCTCCCGTGCCCTGGTCGAGCGGCACAACCTCAACGTGTCCCCGGCGACGGTCCGCAACGACATGGCGGCGCTGGAGGAGGAGGGCTACATCACGCAGCCCCACACCAGCGCGGGCCGCATCCCCACCGACAAGGGCTATCGGCTGTTCGTCGACCGCCTGTCCACGGTCAAGCCGCTGACCTCGGCCGAGAAGCGCGCGATCACCCAGTTCATGGCCGGTGCCCTCGACGTCGACGACGTCGTGCGCCGCACGGTGGCCCTGCTGGCGCAGATCACCCGCCAGGTCGCGATCGTCCAGTACCCGGTGCTGTCGAGCATGGTCATCCGCCACGTCGAGGTGCTCCGCCTGGGCGCCGACCGCGGCCTGGTGATGTGCGTCAGCGCCACCGGTGCGGTCGAGCAGCGCCTCGTCGTGCTCCCGCCCGAGGGCGACCGGCACGACGACGACCTCGCGCTCGTCCGGGGCCGGCTCGCCGATCTGCTCGTCGGGGCCACGCCCCGCGAGGCCGTCGACCGGCTGGCCACGTTCACCGACCAGCTGCCGCCCGCGGCGTCCGGCCTCGCGGCCACGATCGTGGCCGCCCTGCTCGACATCGTGACCGACGACCCCGGCGCCCGCGTCGCCGTCGCCGGCGTGCCCAACCTGACCCGGTTCGGCGACCAGTTCGAGACCACCGTCAAGCCGGTGCTCGAGGCCCTGGAGGAGCAGGTCGTCCTGCTGCGCCTGCTGGGCGAGGCCACCTCGCCCACCGACGTGACCGTGCGGATCGGGCACGAGAACCCCTACGCGCCGCTGCAGGCCACCTCGGTCGTGGCGTCGGGCTACGGCACCGACGAGCGCGCCTGGGCCACGCTGGGCATCGTGGGCCCCACCCGTATGGACTACCCTTCGGCCATCGCCTCCGTGCGCGCTGTCGCACGGTACGTTGGCCGGTTCCTCGCCGAAGCCTGATCCCGCACACCAAAGGAACATGTTGAGCGACTACTACGAGGTCCTGGGCGTGCCCCGGGACGCGACTGCCGAGCAGGTCAAGAAGGCGTACCGCAAGCTCGCGATGAAGTACCACCCCGACGTGGCCGACGACCCCGCCTCGGCGGAGAAGTTCAAGGAGATCGGCGAGGCCTACGCCGTGCTGTCCGACGACAAGAAGCGGCAGATGTACGACCTCGGCGGCGACCCGATGCGCGGCGGCGGTGGCTTCGGCCCCGGCGGTTTCGGCGGATTCGGCCCCGGCGGGGCGGCCGGCTTCGACGTCGGCGGACTCTTCGACGCCATGTTCGGCGCGCAGGGCTCGCGCGGTCCGCGCAGCCGGGTCCGCAAGGGGCAGGACGCCCTCGTGCGGCTCAACCTGACCCTGGCCGAGGCGGCGTTCGGGACGACCAAGCCGATCCGCGTCGACACCGCCGTCATCTGCCCCACCTGCACGGGCAAGGGCGCGGCCGACGGCACCGAGCCGGTCACGTGCGGCACCTGCCACGGCGCCGGCGACGTGCAGACGGTGCAGCGCTCGTTCCTGGGCGACATCCGCACGGTCCAGCCGTGCCCGACCTGCCGCGGCTACGGCACGACGATCCCGCACCCCTGCGGCGAGTGCTCCGGCGAGGGCCGCGTGCGCTCCACGCGCACGATCAACGTCAAGATCCCCGCGGGCGTGAGCACCGGCAACCGCGTGCACCTCGACAGCCAGGGCGAGGTCGGCCCCGGCGGCGGTCCGTCGGGCGACCTCTACGTCGAGCTGTCGGTCAGCAACCACGACGTGTTCAAGCGCGACGGCGACAACCTCGAGATGGTGGCGCGCCTGCCCATGACGGCGGCCGCCCTGGGCACCGAGGTCTGGATCGACACGCTCGAGGCCGACGTCGAGGGCGCCGTCGAGGAGGAGTCCCGCGTGCGGCTGGAGGTCCCGGCCGGGACGCAGTCGGGCACGCGCCTGGTCGTGACGGGTCGCGGCGTGCCGCGGCTGCGTGGCGCCGGACGCGGCGACCTCGGCGTTACGCTGTTGGTGCAGACACCGCAGTCGCTGGACGAGACCCAACGCGACCTCCTGCGCAAGCTGGCCGAGGCGCGCGGCGAGACCCGTCCCGAGGCGACGGTGTCGCGCGGCGCCACGAACAAGGGCTTCTTCAGCCGCCTGAAGGACGCCTTCGCGGACTGACGCCGAGCACGCACCACCGAGCACCCGAGCGAGCCGAGGAGACATGACCGAAGCCCTGTTCCTGGCCGACCTGCACTCCCCGCAGGTGGGCGACACCGTGACCGTCGACGGCGACGAGGGACGCCACGCCGCCGCGGTGCGCCGCATCCGGGTGGGGGAGACGATCATGGTCGCCGACGGCGCCGGGACCGGCGTGCGCGGCGAGGTCACCGCGACCGACCGTGCCTCGGTGACGCTCGAGGTGGCGGAGGTGCTGACCAGCCCCGAGGCCCCCATCCGCTACCACGCCGTGCAGGCCCTGGCGAAGGGCGACCGGGCGGAGCTGGCCGTCGAGATGCTCACCGAGCTCGGCATCGACCGGATCATCCCGTGGCAGTCGAGCCGCTCGGTGGTGAAGTGGACCCACGACCGCGAGGAGCGTCAGCTGGGCCGCTGGCGGACGACCGCCCGCGAGGCCACCAAGCAGAGCCGCCGCCTGCGCGTGCCCATCATCACCTCCGCGATGAAGACGCGTGAGCTGGTCGAGCTGATCCCGACCATGGCGGTCACGTTCATCCTCCACGAGGGGGCCGAGCTGACGCTGCGGCACTTCGACCTGCCCGAGGAGGGCGACGTCCTGATCATCATCGGCCCCGAGGGCGGGCTGACCGACGAGGAGGTCGCGACCTTCGAGGCGGCCGGCGCCCAGCAGCTGCTGGTGAGCGACGGCGTCCTGCGCACCTCGACCGCCGGGACGGTGGCCCTGGCCCAGCTGCAGGCCTTCCAGAAGCGGGTCAGCCAGCCCAAGTGAGGCCGGGGAGCACTCCCCAGGTGCCGTCCGCGGGTCGAGGAGCGTCCCGCCCCACAGCTATGCTCGACCGAGCGCCGCACCCCCGACAGGCGCGAGGGAGGACCTGGCCTGATGCTGACCGTCACCAGCGGGCACCGCAGTGACGTGGGGCGCGTGCGCCACCACAACGAGGACAGCGTGCTGGTGGGGGAGCGTCTGTGGGCCGTCGCGGACGGGATGGGCGGGCACGCCGCGGGCGACACCGCCAGCGCCATGGTCATCGACGGGCTGCGCCCCCTCGACGACCGGCCCGCCCTGCGCCCCGGCGACCTCGTCGCGGCCCTGCACGACGTCAACGAGCGCATCCTCGCCCACGGGCACGCCAACCCCGCCGTCCGGGGCCTGGGCAGCACGGTCACCGGGGTCGCCGTCGTCAGCGTGGGCGGGGCCGACCACTGGGCGGTGTTCAACGTCGGTGACAGCCGGGTCTACCGCTACGCCGACGGCACGCTGGCCCGCGCCACGGTCGACCACTCCGAGGCGGAGGAGCTCATCCTCGAGGGCGTGATCACGCCCGAGCAGGCGCGCACGCACCGCGCCCGCAACATCGTCACGCGCAGCCTCGGGCAGCCCGACGCGCCGCAGGTCGACCTGTGGCTGCTGCCCCAGACCCCCGGCGAGCGCTTCCTGGTCTGCTCCGACGGCCTCAACGGCGAGCTGGACGACCCCGTGATCCACGACATCCTCGCCGCCTCGCCCGATCCCGGCCTGGCCGCCGAGGCCCTGGTCGAGGCCGCGATCCGCGGCGGCGGCCGCGACAACATCACCGCGATCGTGGTCAACGTCGAGGGCGACGACCCCGAACTCGGCACCACCAACCCCCGCCCCAAGGAGGTCCCCGCATGAGCGCCTGGCCGTTCTCCTACGCCCCGGGCGGCCTGGTCGGCTTCGCCACCGACCGGCTCGCCGTCTTGGTCGACCTGCCCACCGACGACGAGCTGGTCGCCCGCGTGGCGGCCGTGGTCGCCGGCGGCGCCCCCACGCTGGACGCCGTGCTCGACGTGCTCGTCAGCCGCGGGCTGCGCGCGGTGGAGACCTTCGGCCTGGCCGAGCTCGGCGAGGACGGCGCGCGCGTGCTCGTCCGCGGCGGGTGCCGCGCGGTCGGGCCCGACCACGAGGCGTCCTCGGGGCCCGGCGGGCTCTGGGCCGAGTCGACCTGGACCGGTGTCGACCGGGTCCGCCTCGTCACCCCCGACGCGGACCCGCGCACGCTGCCGCTGGCCGGCGGCATGGTGCTCGCCTCCGCGCTCGGCTTCGGCACCGACCCCCTCCCCGTCCCGGCCGAGCCCGTGCCGACGACCGATCCCGAGCCCGACGACGAGCCCGAGCCCGAGGAGGCCCCCGAGCTCGCCGCGGAGGAGGAGCCGGCGTCCGAGGTCGAGGCGGCCCTCGAGCCCGACCTCGCCCTGGCCCCGGAACCCGACCTCGCGCCCGAGCCGGAGCTGGCGCCCGAGCCCGACCTGGCCCCCGAACCCGACCTCGACCCGGAGACCGAGCCCGCGGTGCTGCCCGACCCCGAGCCCCTGCCCGAGGCGGAGCCGGACCCGGAGCGCGAGCCCGAGCCGGTGGGCGCGGGCGGCCTGACGCTGGCCTCGCCCCTGACGGGCCCCGTCCCCGAGGAAGCGGGCGCCGCCGGCGGCGAGGGCATCATCTCGGCGCTGCCGTGGTCCTTCGACGAGGACGCCCCGCCCGCGCCTCCGCAGCCCCGCCCCGAGCCGGAGCCGGCCGACGAGCCCACCCCGGCCTACGACACGACCGACGTGGGCGCCCTCCGGCAGGGCGCCGGCGGGGAGACGCTCGTCGTGGCCGTGCAGTGCCCCGACGGCCACGCCAACCCGGTGCACGCCACGACCTGCCGCGTGTGCGGCACGCACCTGACCGGGCAGCAGCCCGTCGAGGTGCCCCGCCCCAGCCTCGGCGTCCTCCGGCTGGCCAACGGCGACGTGGTGGCGCTCGAGCGCGGCGCCGTCTTGGGCCGCAACCCGCGCCTGCCGCAGGGTTGGACGGGGGAGCAGCCCCACCTCGTCCGCATCGACGACCCCGACCGCGACGTCTCGAGCCAGCACCTCGAGGTGCGCCTCGACGCGTGGCACGTGCTGGTGCGCGACCTGGGGTCGACCAACGGCACCGAGGTGGCGCTCCCCGGCAGCGACCCGGTCCTGCTGCGCGCCCACGAGCAGCTCTCCATCGAGCCCGGCACCCGCATCGTGCTCGCCGGCGTGTTCGACGTCACCTACGAGGCGGGTGCGTGACCCAGACCCCGGTGGCCCCGCAGATCCCCGGGCTGGCGCACGTGCGCCGGCTGGGGTCCGGGGGCTACGCCGACGTCTTCCTCTACGAGCAGCGCATGCCGGCGCGGCGCGTGGCGGTGAAGGTCATGAAGGTCGCGGCGTCCAGCACCGCCGACCAGGACCGCTTCGCCGCCGAGGCCAACGCCATGGCCCTGCTCGAGCACCCGAACATCGTCCCGGTGTACGAGGCCGGCGCGACGGCCGAGGGGCGCCCCTACCTCGTGATGATGTACTACCCGCAGGCCTCGCTGGCCGAGCGGGCCAAGCGCGAGCGGTTCAGCGTCGCCGAGGTGCTGCGCATCGGCATCCAGATCAGCTCAGCGGTCGAGACCGCGCACCGGGCCGGCCTGCTCCACCGCGACATCAAGCCGGCGAACATCCTGACCAGCCAGTACGGCACGCCCGGGCTGACCGACTTCGGCATCGCCTCCCACATGAGCGAGGCCGCCGACGACGACGCGGGCGTCTCCGTCCCGTGGTCGCCGGTCGAGACCCTGTACGCCTCCGGCCCGGCGACCGTCCGCTCCGACGTGTACTCGCTGGCCGCCACGCTGTGGCACCTCCTCGTGGGCCGCTCGCCCTTCGAGCAGCCCGGCGGGGACAACTCGACGTACGCGCTGATGAAGCGCATCCGCGACGTCCCGGCACCCTCCACGGGGCGCACCGACGTGCCCGCGTCCCTCGACCGGCTCCTGCGCGCGGCCCTGGCCAAGGAGCCCAACGTGCGCCCGGCGTCCATGCTCGCCTTCGCGCGCTCACTGCAGGCGATCGAGCAGGAGCTCCGCCTCACGCGCACCGAGATCGTCCTGGCCGCCGACGACACCACGATGCGCGTCGCCGACGCGCTGCCGGTCCCCGACGCGACCCGGCTGAAGCCCCAGCAGGTGGCGCCCGTCGTCGATGCGACCGAGGCGCGTGCGCCCGTCGTGGCCAAGAACCCCAGCGTCCGCGAGGCGACCCAGCTGCGCGCCGACCTGACCTCGCCGCGCGGCGTGGGCCGCGAGGCCGACCCCGACACCCACCTGCGCCCGGCCGCCGACGGGGGAGCCCCCCAGGGCGAGGAGGCGCAGCCCCGGCCCCGGATCGGCCGCGGTGCCCTCCTGACCGTCGGCGCCCTGGTCCTCGGGCTGGTCGTGGTCGTCGCCCTGCAGCTCGCCGGCCCCGGACGCACCGGCCCCGACCCGGCCCCCACCGGGTCCGTCCCGCCGCCCGAGCTGGGGCGCGCGATGCCGGCCCCCGGCGCGGCCGAGGTGGTCGCGACCCGTTCCGGCGACGCGGTCACGTTCACCTGGACCTACGACCACGCGCTGCCCGACGACCACTTCCTCGTCGTCGTCGACGGCGGCGAGCCGCGGTCCGTGACCGGGGCCACCCTCACCGTCGAGTCCGCCGAGCGGTCCTGCGCGCAGGTCAAGGTCATGCGCGAGGACGGCAGCGGATACCAGGCCGAGTACTCACCGGAGGCATGCGGATGACCCACCCCCTGACCATCGACTTCCTGGGCGAGATCTACCACCCCGACCCGGAGGTGCCCTTCACGATCGGCCGGGAGGCCGACCTCGTCGTCGACGACGAGAACGCGTTCCTGCACCGCCAGTTCCTCTCCGTGACCTGGGCCAGCGGGCTGTGGTGGCTCAACAACGTCGGCACCCAGCTCACGGCCACGGTCAGCCACGACGAGGGCCGGGTGCAGGCCTGGCTCGCGCCCGGGGCGTCCCTGCCGCTGGTCTTCACCCACACCGTGGTGTGGTTCACCGCCGGCTCGACCACGTACGAGTTCGAGCTGCACCTGGCGGAGTCGCTGCTGACGCCGCTGGACGCCGAGTCCGTCCCCGACGGGTCGGCCACCATCGGCCGGATCACGCTCACGCCCGAGCAGAAGCTGCTCGTCGTCGCCCTCTGCGAGGACGTGCTGCGCCGCGGCGACCGCGGGGCCGGGTCGGTGCCGCAGTCGGCGGCCGCGGCCGCCCGCCTCGGCTGGCCGGTCACCAAGTTCAACCGCAAGCTGGACGCCGTGTGCGCCAAGCTGGCCGACCAGGGCGTGCGCGGCCTCCACGGGGGGGCGGCCAAGCTCGCCACGTCACGCAAGGCGCGGCTGGTCGAGTACGCCATGGCCTCCCGGATCGTGACGTCCGACGACCTCGAGCTGTTGCCCCCTGTAGCCTGACAAGGAGATTCACCCGCCCCCATGAAGGTCACCCCCATGTCTCGACGCCCGCTCGCCCTGTTGCCCGCCGCCATCGTGGCGCTGGCGATGGTCGTGCTGGTGGCCTTCGCCGCCGTGGCACCGGGTTTCCCGGTGCGCAAGCTCGACCTCAACGACTCCGGCATCTGGGTGACCAACGACGCCGAGGCGCTGTTCGGGCGGCTCAACAAGTCCGCCGAGTCGCTCGACGGCCTCCTCGGCCCGGCCGGGGGAGCCCAGGCCGCGACCAGCTTCGCCCTCGACACGCTGCAGGACGCCTCGGCCGTCGTCGCGCGCGACCTGCGCTCGGGCCGCGTCACGTCGGTCGACGTGGCCGGGGTGGCCCACCGCACCGACCGCGGCGGCACCATCGACCCGACCTTCGCCCTCGACCTGCGCGGCGGCACCGCCGCGGTGCTCGACCCCGCCACCGGCCGGGTGTGGGCGGTGCGCTACTCCGCCGACAACCCGCTGGTCGACGTGCCCCGGCTCGAGGCCAGCCAGAAGGTGGTGGCCGACCTCGGCAAGGCCCCCGACGGCGTCGTCGCCGGGCAGGCGGCCGGGCTGTCGGTCGGCCTCGACGGCGTGATCCACGCGGTCTCGACCAACGGCAAGGTGGCGGTCATCCGCCCGGGCGGCGACGCCTTCGCCGAGCCCGAATACCGCGACGGGCCCGCGCGCAGCGCCGTGCAGGTGGCGGCGATCGGGGCCGACCACGTGGTGCTGGACGCCCAGGCCGGCGTCCTGACCCGCGCCGACGGCAGCACCCACGACCTGGGCAGCGACCCCGAGGCCCAGCTGCAGCAGGCCTCGGCCGCTTCCACGCAGGTCGTCGTGGCCACCTCGACCGCCCTGTTGGGCATCGCGAAGGGGGAGGCGACCCAGCTCGCCGAGGGCAACGGCGCGAGCCCGGCCCGCCCGGTGGTGCTGGCCGGCTGCGCGTTCGGCGCCTGGCCCGGCGAGCCCGGCACGGTCGTGCGCTCCTGCGACGGCGTCCCAGCCAGCGCCGAGCCCGGTGCGGAGGCGCTCGCGCTGAAGGCCCCGGCGTTCCGGACCAACCACGGCCAGATCGTCCTCAACGACACGGCCGACGGCAAGATCTACTCCTTCGAGGAGCAGCGCTACATCCAGAACTGGGAGGAGACCCAGCCGCAGGAGAGCTCCGACCAGGGCGACCCGAACCGCGAGAGCCGCGCCCGCGACGACGTGCCGCCGCACGCCGGCGACGACCGGGTCGGGGCCCGCCCGGGCCGCACGACCGTCGTCCACGTGCTCGACAACGACGCCGACCAGGTCGGTCGCATCCTCGCGGTCGTGGACGTGACCCAGCCGATCGGCGGGGCCACGGCGTCCATCGCCCCCGACGGCCAGACGGTGCTCGTCACCCTGCCCGAGGACGCGCACAACACCTCGTTCCACTACACGATCACCAACGGTGCGGGCAGCGACACGGCCCGCGTCGACGTCGAGGTCCGCCCCGACGGCGACAACCACGCCCCGAACCTGCGCGCGGGCGCCGAGCCGCGCACGTTCTCGGTCGCGTCGTGGGGGACCATCGTGCTCCCGGCGCTGGGCGACTGGCGCGACGACGACGGCGACCCGGTCGCGATCGAGGAGGTCCGCGCCGGCGACCACAAGGTCGGCACGACGCCCGACGGCCGGATCACGTTCACCGCACCCCGCGTCACCGAGCCCACGATGGTGCCGATCACCTACGACGTCTCCGACGGCCGGTCCGAGCCGCAGCAGGCGACGATGAACGTCAAGGTGCTCGCCTTCGACGCCACCAACGGCGACGCGCCCATCACCGAGCCCGACGCCGTGCGCGGCGAGGTCGGCCGCCCGATCCTGGTCCGCCCGCTCAGCAACGACATCCCGGGTGCCGACCCGCTGAACCCGCGCGCCACGCTCGAGCTGGCGTCCCGGCTGCAGGCCGTCGACGGGCTCCAGGTCGACACCGACCTGAAGTCCGGCGAGGTGCTGGTCACGGCGGCCGAGGCGCGCACGTACTTCCTCGAGTACACCGCGAAGTTCGGGGCGGCCAAGTTCGCGCAGGGCAACATCCGCATCGACGTGGCCGAGTCCGGCCCGAGCCGGCCGACCGCCTCGCCCGACCACGTGACCATCCGGGGCACTGCCTCGGTCATGGTCGACGTGCTGGCCAACGACTCCGACCCGACCGGCTCCCTGCTCACGGTGCAGTCCGCGCGTCCGGCCGACGCCGGCGACGACGGCGGCCAGCTCCAGGTGGCCGTGCTCAAGGGTCGCTGGGTGCGGATCATGCCGCGCACCGAGCGCCTCGACCCCAACCCGCAGGTCGTGCACTACACGATCTCGAACGGGATGGGCGACCCGGTGCAGGGCACCATCACGGTCACGCAGCTGCCGCAGCCGCGCGTCGACGAGGCGATCATCCACGACGACTTCGCCACCGTCCGCGCGGGCGACACGGTGCTGGCCGACGTGCTCGCCAACGACACCTCGACCTCGGGGGAGCAGCTGGTCATCGACCGCAACACCCCCGACCTGCCCGCAGGCCAGCTCGCGGTGGTCGACCCCAACCTCGGTGCCGTGGAGGAGGCCCCCGACCTCGGCGCGGCCTACGTCGTCGACGACCGGGTGCGCTACATCGCGCCCGCGACGGTGGCCGCGCCCCTCGAGCTGCGGGTCGAGTACCAGGCGGCCGTGGCCGGGGGGACGCCGCAGACCGGCGTGCTCACCGTGACCGTGCTGCCCGCGCCGACCGGGGAGACGCCCAACCGGGCGCCGGCCCCGCAGAACCTCGAGGCGCGCGCGTCCTCGGGGCAGACGATCGAGATCCCGATCCAGCCGTGGGGCCAGGACCCCGACGGCGACACCGTCACCGTCCTGGGGCTGGCCACGCCGCCGACCAGGGGCCGCATCCTCGGGTTCACGCCCAACGCGCTGACCTACCAGGCGTACCCCAACCTCGACAACGGCGGCACCGACACCTTCCGCTACCTCGTCACCGACGCGTGGGGGGCGACCGAGGCCGGCATCGTCCGCGTGGCGATCACGCCCCCCGGCGACGTCCAGCCGCCCGTGGCGGTCGCCGACGTCGTGACGGCCGAGCCCGACACCGACGTCCAGCTCTTCCCGATGACCAACGACATGGTCGACGAGGCCGACCGGGCCACGATCGTCCCGTTCGAGGACCTCGGCAACCGGGTGCCCGACGGCATCGCGCTCGCGGGCACGACGGGGCCGATCACGGGCCGGACGCCGGGGCGCGACGGCGCACCGGTGCAGTTCGCCTACGCCCTGCAGTCCTCGGGCGGCGTCGGACCCGCTGCGCAGGTGACGATCCGCTCCCAGCCGGGCTACCTGAACCCGCCGCGCCTGGCCGACACGGTCGCGGAGTCCTCCGGCACCAACGCCACCGCCGACGTGTTCGAGCGCGCCTGGGACCCCGACGGCCCCAACTCCGAGCTCCGGGTCACGCGGGTGAGCAACGAGGGCGCCACGGTCAGCGGCGGCACCATCAGCGTGCCGCTGGCCGAGCGCGCCCAGGTGGTCAGCTACGAGGTGACCGACCGGACCGGCGCGACCTCCTCCGCGGTGGTCTTCGTCCCGGCCGCCGGGGCGGGCCTGCCGCACCTGAAGCCGGGCACGCTCATCGAGATGTCGCCCAACAGCACCCACAGCTTCGACCTGTCCGAGCACATCGTGTCCCCGCGCCAGCAGCCGGTGCGGATCACGGTGGCCGAGTCCCTGACGACCTCGCCGGCCCAGCTGTCGGTCGCGGCCGAGAGCGCCGAGCGGCTCACGCTCACGGCAACCGGCGACTACGTCGGGCCCGCGTCGGTGACCCTCGAGGTGATCGACGGCGAGGCCGATGAGGGCGCCCGCCCGGCGGTCATCTCCATCCCGGTCCAGGTGGGGCCGGCCACGCCGGTGCTCCGCTGCCCGCCGACCACCCAGCGCCTCGTGCAGGGCGGCGCCCCGGTGACGCTGCGCATCAACGCCATCTGCAGCGTCTGGACGCCCAACCCGGGCGACGCCGAGACCCTCGAGTACTCCGCCGAGCTCGCCGGCGGCCTCGGCGACGTGCGCGCGTCCGGCGACGTCGGTACCGTGACCGTCGAGGCCGGCTCGAACGCCGTCCCCGGCGCGTCTGGCATCCTCCGGGTCGGGGTGGCGGGCAGCCAGACCACGCCGCAGGAGATCAACGTCGAGGTCGTGGCGGCGCCGAAGCCCAGCCTGGTGGTGCGGGACATCACCGACGTGCAGCAGGGCACCTCGGTCAGCCAGGACATCCAGCTCAGCTCGCCGCTGCGCCGACCGACGCCGCAGGTCATCGACATCGACCAGCTCGGCGGCATGCCGGCCGAGGCGACCTACGACGGCTCCCGGTTCACGATCACCCCGGGCAAGGACAGCTCCGGCCTGATGACCTTCCGGGTCATCGCCAGCGACGTCGCCGACCGGGGCCGCACCGACCGCCACGTCACCGCGACGCTGTCGGTGACCGTCTATGGCCGCCCCGACATCCCTACGCCCCCGCAACCGGCCATGCAGCTGCGCAGCAGGGCGGCGTCGGTCACCTACACCCCGGGCGCCGACAACGGGGCCCCGATCACGGCGTTCCGCGTCGAGGTCGTCGAGACCGGGCGCATCGTCCAGTGCGGGCGGGCAACCCTGTGCGACATCACCGGCCTCGAGAACGGCGACCCCGTGAGCTTCCGGGTCAGCGCCGAGAACAAGGCCGGCTGGTCGGAGTGGAGTGCCCCTGGTCCGAGCGTCACCCCCGACGAGGTCCCCGGCCGCGTGCCCTCGTTCTCGACGGGCAGCCCGTCGGACGGCTCGCTGGTCCTCACCTGGGCCCCGGCGACCAACCAGGGCTCGGCCCTGACCGGCTACGCCATCACCTACGGCGGCCAGACCGTCGAGGCACCCGGCTCGGCCACCAGCACGACCATCCGGGGGCTCGACAACAACGCGAACTACACGTTCACGATCGTGGCCCGGAACAACGCCGGCACCAGCAAGTCGCCGACCAGCACGACCGGGCAGTCGTCCGGGCGCCCCCGCCTGTCCACCCTGAACGTGGCGGCCAGCGACCTGGGCGCGACGGCGCAGGTGACGGTCTCGTGGACGGCGGCCGACCCGCAGGGCCCGCGCCCGGTCACCTACACGCTGACCCGCTCGGGCGGCAGCGCCGGGTCGCGGACGTGGACCGGGATCACCGGCACCTCGGTCGCCGACAACCTGACCTACGACGGCTCCCGCTACACCTACGCCGTGACGGCCACCAACGCCACCGGCGGGCCATCGCACACCTCCGCGGCGGTGTCGAAGCAGTTCACCGCGACCGGCAAGCCGGCGCCGTGGGGCTCGTGGACCGCGCGCCCGACCGGCACCGACGGACAGCTGTCGCTCACCTACACCGTGCCCGCCTCGCGGGGCGGCCAGTCGGTGGTGACCCTCACCGGGGCCGGCGGCACCCGCACGATGGCGGCGGGCAGCGGAACAGCGTCCACGACCTTCAACGGCGTGGTCATCGGGGGCCTGAGCAACGGGCAGGCCTATTCGATGCAGCTGCGCGTCTGCAACGAGGGCGGTGCCTGCAGCACCTCGTCCACGGTGACCGCGACGCCGTACGGACCCCTGCCGCAGCCGACCCTGACGGCCAACGCGAAGGCCGACGGGTTCACGTGGTCGGCCGGCGGCAACGGCAACGGCCGCAACGCGGTGCTCACGGTCAACGACACGGTCGGCTCGCCGACCCGCACGGGCGCCGGGGCGCTGTCGCTAGGCCCCACCACGCGCACCGTGGGGTACAGCAAGACCGTCACGATCACGGCCACGCTCTCCGACCCGGCCGGCGGGCGCTCGTCGACCTCGGTGTCGCGCACCGTGACCACCGAGCCGCCGCCCCCGCCGCCGCCTCCGCCGCCGCCCCCGCCGCCACCGCCCAAGACGGTGACCGTCTGGAAGGGCGGGCGTGCGCCGATCACGGAGCAGTGCTCCCGGTACTACGGCGACGGTGGTGCCTGCTTCTTCGTGGGCGTCACGACCGAGGGCTTCAGCGGCACCTACACGTGCTCCATCCAAGGGAACAACTCGGGCACCTTCGAGCAGTTCGGGTCGGTGCGGATCACCGGCAGCGCCTCGGTGCAGAGCACCGCCCGGTACGGCTACCCGGCGACGGTCCGCGTCGTCTGCCAGGACACCAGCGGCAGCCTCAAGTGGTGAGACAGGAAAGAGGAACACGATGAGCATCAGCCCCGACCAGGCCACCTGGTTCGCCTCGACGTTCGACCAGCTGGTCGCGAACGTCGGCCTGGCCATCCGCGGCAAGGAGCGGGTGATCCGGCTCGCGCTCACCTGCATGCTGTCGGAGGGCCACCTGCTGCTGGAGGACAACCCCGGCACCGGCAAGACCGTGCTGGCCAAGGCGCTGGCCGCGACGGTGCAGGGCACGCACCACCGCATCCAGTTCACCCCCGACCTGCTGCCCAGCGACCTGCTCGGCGTGACGGTCTACGACCAGAAGACGCAGAGCTTCGAGTTCCACAAGGGGCCGGTGTTCGCCACCGTCGTGCTCGCCGACGAGATCAACCGCGCCTCGCCCAAGACGCAGTCGGCGCTGCTCGAGGTCATGGAGGAGTCGCGCGTGACCGTCGACGGCGAGCCCCACTCGGTGGGGCGTCCGTTCATGGTCATCGCGACCCAGAACCCGATCGAGCAGGCGGGCACCTACCGCCTGCCCGAGGCGCAGCTGGACCGCTTCCTGATGAAGACCGAGGTGGGCTACCCCGACCTCGGCGTCGCCGTCGAGCTGATGGCCCAGGCGGCCAACCGCGACCGGGCCGCCGACGTGCGCCCCGTGATCGCCGCGCACGCGGTGTCGCAGATGTCGTCCTTCGCCAACCAGGTGCACGTCGACGAGGCCGTCCTGCGGTACGTGGGCACGATCGCGGAGGAGTCGCGCCGCCACACCCACGTGAAGCTGGGCCTGTCGATGCGTGGCTGCCTGGCGTTCATCCGGGCGGCCAAGACCTGGGCGCTGTCCCAGGGCCGCCAGTACGTGATCCCCGACGACATCAAGGAGCTCGCCATCCCCGTCATGGCGCACCGCCTGATCCTGAACGCGGAGGCCCAGTTCTCCGGCGTCAACGTCGAGCGCGTGATCGACGACCTCCTCGCCTCGGTCCAGGCGCCGGCGGACCGCGTCCGTTGAGTTCCCCCGCCGGCCCCGTGACTCCACGGTTCGCCACCCTCCGCCGCTGGTGGGGGGTGCTCGCCGACCTCGCCCGCCCCGTCACCGACGTCGTGCGGGCGGGGGCCGACTGCGTCTCCGGCCTGGGCTGGACGACCCTGGTCCTCGGCGTCGTGGCGCTCGCCGCCGGCTGGGTGCTCGGCTGGGACGAGTTCCGCATCATCGGGGCGAGCCTGCTGGTCCTGCTCGGGCTGTCGGTGCTGTTCCTGATCGGCCGCACCCAGCTCGAGGTCGACCTCGAGCTGTCCCCGGCCCGGCTCGTGGCTGGCGACTCCTCGGCCGCGCACGTGCACGTCACGAACGTGGCCCGGACGCCCCTGCTCCCGGTCGGCCTGGAGGTGCCGGTGGGGGAGGCGTCGGCGCGGTTCACGCTCCCGGCGCTGGTCCCAGGCGGCACGTTCGAGGACGTGCTGGTGATCCCCACCGAGTCCCGCGGCGTGATCCCCGTCGGGCCGGTGCGCACGCAGCGGGGCGACCCGTTCGGGCTGCTGCGCCGCGAGCTGGAGTGGAGCGAGGGGCTCGACCTGTTCGTCCACCCGCGCACCGTCGCACTGGAGAGCCTCGGCTCGGGCCTGCTGCGTGACCTCGAGGGCCAGACCAGCAACGACGTGTCGATGAGCGACCTCGCCTTTCACACCCTGCGCGAGTACGAGCCCGGCGACGACCGGCGCTACATCCACTGGCGCAGTTCGGCGAAGGCGTCCGGCGCGTCGGGCCAGAGCGCGTTCATGGTCCGCCAGTTCCTCGACACCCGCCGCTCGCACGTGGCGGTCGTGGTCGACGTCGACGAGGCGGCCTACACCCACCCCGACGAGTTCGAGCTGGCCCTCTCCTGCGGTGCCTCGGTGACCCTGCGCGCGCTGGCCGACGAGATGGAGACCACCGTCGTGTGCGGCACCCAGTCGGCCGTCCAGCCCGCGCCGCACACCGCCCTCGACACCTACAGCCGCGCGGCCTTCGGGCCGTGGCCGCTGCCGGCGGCGACCTCCCGCCTGGGCACGCTGGCCCCCGACGTCTCCGCGGTCGTGCTGGTGACCGGGCCGCTGACCACCTTCGAGGTGCTGCAGCGCGCCCGCGCCTACCTGGCCCCCCAGGTGCGCCTGGTCGCGGTGCAGGTCGTCCCCGACAGCGCGCTGTCCTACCGGGAGGGCGCCGGCATCGTCGTCGTCACCCTCGCCGAGCTGTCGGAGCTGCCGCTGGTCCTGGCAGGGGGTGTGACCGCATGAGGGTCGTCGCACCCCGCCGCGCCGAGCCCACCACCGGCTCGGCTTTCACCGGCACGCTGCAGCTGCTGCGGCCCTCCTCGGCCGACCTGACCGATGCCGCGTTCGTGCTGGGCCTGGGCCTGGTCGCGCTGGCCGCCTGGGCGTCCACCTTCAGCACCGGCACCTACCTGGCCGTTGGCGCGCTCGGCCTGCTGCTCGGCGTGCTGGCCGCCCACGTCACCAACGCCCTGCGCTGGCACTGGGTGACCGCGGTGGGCATCGTCGTCGTGCTGTACGCCCTGCTCGGCGGGGTGGTGGCGCTGCGCGACGACCTCGTCGCGGGCTTCCTGCCCTCGGCCGAGACGATCCGCGGGCTCGCCCACGGCGCGGTCGGCGGGTGGAAGGACCTGCTCACCACGCTCGCCCCGGTGCCCGGCGACTTCGAGTTCCTCGTCCTGCCGTGGCTGGTGGGCCTGGTCTTCGGCGCCGGTGCCCACCTCCTGGCCCGGCGCACCCGCAGCGTGTGGGGCCCGCCCGCCCTCGCGGTCGGGCTGCTGGCCGGCACCATCCTGCTCGGCTCGTTCGTGGCGGCGACCCCGCTGGCCGTCGGGGTCCTGGGCACGCTCGGTGTGTTCGTGTGGCTGTTCGTCCGCCACACCCGCCGCCGGTCGCTCGGCGGCACCGGTCTCGGCCGCTCCACCCGCTGGACCGCCGGCGCGCTGCTGTTGGCGATCGCGCTGGCGGGGGGCGTGGGGGCCTCCTTCCTCATGCCCGGCCCCGAGCGTACGCCCCGCACCGTGCTGCGCTCCTGGGTGCAACCGCCGCTCGACGTCGACCGCTACCCGTCGCCGCTGGCCGGGTTCCGCAAGTACTCCTCCGACTCCCAGGCGCTCTACGACCAGCCGCTGCTGCGGGTGGAGGGCGCCGCACCGGGGACCCTGCTGCGCATGGCCGTCCTCGACGACTGGGACGGCTTGGCGTGGAGCGCCTCCGGCGGTGTCGAGGGCGACCCGCGCACCGGTTTCCAGCGCATCGGCGCCGTGATCCCCGGGGCCGCCACGGGCCGGACCACGACCGTGCGGCTCACGGTGGAGCCGGCCTTCGCCGCCACGCGCGAGCTCGCGGTGTGGCTGCCCGCCCCCGGCCCGGCCACCGAGATCCAGTTCACCGGCCCCAACGCCCGCGCCCACGGCGAGGTCGTCCGGTACAACATCGGCACCGGGCAGGGGCTGGTGCCCGACATGCTCCGCGCGGGGGACACCGTCGAGGTGACGTCGGTGGCGCTGCCCTCCGAGACCGGCCAGCTGCCCCAGGCCGCAGGGCCGGTGTTGGTCCGCGACGCCGTGAGCGCCCCGCTGGTGCCGATCCTCGACTCGCTGAGCGCCGCGGCCGGCGACCCGTGGAGCCGGGCCGAGGAGGTCGCGAAGGTGTTCCGGGAGACCGGCTCCTGGAGCAACGGCACCAAGCCCGGCCAGCAGCAGTACCTGCCGGGGCACGGCCTGAAGCGCCTCCTGACCTTCGGCACCGAGCTGGTCGGCAGCGACGAGCACTACGCGGCCACCTACGCGCTGGCCCTGAACCGGCTGGGCTACCCGGCCCGCGTCGTCATGGGCGCGGCCGTGCCCGAGGACGGCGTGGTCAAGGGGCAGCACGTGCAGGCGTGGGTCGAGGTGAGCCTGGCCGACCGCGGCTGGGTCACGATCCCCACCGAGGCGTTCACGCCCGACCGCAACAAGGAACCCAACAACATCCCGCCCAAGTCGCTGGAGCAGCAGAACGCGCCGTACGTGCCCCCGCCGAACCCGACGCGCCCGCCCGGCTCGTTCGACTCGCTGTTCAACACCCACGGGGTGGGGGACGTCCTCGAGCGCCCGGCGCGGTCGACGGACTGGATGGCGATCATCCTCGGCGCCGTGCGCGTCGTCGGACCGCCGGTGGCCGCGATCCTGGCCGTCGTGGGGCTGCTGCTGGGGGCCAAGGCCGTCCGGCGGTACCGCCGCCGCACGCGCGGTGCCGCCACCACCCGGGTGGCGGCTGGCTGGCTGGAGTTCCTCGACCGGGCCCGCGACCTCGGCCGTCCCGTCCCCGCCCGGGCCACCCGGCTCGAGCAGGCGGCGGCCGTGGGCGGACCCGAGGCGCTCGCCCTCGCGCGCTCGGCGAACCAGGCGGTCTTCGGCCCCGGTGAACCGGACGCCGAGGCCTCGGGCGGCTATTGGTCCGGCGTGATGGACGCGCGCAAGTCCGTCCTGGCCGGCCTGCCCTGGTGGCGCCGTTGGGCCGTCGCGCTCAACCCGCGCTCCCTGGTGCCGCTGGGTTCCGACCGCTCGGCGGGGGGCCGTGACGCCCGCCCCGTGCGTCGTCGGCGAACTCGGGGCTGAACCTCGCGCTGGTCACCCCAAACGGTGGCCGAAGGTGGCAGGATCGGGGCATGAGCGAAGACGGATATGCAGACCAGTCCTCGGGTGAGGACAACGTTGAGCAGCTCCAGCAGGCGGACACGCTCATCGACCGTGGGGTCGACGACGTGCTCGACGAGGGGTACATCGCGCCCGACAACTGGTCGCCCGCCCAGGGCTTCGGCAACACGCCCGCCGAGATGCGGCAGCGCGAGAACCTGGACATGCGGGTGAAGCAGGAGGAGCCGGAGGCCGAGGCCCCCGACGACAGCCCCTGGAACCCCGACGGCGAGTCGCGCGAGGTCGGCTCCGTGCGGGCCGGGCGCCTCGTCGACACCGGTGAGCGCGACCACGAGTCGGTGGCCTTCTCCGTCGGCATCGACGGCGGGGCGGCCTCGGCCGAGGAGGCCGCGATGCACGTGATCACGCCCGAGGACGACGACGACGTCGTCTGAGGTCACCGACCCGCGAGCCGGCGGGCGTCGCGCAGCCCGGAGGGGCGTGCAGGCCCACCCCCGCGGTGGCGGGGCGTGTCTAGACTGGTCAGCACGCCCGGGCGTCCCGCCGGGGCACGACGAACCTGGAGACGACCCTGTCGACCGACACGACCGCACCGCGCCCCGCCACCCGCCGGATCAGCATCCCGGCGTCGATCCCGATGGTGAACATCGTGGGGCCGCGCGACGAGTTCCTGCGCATCCTCGAGCGGGTGCTGGACGCCGACATCCACGTGCGCGGCAACGAGATCACCCTGTCGGGCAGCGCCGAGGGCGTCACGCAGGGCGCCGAGGTGCTCACCGAGATGACCACGATCGTGCGCACGGGTCAGGGCCTGACCGGTGACGCCGTCGAGCGCATCGTCAGCATGAACGGCGAGGCCGGCGAGCTGCACCCGGCCGAGGTTCTGACCCAGAACATCCTCTCGTCGCGCGGCAAGACCATCCGGCCGAAGACGCTGAACCAGAAGCGCTACGTCGACGCCATCGACGCCCACACGGTCGTCTTCGGCATCGGCCCCGCCGGCACGGGCAAGACCTACCTCGCCATGGCCAAGGCCGTGCAGGCCCTGCAGGCCAAGGAGGTCAACCGGATCATCCTCACCCGGCCCGCCATCGAGGCCGGTGAGCGCCTCGGGTTCCTGCCCGGCACGCTCAACGACAAGATCGACCCCTACCTGCGGCCGCTGTACGACGCGCTGCACGACATGGTCGACGCCGAGTCGGTACCCAAGCTGCTGACCGCCGGCACCATCGAGGTCGCCCCGCTGGCCTACATGCGCGGCCGCGCCCAGCCCGTGGACACCCCCGTGCTGACCCCGGACGGGTTCCGGCCGATCGGCGAGCTCGCGGTGGGCGACCTGGTGGTCGGGTACGACGGGCAGCCCACACCGGTGATCGGGGTCTACCCGCAGGGGCGCAAGCCCGTCTACCGCGTGACGACCCAGGACGGCGCGTCCACCCGGGCCTGCGCGGAGCACCTGTGGCAGGTGTGGACTCGGGCCGACCGGCGTCGCAACCCGGCGGGGCGCGTGCTCCAGACCCGGGAGATGGCCGGGAAGCTGCGATCGGCTCACGCGCGACGCTACGAGTTGCCCGTGGTGGCACCGGTGCACATGCCGGACCGCGACGTTCCTCTGGACCCCTACGCGCTCGGGTTGCTGCTCGGCGACGGCTGCCTCACCACGACCACGACGCCCATGTTCTCGACCCGTGACCCGGAACTGGCCGAGGCTCTGGACGCCGCGATCCCCGGTATCGCCCTGCAGCCCAAGGGCGAGGGGGACTACGTCCTACGCCGCCGGAACGCGAGCCGCGGCGGCGTCATCGTGACGAACCCCGTGACGCAGATCCTGCGCGACCTGGGGCTGGCAGGCACTCGGTCCCACACCAAGTTCGTGCCCACCGACTACCTGCTGAACAGCGTCGCGAACCGTCTGGCGCTGCTCCAGGGCCTGCTCGACACGGACGGGGGACCGGTTACCCAGGTCG
Organism: Propioniciclava sp. MC1595; assembly: GCF_017569205.1. Classification (GTDB taxonomy): domain Bacteria; phylum Actinomycetota; class Actinomycetes; order Propionibacteriales; family Propionibacteriaceae; genus Propioniciclava. The sequence goes on from NZ_CP071870.1 coordinate 1,388,668, forward strand.
GTCGGAGCGCTCGGATCCAGTACACGACGTGTTCGGACCAGCTCCGTGACGACGTCATCCAACTCGTTCGTTCCTTGGGTGGCGTCGCGTACACCAGGACGCGCCGTGCGGAGGGCCGCCGGCCCGGCTTCGCCGCCGGTCGTCCCGTCCCGTACCGCCATGACGCCCACGTCGTCGAGATCCGACTCCCGGACGGGATGTACCCCTTCCGACTGGAGCGGAAGGCCGACCTGTACGAACGGCACGGAGGCGGTCGCCCCATGCGGTTCATCGACTCCATCGAACCTGACGGTGAGGCCGAGTGCGTGTGCATCGCGGTCGCAGCCGCTGACTCCCTCTACGTCACCGAGGACTTCCTCGTGACCCACAACACCCTGAACGACGCGTTCATCATCCTCGACGAGGCGCAGAACACGTCGATGGAGCAGATGAAGATGTTCCTGACCCGACTCGGCTTCAACTCCAAGATCGTGGTCACCGGCGACGTCACCCAGGTCGACCTGCCCGGCGGGGTGAAGTCGGGCCTGCGCGAGGTGCAGTCGATCCTGGACGGCGTGGAGGACATCGCCTTCTGCCAGCTCACCAACCACGACGTCGTGCGGCACCGCCTGGTCGGCCGCATCGTCGCCGCCTACGACCGCTACGACGCCACCCAGCCGCCGCCGTACAAGCGCGACCACAAGGACCGCCGGGACCGGAAGGACCGCTCATGATCGACCTGAACAACGAGTCCGGCGTCGAGGTCGACGAGCAGCGGCTCGTCCAGCTGGCCCGCTTCGCGATGGACCAGTTGCGGATCCACCCACAGGCCGAGCTGTCGATCCTGCTCGTCGACGAGCAGACCATGGCCGACTACCACGTCCGGTTCATGGACCTCCCCGGCCCCACCGACGTGCTCAGCTTCCCGATGGACGAGCTGCGCCCGCCCGCCGACGACGAGGAGCCGCCCCTCGGGCTGCTCGGCGACATCGTGCTCTGCCCGACCGTCACCGCCGCCCAGGCGGCCGAGAACGGGCGCACACCGGAGTCGGAGGCCGACTACCTGCTCGTGCACGGGCTGCTGCACCTGCTGGGCTACGACCACGCCGAGCCGGCCGAGAAGAAGGTCATGTTCGACCTCAACGACCGCCTCGTCGCGGCGTGGGACGCCTCGCGGTCCTGATCGCCGGCCCCCCGGCCGCTAGACTGCCCCCGTCGCCTACGAGGGAGTCGTGAACACAAGCCTTGACAGAAACTGAGTGGATCCTGCTCGGGGTCGCGCTCGCCTGTGTCCTGGTGGCGGGGTTCGTCACCACGATCGAGACCGCGCTCCAGTCCTTCAGCAAGTCGCGCGCCGAGGCCCACGTCAAGGACGGCGCCCGCAACGCGGGCAAGCTCCTGCAGGTCATGCAGGACCCGGCGCCCTTCCTGAACACCGCGCTGTTCCTGCGGATGGTCTTCGAGATCGCCGCGATCGTGCTCGTCGGCGTGGTCGTTTTCGACCGCTTCGACGCCCTCTGGCAGCGCCTGCTCTACACGATCGCCCCCATGACCATCGTGTCGTTCGTGCTGCTCGGCGTCGCCGCCCGCACGCTGGGCCGGCAGCACGCCGACACGGTCGCCCTGCGCACCGTGGGGCTCATCTCGGCCCTCACCACCGTCGTCGGGCCGATCCCGCAGGTGCTGATCATCCTCGGCAACCTCGTCACGCCGGGCAAGGGGTTCACCGACGGCCCGTTCAACTCCGAGGCCGAACTGCGCGAGATGGTCGACATGGCCGAGGCGTCCGACCTCATCGAGGCGGGCGAGCGCCGCATGATCCACCAGGTCTTCGAGCTGGGCGACACCATCGTCAAGGAGGTCATGGTCCCGCGCACCGAGATGGTGTGGATCGAGGGAGACAAGACCCTCCGTCAGGGCCTCTCCCTCGCCCTGCGCAGCGGCTACTCCCGCATCCCCGTCATCGGCAACGACGTCGACGACGTGCTGGGCATCCTCTACCTCAAGGACCTCATCCGCCGCTCCTACGACAACCCCACCTCGCAGTCGACCGAGACCGTCGAGTCGCTCATGCGGCCGCCGACGTTCTGCCCCGACTCCAAGCCGGTGGACGCCCTGCTCAAGGAGATGCAGCTCACCCGCAGCCACGTCGTCATCGTCGTCGACGAGTTCGGCGGCACCGCCGGCCTGGCCACGATCGAGGACATCCTCGAGGAGATCGTCGGCGAGATCGTCGACGAGTACGACGAGGAGATCCCGCCGCACGTGCAGCTGGCCGACGGCCGGTTCCGCGTCTCCAGCCGCCTGCCCGTCGACGAACTCGGTGAGCTGTTCGGCCTGCGCGTCGACGACGAGGACGTCGACACTGTCCTGGGCCTCATGGCCAAGGAGCTCAACAAGATCCCGATCCCCGGCTCGGCCGTGGTCTGGGAGGGCATCGAGCTGGTTGCCGAGCGCGCCTCTGGGCGCCGCCACGCCATCCAGACCGTGGTGGCCGGCCTGATCGACGAGTCGGCCGACTCCGACACCGCGGTCGACGCCACCGTCGAGCTGGCTGCCGTGTCGGCCAGCGAGTCCGGACGCCGCCGGCTCGACACGCGCTCCCCGGCGACCCCGACCAAGGAGGACGCGTGAGCGACCAGACGCCCGACACCCAGCCCGACGACGGCTTCGACACCGAGGGACTGGACGCCGCCGAGCTCGCCCTGCTGCGCTCGGCCGGCGCGCCCGCGCCCGGCCCGATCCCGTTCCCCAAGGGCTTCCGCTCCGGTTTCGCCTGCTTCGTCGGACGCCCCAACGCCGGCAAGTCGACGCTGACGAACGCGATCGTGGGGGAGAAGATCGCGATCACCTCCTCCAAGCCCCAGACCACCCGCCGGATCATCCGCGGCGTGGTGAACCGGCCGGACGCCCAGCTGGTCCTGGTCGACACCCCCGGCCTGCACCGCCCGCGCACTCTGCTCGGCGAGCGCCTCAACGACCTCGTCTACGAGACCTGGTCCACCGTCGACGTGATCGGCGTCTGCCTGCCCACCAGCCAGCGCATCGGCCCCGGCGACGAGTACCTGCTCTCCGAGATCGCCAAGCTTCCCCGGCGCCCCAAGCTGGTGGCGCTCGCCACCAAGACCGACCTCGTCTCGCCCGAACGCATCGCCCAGCACCTGGTCAAGATCATGTCGCTGGAGGAGGAGCTCGGCATCCGCTGGGAGACGGTCATCCCGGTCAGCGCCCTGACCGGCGACCAGGTCGACATCGTCGTGTCCGAGCTGATGGCGCACCTGCCCGACGGCCCGCCGCTGTACCCCGAGGGCGAGGTCACGGACGAGCCCACCGACACCCGCATCGCCGAGTTCATCCGCGAGGCGGCGCTCGAGGGCGTCTCCGAGGAGCTGCCCCACTCGATCGCGGTCGTCATCGACGAGATGAAGCTGCGCGAGGGGCGGCCGGAGGACAAGCCGCTGATGGACGTCTTCGCCAGCATCGTGGTCGAGCGCGAGTCCCAGAAGGGGATCATCATCGGCCACCGCGGCGAGCGGCTGAAGCAGGTCGGCCAGGAGGCGCGCCTGCAGGCCAAGCAGCTGCTGGGCATGCCGGTCCACCTCTCCCTCCACGTCAAGGTGCTGTCGGACTGGCAGCGCGACCCCAAGCACCTCAACCGCCTGGGCTTCTAGGGCCATGCGCCGCTGGGTGCTCTTCGTCGCCGCGCGGATCCGGCAGGGGGGACGCCGGGTCGGCGGCTCGTTCGTGCCCATCCTCCAGTCCGCCGTCGCGGCGGCCATCGCCTACGTGATCGCCGAGCAGGTCTTCGGACGCCCCGCGCCCCTGTTCGCCCCCATCGCGGCCTGGGTGTGTCTGGGCTTCAAGGCCGACCGCGTGCCCCGAAAGGTCGCCGAGCTCGGCGTCGGCGCGACGGCCGGCGTCCTGATCGGAGAGTTCTTCGCCGCCTGGCTCGACGTCGGCTGGTGGCAGGTCGGACTTGCCCTCCTCGTCGGCGCGCTTCTGGGCCGGTTCCTCGACCGCGGCGACCTCACCACGATCCAGGGCGGCGTGAACGCCGTGGTCGTGGTCAGCATGTCGTGGCTGACGTCGGTGACCGGCGGGGTCACCGGCCGCTGGGTCGAGGCGCTGGTCGGCGCCGGCGTCGCCCTGGTCGTGGCCGCCCTGCTGCCGCGCAACCCCACTGCCCGGCCGCGCCGGTACGCCCGATCCACGCTCACCGAGTACGCGACGCTCCTCGGCGTGGTGGGCCGCGGGCTACGCGCCGGCGACGTGCAACTCCTCGCCGACGCCCGGGGCCAGCGGCGGGCCGTGGCCGAGCTCATGGTCGACTGGGAGGAGACCCTCACCACCGCGCGCGAGGTCGTCGCCATCAACCCCACGCTGCGGCGGTACCGCCCCGAGGTGGCCGAGCTCAGCCGGGTGTTCCGCCTCCTGCAGCGCACCCAGCGGGCCTCCTACCTGCTCGCCCGTCAGGGGCTGGCCATGACCGAGGAGGTCGGGCCCATGCCCGAGGTGGGCGAGGCCCTCATGGAGGTGTCCACGGCCCTGAACTCGCTGGCCGGGGCCGTCGGCCACTGGAACCGGCCCGTCCGCGCCCGCGCGATCCTCCTCGCCGTGGCCCGGACGGCTGCCCCGTCGGAGGTCGAGGGCGGCGACTGGCGCCCGGTCGCGCTCCTCTCGCTGCTGCGCGCGGTGGTCGTCGACCTGCTGCAGGTCACCGGACTCTCCCGGGCGCAGGCCCGCGACGCGCTGGCCGACACGTGGGGGCGTCCCTTCGAGGACCGGGACGCCGAGCTCACCCCCGGCGAGAGCGACGACGACGCCTCACCCCTGTGGGGCTGAGTGGGATGCTGGGGCGAGGACGACCGCGCCGCGTGAGATCACCGCCCCCGTCGAGCTGGTCCGCCCCGACGGGCGCCTGAACCCGGACGCCGTGGGCTGGAGCCGGCGTCCCCTCCACGACACCTCCGGGGTGAAGCGCGGCCTGCGTGGCCTCGGCCGCAACAAGCGCTGGGAGTACTGGCTGGTGACCACCCCCGAGGTGCTCGTCTCGCTCACGCTCTCCGACATCGACTACGCGGGCGTGCACACCGTCTGGGCCTACGAGCGGGCCACCGGCCGTCGCGTCGACGAGTCCGCGGTGGTGCCGTTCGCATGGCACACCGACCTCCCCGGGTCGCTGGGCGCCGGGGTCGCCGAGGCCGGCTCGCGCGGCTTGGCCGGGCGCACCGAGGAGACGGCCGGCGGCACCCGGCTGCGGGCCCAGGCCGAGGGCGTCCGGTTCGACGTCACCGCAGGACGCCTCGGGGCCGGTGGCCGTACTCGATGTGGTGGAACTGGGCCGCCGGGGCCGGCCACACCGCCGACGGCCGGGCGCTGGGGCTGCAGTTCGGCGGCAAGTGGACCGACGGCACCGGCCAGCGCGAGAACGCCGTCGTGGTGGACGGCACGCTGTTCCCGCTGCACGATTCGGCACGTGGCACGGCACCGTCACCGCCGGGGGAGAGCAGCTGGAGGTCGACGGCGTGCTGGGCTTCGCGGAGGACGTCCGCAACCGCTGGTGAGGAGGGGGTTGCCAGCGCGGTCCGCCGTCACGTACCGTTGAAATACCCAGGGGGGTATGGCATCGACGAGGATGCCGACGGAACGGGGGAGCACACATGGCACGCACGGTCATCCTCGGCGCGGGGGTCTCGGGGCACACGGCGGCGCTGCACCTGCGGCGCCTGCTCGGCAAGGAGCACGAGGTCGTCGTCGTGACGCCGAACAGCCAGTGGAACTGGATCCCCTCCAACATCTGGGTGGGGGTCGGCACGATGCCGAAGAAGGACGTCGTGTTCCCGCTCGCCCCGGTCTACGCCAAGCAGGGGATCACCTACGTGCAGGCGCTGGGCCGCACGATCTGGCCACACGGCGATGCCGACAGCCCCCAGGGCGCCGTCGACGTCGAGTACACCTCGCCCGAGCGGCGCGGCGAGACCGAGCGCCTGCGCTACGACTACCTGATCAACGCCACCGGCCCGAAACTCAACTTCGGCGCCACCCCGGGGCTGGGCCCCGACGCAGGCCACACCGTGTCGGTGTGCACCGCCGACCACGCCGTGCACGCGGCGGCCGAGCTCGCGGCGTCCATCGAGCGGATGAAGGCCGGTCAGCGCCAGGTCATGGTGGTCGGTACCGGGCACGGCGCCTGCACCTGCGAGGGCGCCGCCTTCGAGTACGTCTTCAACGTCGAGCACGAGGTGCGCAAGGCCGGCGTGCGCGACCTCGCCGAGATTATCTTCCTGACCAACGAGTACGAGCTGGGCGACTTCGGGGTCGGGGGCATGGAGTTCGAGGAGAACGGGTTCCGCACCACCGGCAAGATCTGGACCGAGTCGCTGTTCCGCGAGCGCGGCGTGCGCGCCATCACCGGCGCGGGCTGCACCCGGATCGAGGAGGGGCTGATCCACTACGAGCTGCTGGACGGCACCGAGCACACCCAGGCGTTCGACTTCGCGATGCTCCTCCCGCCGTTCTCCGGGGTCGGGCTCAAGGCGTCCGACCGGGACGGCACCGACATCACGGACAAGCTCTTCGCGCCCAACGGCCTGATGCGGGTGGACGCCGACTACTCGGGCAAGGCGTACGAGGAGTGGAAGGCGTCCGACTGGCCCCGGACCTACCAGGTGCCCGGTCTGGACAACGTCTGGGCGGTCGGCATCGCGTTCGCCCCGCCGCACCCGATCAGCAAGCCGCGCAAGAGCCCGAAGGGGACCGTCATCTCGCCGGCCCCGCCGCGCACCGGCATGCCGTCGGGCGTGATGGGCAAGACCGTTGCGATGACCATCGCCGACCGGGTGAAGGGGAGGGCCAAGCCGCCGCACGAGGCGTCCATGGCGAACATGGGGGCAGCCTGCGTGGCCTCGGCAGGCACCGGCCTGTTCGAGGGCTCGGCCGCGGCGATCACGATGATGCCGGTGGTGCCCGACCATGAGCGCTATCCCGAGACCGGTCGCGACCTCGGCGAGACCAAGGGCGAGATCGGCCTCGCCGGCCACTGGATGAAGGCCTCGCTGCACCACCTGTTCCTGTACAAGGCCAAGGCCCTCCCGGGCTGGCAGATGATCCCGGAGTGAGGACGATGACCCACAACGAACACGCCACCATCGGCAACATCGACCACGTCATCGCGGCCGCGCCGCTGCCGACCAGGGCCACGCTCCGCCGGCGGTTCAATCCGGTCTGGCAGCTGTTCCGTGGTGCCGCGTTGATGATGCGCATCATGCGGATGGTCATCAAGGGGCACTCCGGCCACTGAGCGGCTGGCGCGCTCCTGCATACTGGAGCGCATGCCGCAACCTGCACCGGAGGGTTCCCATAGTCCTTGTGATCTCGGAGCCGCCCCGTGACACCCGTCGTCTCGCTCATCGTCGGCGTCGTCGTGGTCTTCGCGATCACCGTCGCCACCGGGTACTTCGTGGCCCAGGAGTTCGCCTACGTCGCCGTCGACCGCTCCCGCCTGGCCAGTCGTGCCGCCGCGGGTGACGAGAAGGCAGAACGCACCCTGGGCATCACCCGCCGCACCTCGTTCATGCTGTCGGGCGCCCAGCTCGGCATCACCGTCACCGGACTCCTCGTCGGCTACGTCGCCGAACCCCTGATCGGCCAGGCCCTCGGCTCGCTGGTCAGCGGCGGCGCCAGCACCGCCATCGCCGTCACCATCGGCGGCATCGTCGCGATCGTGTTCTCGACGCTGGTGCAGATGCTGTTCGGCGAGCTCTTCCCCAAGAACTACGCGATCGCGAAGTCGGCGGAGGTGGCCGACGCGCTCACCCCGTCCACGCGCCTGTACCTGACGATCTTCGGCCCCCTGATTTGGATCTTCGACAAGTCCGCCGAGCTGCTGCTGCGCGCGCTGCGCATCGAGCCCGTCCACGACGTCGAGGACACGGCCTCGGCCACCGACCTCGAGCGCGTCGTGGACGCCTCGCGCCGCGACGGGACCCTGTCGGAGGAACTGGGCCTCATCATCGACCGGATCATCGACTTCCCGCGCCGCGACGTGCAGCACGCCATGGTGCCCCGGGTCGCCGTCGACACCGTGCGCGACACCGCGACGGTGGCCGAGGTCCGCGCGCTGATGGCCACCGGCCACACCCGCTACCCGGTGCTCGACCCCGAGGAGGGCATCGTCGGCGTCGTCGCGCTCGTCGACGTGCTGGACGCCACCGACCGCCCCGACGAACCCGTCACCACCATCGCCCGTGAGGCGCTGGTCCTGCCCGAGTTCATGCCGCTGCCGGACGCCCAGCAGGAGCTGCGCGACACCGGCCGGGAGATGGCCTGCGTCGTCGACGAGTTCGGCAGCTTCACCGGCGTCGTCACGCTGGAGGACCTCGTCGAGGAGATCGTCGGCGAGCTGACCGACGAGCACGACCCCGACGACCCCGACTACCTGCCGAGCGAGACGGACGGCGTGTGGGTGATGGCCGGTGACGTGCACGTCGACGAGGTCGAGCGCGCGCTCGGGCTCGACATGCCGCCCGGCGACCACGAGACCATCGCGGGCCTGATCATCCAGGTGCTCGGCGCCCTCCCCGAGGTGGGGGAGACGGTCACCCTCGACCTCGAACCGACCGCCGCCCAGCTCGCCCTCGACGGCGACGCCCGGGCCCGGCGGGTGCTCATCGAGGTGCTCGCCATCGAACGCCACGTGCCCTCGCGGGTGCGCGTGAGCCTCCCGGACGGAGACCCCGCATGACGCCCCTCGAGACCGGCATGGGCGGATGGGCCGTCGCCGGCTGGACCGCCCTGCTCATCGTGCTGAGCGCCTTCTTCGTGGCCGCCGAGTTCGCCCTGATGGCCGCGAAGCAGCACCGCCTCGAGGAGCGCGCGGGGTCGGCCGCCGGCCGCGCCGCGCTGCGCAACTCCGCCGAGCTGACGCTCGTGCTGGCCGGCTCCCAGCTCGGCATCACCGTCTGCACGCTGGCGCTCGGTGCCATCACCAAGCCCGCCGTGCACCACGCGTTGACCCCGCTGCTGGCCACGTGGGGGATCCCCCTCGCCGTGGCCGACGTGGCCTCCTTCGTGCTGGCCCTGGTGTTCGTCACCTTCCTCCACCTGGTGGTCGGCGAGATGGCCCCCAAGTCGTGGGCGATCGCGCACCCCGAGCAGTCCTCGGTGCTGCTGGCCCTGCCGATGCGCGCCTTCATGTTCGTGATGCGCCCGATCCTCATCGCGATGAACTCCGCCGCCAACTGGCTGGTGCGCAAGGCGGGCGCCACCCCGGTCGACGAGCTGTCGGCCGGCCAGGACGCCGCCGGCCTGCGCCAGCTGGTCGAGCACTCCGCGAACGTGGGGGCCCTGGACGCGCGCTACCACCAGTCCCTGACGCGCGTGCTGACGCTGCGCGACCAGACGGTCGCCGACGTGGTCCCGCAGGGGCAGGAGCTGGCGTGGGTGCCGGCCGACGCCACGCTCGCCGACGTCCAGGCCGTCACCCTGGAGCACCGCCACCTGCGCGTGCTGCTGCGCGAGGGTGACAGGACGGTGGGCGTCGTCCACGTCCGTGACACCCTCGCCGAGCCGGACCTGGTGCGTCCCGCCCGCGACATCGCCCGCGAGCCCGTCCTGCTGCCGCACGACACGCACCTGGCCGAGGCGCTCAAGCGCATCCGGCAGGCCCGCACGCAGCTGGCGATCGTCACCCGCGGTGAGGCCGAGCTGGGCGTCATCACCCTGGAGGACGTGCTGCCGGCGCTCATGCCGACCGCGATCCTGGAGGAGGAACCGGTCGCCGCGGCCGGGCACTGAGTCCACCCGAACCCACGGCGTCCGCGTGTCGGACGCCGTGGCGCGGGGGCGTCAGGGGTGTACGATCCCAGCCATGGCATGGGTGACCCTCCTCCTTGGTCGCCGCAGCGAGGCCTAGGCTTCCTCGACACAGTCCCGTCGAGTCGAGCCGGTCGGGCTTCCTCGTTGCGGAGAGTCTGCGCGCCTGGCATCCCCCATCGTCTCGATCCAGCGAAGGACACCAGCATGACCACGACCACCAATACCTTCGGCACCCGCACGCAGCAGGGCGTCCCCGTACAGCAGCCCAGCCCGATGCCGTACCACCGCTACAAGGCCTTCGAGCCCGTCGACGTCCCCGACCGCACGTGGCCCAGCAAGAAGATCACCCAGGCGCCGCGCTGGCTGTCCACCGACCTGCGCGACGGCAACCAGGCCCTGATCGACCCCATGACCGTCTCCCGCAAGCTGAAGATGTTCGAGCTGCTGGTGAAGATGGGCTACAAGGAGATCGAGGTCGGCTTCCCCTCGGCCTCGCAGACCGACTTCGACTTCGTGCGCAAGCTGGTCACCGAGGACCGCATCCCCGACGACGTGCAGATCTCCGTCCTGGTCCAGGCCCGCGAGGACCTGATCTCCCGCACCGCCGAGTCCCTGGTCGGCACGAAGCGCGCCAACATCCACATGTACAACGCGACCGCCGAGATGTTCCGCCGCGTCGTGTTCGGCATCGACGAGGCCCAGTGCATCGCGATGGCCACCCGCGGCACCGAGTTGGTCATGAAGTACGCCGAGCAGTTCCTGGGCGCGACCGAGTTCGGCTTCCAGTACAGCCCCGAGATCTTCACCCAGACCCCGACCGACTTCGCCGTCGAGGTCTGCAACCACGTCGCCGACGTCTGGCAGCCCGGCCCCGACCGCGAGATCATCTTCAACCTGCCCGCCACGGTCGAGATGAGCACGCCGAACACGTACGCCGACCAGATCGAGTACTTCATCCGCAACGTCCGCAACCGCGAGAACGTGGCCGTCTCGCTGCACCCGCACAACGACCGCGGCACTGCGGTGGCGGCGTCCGAGCTGGGCATGATGGCCGGCGCCGACCGCGTCGAGGGCTGCCTGTTCGGCCACGGCGAGCGCACGGGCAACGTAGACCTGGTCACGCTGGGCATGAACCTGTTCAGCCAGGGCATCGACCCCAAGATCGACTTCTCCGACATCGACGAGATCCGCCGCACGGTCGAGTACTGCACCGGCCTGCCCGTGCACCCGCGCCACCCGTACGCCGGCGACCTGGTCTACACGGCGTTCTCCGGCTCCCACCAGGACGCGATCAAGAAGGGCCTGGAGTCCCTGGAGAAGCGCGCCGCCGCCGAGGGCCGCACGATCCACGAGGTCGACTGGGAGGCCCCCTACCTGCCGATCGACCCGCACGACGTGGGCCGCACCTACGAGGCCGTGATCCGGGTCAACAGCCAGTCCGGCAAGGGCGGCATGGCCTACATCATGAAGAACGACCACAAGATGGACCTGCCGCGCCGCCTGCAGATCGAGTTCAGCCGCGTCGTCCAGCAGCACACCGACGCCGCCGGCGGCGAGGTCAGCCCCGAGCAGATGTGGCAGATCTTCGAGGCCGAGTACTTCGGCGACCACACGCCGCTGGAGCTGCTGCACTACCGCTCCGAGGCCGACAACGGGCACTACAGCGTGGACGCCGTCCTGCGCGTCAACGGCATCGAGCGCCAGGCCGGCGGCGAGGGCAACGGCCCGCTGTCGGCGTTCGTGGACGCCCTGGGCGCGGCCGGGTACCCTGTGCGGGTCCTGGACTACTCCGAGCACGCGCTCAGCTCCGGCGGGGACGCCCTCGCGGCGGCCTACGTCGAGGTCGAGATCGGCGAGGGTGACGACGCCCGCGTCCTGTGGGGTGTGGGCCGGCACAGCTCGATCGTCACGGCGTCCATGAAGGCCGTACTCAGCGCGATCAACCGCTCCGACCGCACCGACTGATCCGACGGGCCCGGGTCCCGGATCCCATTGTGGGACGGCGGCCCGGCCGTGTGCAGCGACTCCTAGACTGCACACGGCCGGGCCGCCGTCCGGTCGTTGCGCGACAACGAAGGAGCCACCCATGGAACTCAGCCCGACGCTGCAGGAGGAGTTCGACATCGTCATTCGCCGCAACCCCGGCGAAGCGGAGTTCCACCAGGCGGTCCGTGAGGTGCTGGAGTCCCTCGACCCGGTCATCAAGAAGCGACCCGAGTACGTCGAGTACGGCATCATCCCGCGCATCTGCGAGCCCAACCGCCAGATCATCTTCAAGGTCAACTGGCAGGACGACAAGGGCCGCGTGCACACCAACCGCGGCTTCCGCGTCCAGTTCAACTCGGCGCTCGGACCCTACAAGGGCGGTCTGCGCTTCCACCCGAGCGTGTACCTCGGCATCATCAAGTTCCTCGGTTTCGAGCAGATCTTCAAGAACGCCCTGACCGGTATGCCCATCGGCGGCGGCAAGGGCGGCTCGGACTTCGACCCCAAGGGCAAGTCCGACCACGAGATCATGCGGTTCTGCCAGGCGTTCATGACCGAGCTCTCGGGCCACATCGGACACGACATCGACGTGCCCGCCGGTGACATCGGCGTCGGCGGCCGCGAGATCGGCTACATGTTCGGCCAGTACAAGCGCATGACCGGCCGCTACGAGTCCGGCGTGCTCACCGGCAAGGGCCTCACGTGGGGCGGCTCCCGCGCCCGCACCGAGGCCACCGGCTACGGCACGGTGTTCTTCGCCGACGAGATGCTCAAGCTGTCGAACGAGAGCTTCGAGGGCAAGAAGGTCGTCGTGTCCGGCTCGGGCAACGTGGCCATCTACGCCCTGGAGAAGCTGAACCAGCTCGGCGCGACCGTCGTGGCGATGTCCGACTCCGGCGGCTACATCGTCGACGAGACGGGCATCGACCTGGCCCAGATGCAGGAGCTGAAGGAGGTCCGCCGCGGCCGCATCAGCGAGTACGCCGACGCCAACTCGTCCGCGCGCTTCGTCGAGGACGGCCAGATCTGGGACGTCCCCTGCGACATCGCCCTGCCCTGCGCCACCCAGAACGAGCTGAGCATCGGCGGCGCCCGCGCCCTCATCAAGAACGGCTGCACGCTGGTCGCCGAGGGCGCCAACATGCCCTCGACGCCGGACGCGATCCGCGCCTTCCGCGAGGGCGGCGTCCGCTTCGCCCCGGGCAAGGCGGCCAACGCCGGCGGTGTGGCGACCTCCGCCCTGGAGATGCAGCAGAACGCCTCCCGCGACTCCTGGAGCTTCGAGCACACCGAGGAGCGCCTGCAGGACATCATGGTCGGCATCCACGAGCGCTGCGCAGAGACGGCCGAGGAGTACGGCCGCCCGGGCGACTACGTGACGGGCGCCAACATCGCCGGCTTCATCCGCGTCGCCGACGCGATGATGGCCCTGGGGGTCATCTGAGGCAGGACCGGCGCGCGCACAGGACGCGCTGGGACAGGATGTCGGAGTAGAGCTCGAGGTCGTCGAAGCGCGCCACGTGCACCACGGCGGCCAGGTGGGGGTCGGCGTCCGGCACCAGCTCCAGCAGCGCGTTCTCCCGGGCGGCCACCAGCGCCGGGTGGAACGTCACGCCCGGGCGGTCGTCGAAGACGGCGGCGTAGAAGATGCCGGTCTCCACGAGGTCCTGGAAGAAGTGCGACCCGTAGGACAGCTCGGGGCGGAAGTTGCCCGCGGCGTCCGTTGCCTCGACCAGCGCGGCCGCGTGGTTGATCTCGGCGAAGCGGACGGGCACGCCCAGTGACTCGGTCGTCGTGCCCCACCGGCCGGGGCCCAGCAGCAGGAAGCTGTCGTCCTTGAGCCGCCGGTTCACCTCGCCGACGAGCCGCGCGACGCCGTGCCGCTGCGGGGACCCCAGCCCGAGGTAGGGCGTGGCCCGCACCATCACGACCCAGTCAATCGGCAGGTTGACGTTGCCGCCCATGAACTCCCCGGGTGCGGCGAACAGGACGCCGCTGTCGTCCGCCACCTCGGGGATCGCCACCGACTGGCCGGGTCCGCGGGTCTGCAGCGGGCGGCACTGGACGATGCCGATGCGGGGCTCCCCGGCGCTGGTCATGTTCACGGTGAACTCGACGTCGACGGGGTAGTCGTAGGCGGCGGCGAGCGTGGCGAGGGCGTCCCGCATCAGGGCTGGGAAGGCGGTCTCGCCGAGCAGGCCCCGGAAGTCGGCCACCACCGGGGCGGCCCGGCCGGAGGTCGGACGCCCACGCTCGCGGTCGCGCTCGCCCAGCCGGCGCAGCACCGCCGTATCGGGGCTGGTGAAGAGCGACCAGTCGGCGCCGACGTCGGTGGCGGCGAGGTCGGCCAGCGGGACGGCGGCCTGCCGGCCGGCCGCGAGGTCGAGCACGTCCACCCGGCGCTGGCTGAAGGCCGAGAGGTCCTCGGGGTCGAACATGCGAGCGTTGAGCGGGTCAGCCAGGGCGACGATGCGGGCGTGATCGCTGGTGGTGCGGTCCACGGCGCGGGTGCCCAGGCCGAACACCAGCCGCAGCATGCCGGCCTCGGCGTCCACCGTCGCGTCCCACGTGTAGAGGTTCGAGGAGTTGGCCACCCCCGCGGCGTGCGGGAAGAAGAGCTGGCCGTGGTGGTCGCCCGAGACGCGCTGGATGAGAATGGCCATCTGCTCGTCCACCTCGGCGAGGTTGCGGGAGAGCCGGTAGCGCAGCGCCTCCTCGCTCATGGCCGACGCGTAGACCGCGCGCACGGCGTCCAGCAGCGCCTCCAGCCGCTCCTCGGGTGCCCCCTGGTTGGTGAGGAAGAAGCTGTCGTACTTGCCGGCGAAGGCGTTGCCGAAGTTGTCCTCCAGCAGGGAGCTGGAACGGACGATGATCGGCGCCTGCCCGAAGTGCCCGAGCATGTCGAGCAGCTGCTCGCGCACCGACGCCGGGAAGCGGCCGGTCGGCATCAGCTCGTGCAGCGTCGCGCCGGCGGACAGGAAGGTGCCGGGGTGGCTCTGGGCCAGCCGGTGCCCCCACCAGCCGTTGCTGACCAGGTAGTGGTAGAAGACGTCCGCGCCGAGGTGGAACGAGTCGTGCGGCTCGAGGTGGTCGACGAACCGCCCGTCGATGTCGTCGGCAAGGATCGCGCGGGCCGTCAGCATGCCGACCGCCTTGCCGCCGATGTGCCCGGTGCCCACGAGGCGCGTCGCGACGACGAGCAGGTCGTCCAGGCTCAGGTGGCGCCGGGCCAGCCCCGCCATCCGGCCGTCGTCGCGGCCCAGCAGTGCGTCCGCGAGCAGGGCGTGGGCGTCCCGTTGCTCGGCGATGCTGCCGTCCAGGGCGTCGAAGGCGTCGTCGACCAGGCGCGTCCAGTGGTCCGGACGCCGGCGCATCCGCCCGCGCGTAGCCGCCAGCCGGGCCGAAGCCGCGGACGAGGTGACCGGGATGGCCCGCTCGCCGGCGATGAGGTGCGGGAAGAACATGGTCGCCGAGCTGCGGCCGTCCACCTTCAGGGGGTGCACGTACGTCTCGTCGCCGACCACCTGCAGGTCGAACAGCACCTGCGTGGTCTCCCGGATGCCGGCCACCGTCGCCGCGCTGACCTCGTCGCGCAGCAGCGGGAAGTAGGCCACGGTGTCGAGCTCGTAGAGGAAGGGACAGGTCACCTTGAAGAAGCTCGTCAGCAGCAGGTCGGAGTGCCAGGCCTCCAGCAGGGCGGCCAGGGAGTCGAACACGTAGAACGCCTCGCGCCCGGTCTCCTCGACCAGGTCGTGGACGGCGATCGAGAACGGCTCGAAACCTTCCGCTGGGTCGAGGCGGTGCACCTGGACGTCGTCGCCTCCCACCAGCGGGAGGTGGTCGGCGAAGCGGACGTAGACGAGGCGCCGCCGCTCGCGGCGGGCGCCGGCCACGTAGGGCTCCAGCATGCGGGCGAAGTCGTCCAGGTCCTCGCAGTGCCACACGACGTTGTCCCCGATCCGGAGCCCGTCGATGGCGGCATCCAACCCGCCGATACCGGTGCTGACGCGTGCGGGATCCATGGTGGGGGCCTCTCCTTCGGACGGGTTCCACCGTAGCGGGGCGGGACGGGGGGGCGGGCACGCGGGGATAGGATCGCCCCCATGTCCAAAGTCCTGATGAAGCTCCCGGTGGGGGAGAAGGTCGGTATCGCCTTCTCCGGTGGTCTCGACACGTCGGTCGCCGTCGCGTGGATGCGCGAGAAGGGTGCGATCCCGTACACCTACACCGCCGACATCGGGCAGTACGACGAGCCGGACATCGCCTCGGTCCCCGGCCGCGCGGGCGCCTACGGCGCCGAGGCCGCGCGCCTGGTCGACTGCAAGGAGGAGCTGGTCAAGGAGGGCCTGGCCGCCCTGCAGTGCGGTGCGTTCCACATCCGCAACGCGGGCGTCCCCTACTTCAACACCACCCCGCTCGGCCGCGCGGTCACCGGCACCATGCTGGTCAACGCCATGTACGCCGACGGCGTGAACGTGTGGGGCGACGGCTCGACCTACAAGGGCAACGACATCGAGCGGTTCTACCGCTACGGCCTGCTGGCCAACCCCGAGCTGCGCATCTACAAGCCGTGGCTGGACGAGGACTTCGTCACCGAGCTCGGCGGCCGCGACGAGATGTCGGCGTGGCTGACCCAGCGCGACCTCCCGTACCGCGACAGCCAGGAGAAGGCGTACTCCACCGACGCCAACATCTGGGGCGCCACCCACGAGGCCAAGAAGCTCGAGTACCTCGGCACCGGCATGGACATCGTCGACCCGATCATGGGTGTGGCCCACTGGCGCGAGGACGTCGAGATCGCCGCCGAGGAGGTGTCGGTCACCTACGAGCAGGGCTGGCCGGTCGCCATCAACGGCGAGCGCCTCGACCCGGTCGCGCTGGTGCACAAGGCGAACGAGATCGGCGGACGCCACGGCCTCGGCATGAGCGACCAGATCGAGAACCGCATCATCGAGGCCAAGAGCCGCGGCATCTACGAGGCCCCCGGCATGGCCCTGCTGCACATCACCTACGAGCGGCTGGTCAACGCCATCCACAACGAGGACACGGTCGCGGCCTACCACAACGACGGCCGCCGCCTCGGCCGCCTGCTGTACGAGGGCCGCTGGCTCGACCCGCAGTCCCTGATGCTGCGCGAGTCGCTCCAGCGCTGGGTCGGCTCGGCCGTCACCGGCACCGTCACCATCCGCCTGCGCCGCGGCTGGGACCACACGATCCTCGACACCCAGGGCCCCGCGCTGTCCTACCACCCCGAGAAGCTGTCCATGGAGCGCGTCGAGGACGCCGCCTTCGGGCCGGTCGACCGCATCGGCCAGCTCACCATGCGCAACCTCGACATCGCCGACACCCGCACCCGCCTCGAGCAGTACAGCGCGCTGGGCATCGTGGGCGGGCAGGTCGCCGACCTGGTCGGCCAGCTCGAGTCCGGCCTCGCCGACCGCTACCTGACCGCCGAGATGACCGAGACCGACCCCGCCCAGGAGGAGTCGGTGAGCGTGCACGAGATGGAGGGCGGCTGGGGCTGATCCCCGGCATGACCCGGCGCTCCCTCGACCGCGAGATCCTCGCGCTGGCGGTCCCGGCGTTCGCGACGCTGATCGCCGAGCCGATGCTGGTGCTGGCCGACACCTTCATCGTCGGCCACCTCGGCACGCCCCACCTCGGGGGCCTGACGCTGGCCTCGAACGTGGTCGGCATCGTGGTCGGGCTGTCTGTCTTCCTCGCCTATGGCACCACCGCGATGGTGTCGCGCCGCCTCGGCGCGGGGGACCGCGCCGGCGCCCTGTCCAGCGGCATCGACGGCATGGTCCTGGGCGCCCTGCTCGGGCTGGTCGTCGCCGCGGTGCTGGTCCCGTTCGCCCCGGCGGTCCTGGGCCTGTACGGCGCCTCCGCCGAGGTGACCGCGCTGGGCGCCGCCTACCTGCGCGTGGTCGCGCTCGGGCTGCCCGCCCTGCTGGTGATCCTCGCCTCGACCGGCGTGCTGCGCGGGCTGCAGGACACCCGCACGCCCCTGCGCGTGGTCGTCACCATCAACCTGCTCAACATCGCCCTCAACGTCGCGCTCGTCTACGGCGCCGGCTGGGGGATCGTCGGCGCGGCCACCGGCACCGCGGTCTCCCAGTGGATCGGCGCCGCCCTGCTCGGCGGAGCCGTGGTGCGCGGGGCCCGGCGCGAGGGCGTCCGGCTTCGGTTCGCGCCCGGTGGCGTGCTCGCGGCCGCACGCCTGGGCGGCTGGCTGGTCGTCCGCAACGCCGCGCTGCAACTGGCCCTGCTGCTGACCACGGTGACCGCCGCCTCGCTCGGCACGACCGCCCTGGCCGCCCACCAGGTCGTGAACACCCTGTGGCACACCGTCGCCTATGGCGTGGACGCCTTCGCCATCGCCGCGCAGGCCCTGGTCGGGCTCCGGCTGGGGGCCGGAGACGTCCGCGGTGCGCGGGCCGTCCTCGGCCGGGTGGTCGCCTGGGGCGTCGGCTTCGGCGTGGTCGTCGGCGTGCTGGCCGTGCTGCTGCGCGGCCCGCTGTCGGGCGCGTTCAGCCCCGACCCCGCGGTGCAGGACGCCGCGGGCGCGGCCCTGCTCGTCCTCGCCCTGATCGCGCCGATCGGCGCGGTGGCGTTCCAACTGGACGGCGTCCTGATCGGGGCGGGGGACGCACGGTTCCTCGCGCTGGCCGGCATCGCCACGACCGTGGCGTACGCGCCCTTCGTGGGGGCGGTGTGGGCGACCTCCGCGGGACTGGCCTGGCTCTGGGCCGCGTACGGGGCGTGGCTGGCGTTCCGCTCGGTGGTGCTGGGCCTGCGCACGCGCTCCGACCGGTGGCTCCGGCTGGGCGCCTGAGGGCACGGGGGAAACCCCCGGGATCGCCCCCTCCCCGCGGTTCGGGGATAGACTGAGGCATCGCCGGACCACGATGCAGTGGCCCTCACTCATCGAGGAGGGAAGGAAGCCATGCCGATCTCGTTCAACGCCACAGGAAAGATCGTTGTCGGGACCGACCTCTCGGGTCGCGCTCAGGAAGCCGTCGCTTGGGCTGCCCACCGAGCGGCCGCCCGGAAGGTACCGCTCCTGATCGTCCTGGCCCTGCCCGAGGTGCCGATCCCGCGCCGCAGCCGACTGTTCGACGCCATGGTCACCGGTGACTACCACGGGTACCTCGCCGGGAACGCCAAGGCGAAGCTGGAGGAGCTGGCCGCCAAGGCGCGCGAGCTGCACCCCGAGCTCGAGGTGGAGACGGTCGCCGAGGAGGGCCTCGGCTCCTACGTGCTCGCCCAGGCCTCGAAGAAGGCCCTGCTCGTCGTCGTGGGCGCCCGCGGCGCCAACGCGCCGGCCAAGGTCCGGGCCCTCGGTGGCACGGCCGATGCCGTCGTCGCGCACGCGCACGGCCCCGTCGCCGTCATCACCGACCACGGCTCGCCGACGCCCGACGGCCCGGTGGTCGTGGGCGTGGACGACTCGCCCGAGTCCGACGCCGCCCTCGCCCTGGCCGCCGACGAGGCGGCCGCGCGTGGGGTGCCGTTGCGGGCGATCCACGCGTGGGACGTCGCACCCTGGATGATGGGCCCGATGGGGGTCACCGCCATGCAGTCGCTGCCCCCGGTGTCGCGCCTGAAGGAGCGCATCGAGGAGATCGTCGCGCCCGTCGTCGCCGACCACCCCGGGCTGGAGTACACCGTCGAGGTCGTCGAGGCCCGCCCGTCGGCGGCCCTCGCCGAGGCGTCGGTCGGGGCCAGCGAGCTGGTCGTCGGCTCCCGCGGCCTGGGCGGCTTCACCGGCCTGCTGCTGGGCTCGACGTCCAAGGAAGTGCTGCGCGACGCCGACTGCCCGGTGATCGTCACGCGCGCCAAGGAGTGAACCTCAGCGGCTGAGCTCGTTCGGCACGGCCCCGCCGTAGCGCCGGTCGCGCTGGGCGTACAGCTCGATGGCGTGCCACAGGTCGCGGCGGTCGAAGTCGGGCCAGAGGCGGTCGAGGAACACCATCTCGGCGTACGCCATCTGCCACAGCAGGAAGTTGCTCGTGCGCTGCTCGCCCGAGCTGCGCACGAACAGGTCGACGTCGGGCACGTCCGGCGCGTACAAGCGGCTCGCCAGTGACTTCTCGGTGATCCGCTCGGGGTCGATGCGCCCGGCCGCCGCGTCGGCGGCCAGGGCGCGCACGGCGTCCACGATCTCGGCGCGCCCGCCGTAGTTCACGCAGAACTGCAGCGTCAGCGTGGTGTTGTGCCGGCTCATCTCCTCGGCGACCTTGAGCTCCTTGATCACGCTCTTCCACAGGCGCGGCTCGCGCCCGGCCCACACGATCCGGACGCCCAGGCCGTTGAGCTCGTCGCGCCGGCGGTGGATGACGTCGCGGTTGAACCCCATCAGCCAGCGCACCTCGTCGGGGGAGCGCTTCCAGTTCTCGGTCGAGAACGCGTAGGCGGAGAGGTACTTCACGCCGATCTCGACCGCGCCGTGGATGACGTCGAGCAGGGACGCCTCACCGCGTGCGTGGCCGTCGGTGCGGGGCAGGTTGCGCTGCTTGGCCCAGCGGCCGTTGCCGTCCATGACGATGGCGACGTGGTTCGGGACGAACTTCGCCGGGATGCGGGGCGGCTGGGCGCCGCTGGGATGCGGAGTCGGCGGGACCGGGCGGTGCGCGGGCATGCGCCGAGCCTAGCGGCGATAGGCTGGTTGCCACCGCGCTGCCGGGCCGGAGGTGGTCTCGAGGAGGAGCCAATGACCGAGCAACTGCAAGCAGGAGGCCGGATCGTCGTCGGGACGGACCTGTCCCACAACGCCGACCACGCCGTCGACTGGGCCGCCGAGCGCGCCGTCGAGGTGGGTGCGCCCCTGCTGGTGGTGCTGGCACTGCCCGAGGTGATCATCCCCCGGCGCGTGCTGCCGCACCACGTGCTGGCCTCCGACCAGGGCATGGACGAGGTCCGCCAGCGCGCCTCCGCGCGCCTGGCCGAGCTGGGCGACCGGGTGCGCGAGGCCCACGAGGGCCTCCAGGTCGAGACGCGGCTGCTGACCGGGCGGGCGTCCTATGTGCTCGCCGGGGCGTCCAGGAGCGCCGAGATGGTCGTGGTCGGCGCGCGCGGGCGCTCCGACGTGCCCGCCTCGGTGCGCGCCCTGGGCGGCACTGCCGACGCCGTCACCACCCACGCGCACGGCCCCGTGGCGGTCATCCGCCCCGACACGAAGCGGGATGCCGAGGGCCCGGTCGTCGTCGGCGTCGACGACTCGCCCGAGGCGATGGCCGCGGTGTCGTTCGCCGTGGCCGAGGCCGTCCGTCGCGGGACCGGCCTGGTGGCCGTGCACGTGTGGGACTCCACCCTGATGCTGCTGGGCGGCGCCGGCCTGTGGTCGGGCGACGGCACGCAGGTCAGCGCGGCCCTGGAGACGATGGTCGACGAGGTCATGCGCCCCTACCTGGACGAGCACCCCGACCTGCAGTACCGCACGCTCGTGCTCTCCGGGCGCGCGCCGAACGTGCTGGCCGAGGCCGCGCACGAGGCGTCCGTGCTCGTCATCGGGTCGCGCGGGCGCCACGGCTTCGCCGGGCAGCTGCTCGGCTCGACGTCGCGCGACGTCCTCCGTGAGGCGGAATGCCCGGTCGTGGTGGTGCGCACCTAGCACAATGGCGGCCATGCACGCATGGTTCGACATCTCCGCCGGGGTCGCCGGTGACATGGTCCTCGGGGCGCTGCTCGACGCGGGCGCCGACGTCGGCGCCCTGCAGGCCGCCCTCGACGCCGTGGTGCCCGGGGCGGTGCGCCTCGACACCGAGGAGGTGACCCGCGGGGGGCAGCGGGCGACCAAGGCCCGCGTCCGCGTGCTGGTCGACGACCCGGCCCACCGCACGTGGGCGAGCATCCGCGCGATGCTGGCCGAGGCCGACCTCGCCGACGAGACCCGCGCCCGGGCACTGGCTGCCTTCGGCCGCCTCGCTGAGGCCGAGGGCCGGACCCACGGCGTCGACCCCGACACGGTGCACTTCCACGAGGTCGGGGCGCTGGACTCCATCGCCGACGTCGTCGGCGCCTGCGAGGCCCTGCGGCTGCTCGGGGTGACCTCGGTCTCCGCGTCCGCCGTGCGCGTCGGGTCCGGCCGGGTGCGGGCGGCCCACGGCGACATCCCGGTGCCGGTGCCCGCCGTCGCCGAGCTCGTCCTCGGCTGGCAGGTGCACCCCACGCCCGAGCGCGCGGGCGCCCACCACCACGACCACGACGACCACCACGGGCACGGGCACCCCCATGACCACCTGCACGAGCACCCTCACGACCATCACCACCACACCCACGACACACCGGCCGCGGTGACGACGCCCGGCAGTGTCGGCGAGCTGGCCACGCCGACCGGCATGGCGCTGGTGCGCGCCCTGGCCGGCGACCGCTGCGAGGCGTTGCCCGGCCTGACCGTGCGCGGGCTCGGCGTGGGCGCCGGCGGCAAGGACACGGTGGGCTGGCCCAACGTCGTCCGCGTCGTTCTGGGCGGGACCGCCGCCGACAGCCCGGCGACCGGGCTGGCCGAGCTGCGCGCCAACGTCGACGACCTCGACCCGCGGCTGTGGCCGGGCGTGCTCGACACGCTGCTGGCCGCCGGCGCGGCCGACGCGTGGCTGGTGCCCATCCAGATGAAGAAGGGACGCCCCGCGTTCACCCTGCATGCCCTCGCCGACGCCGACCACCACGACGCGGTCACCGACGCGATCCTGACCCGCACCTCGACCCTCGGCGTCCGTTGGACGCCGGTGACCCGCACCGTCCTGGACCGCTCCTGGACCACCGTCGACGTCGACGGACAGGCGGTCCGGGTCAAGGTCGGCTCGCGCGACGGGGTCGTCCTGCACGCCACCCCGGAGTTCGCCGACGTGGCGGCCGCCGCGCTGGCGTTGGGGCGTCCGGAGGCCGACGTGTTGGGTCGCGCCCAGGCCGCGGCCGCGGCGTCCGGGGTCGTGCCGGGTGCCTGCAACGCCTGAACGGGCCGCCGATGCGCCGGTAGGGTGACGGCAGCGGAAGGAGCGCGGGTGGCGACACAGCACAGCGAGGAGGCGGGCCGGTGGTCCGGCCTGGCCGGTGAGCCGCTCGCGGACGCCCTCGCCATCGCCAGCCGCCTGCCGGGGTCCGGACGCCTCGGGGTGGCCTACTCCGGCGGCGTGGACTCCGCCGTGCTCCTCGCCGTCACGGTGCGCGCGCTGGGCGCCGACCGGGCCCTCGGCCTCCTGGCGGTGTCCGACTCCCTGGCCCGCGACGAGCTCGCCGGCGCCCGCGCCACGGTGCAGGAGTTGGGCGCCGCCGTGGTCGAGTTCGCCACCCACGAGGGCGACAACCCGGCCTACCGGGCGAACGACGTCGACCGCTGCTTCCACTGCAAGGACGAGATGTTCACCGTCATCGACTCCCGGCTCGTCGCCGAGCACGGGCTGGTGGCGGTGGCCTACGGCGAGAACGCCGACGACGCGGCCCGCATCGACCGGCCCGGCGCCCGCGCGGCCACCGAGCACGCGGTGCTCCGACCGCTCGCCGACGCCGGGCTGACCAAACGCCGCGTGCGCGCCCTGGCCCACGCGCTGGGCCTGTCGGTCGCCGACAAGCCCGCCGCCCCCTGCCTGGCCAGCCGGATCCCGCACGGCCAGGAGGTCACCCCCGCCAAGCTGAAGCAGGTCGAGGCCGGCGAGGAGGCGCTGCGCGACCTCGGGTTCACCGACTCCCGCGTGCGCCACCACGGCGACATCGCCCGCATCGAGGTACCGGCCGCCGAACTCGCCCTGTTCGCCGACGCCGAGCGCCGCGACGCCGTCCTGGCCCGCCTGCGCGCGGCCGGGTTCGCCTACGTGACGGTCGACCTGGCCGGCCTGCAGTCCGGCGCGTTCACGCTGCAGGTGCTGCGCCGTGGCTGACGACGACATCGCCGACCTCGACCTCGACCGCGGGCAGCGCCGGGGCGGGTTCCCCGAGGCGGTCTACTGCGAGGGCAAGTCGGTCGACCAGTGCCGCGAGATCGCCCGCCGGGTCGGCGGGCGCCCCGACGTGGTCACGATCTTCACCCGCGCCGACGCCGAGCGCGCGGCCGCGATCCGCGAGGCGCTGCCGGACGCCCACCACGACCCGGTCGCCCGGGTCCTGGTCTGGCCGCCCCGCATGCCCGAGCCGACCGGCGACCTCGTCGTCGTCGCGTGCGCGGGCACCTCCGACCTGCCCGTGGCCCGCGAGGCGCTGCTCACCGCCCGCCACCTCGGACGCCGTGCCGAGCTGGTCGTCGACGTCGGCATCGCCGGGGTGCACCGCACCCTGGACAAGCTCGACCTGTTCCGCTCAGCGGGCGCCATCGTCGTGGTCGCCGGCATGGACGGCGCACTGCCCGGCCTCATCGCTGGCCTCGTCGCGTGCCCGGTCGTGGCGGTGCCGACCTCGGTCGGCTACGGGGCGGCCTTCGGCGGCATCGCCCCGCTGCTCACGATGCTCAACGCCTGCGCCCCCGGCGTGGGCGTGGTGAACATCGACAACGGCTACGGCGGCGGCCACCTCGCCGCCCAGATCGCGGCGCCCCGCGGCTGAGGGCTGTCAGCGCGCGACGTGCTGCATCGTGCGCAGGCCCCGCTCGAGGTGCCAGGCCACGAACGCGGCGATCAACCCGGACGCCTGCCGTTGCGTCGGCTCGTCGGCCGCGCGCGTGGCCGGCCAGTCCCCGCTGATCAGCGCGGACAGGAGCGCCAGCGTGGCGGGCCGCACCTGCGGCGTCCCGGGTGGGCGGCAGCGCGGGCAGACCAGGCCGCCGGAGGCGGGGGAGAAGGCCTCGTGCGGGCCCACCTCGCCGCACGAGGCGCACGCGTCCAGGCTCGGCGCGAAGCCGGCGGTGGCGACGGCGCGCAGGAGGTAGGAGTCCATGACCATCGTGGCCGGACGCGGCCCGTCGCTGGTGCCGCCCACCAGCGCGTTGAGGGCGCCGGCCAGGAGCTGGAACTGGGGGAGCGCCGGCTCGTTCTCGATGCTCACCAGGCGGTCGGCGGTCTCGAGCATGACCTGCCCGACCGTGTAGCGCGGGTAGTCGGTGCACAGCGGCTCGGACCACGCGTGCAGCGTCACGGCCTCGGTGATCACGTCGAGCGTGCGGCCGGTCGCGAACTGGAGGTCGACGTGGCTGAACGGCTCGAGCCGGGCGCCCCACTTGCTGGAGGTGCGTCGGACGCCGCGGGCGACGGCGCGAACCTTGCCGTGGCGGCGGGAGAGCACGGTGATGATGCGGTCGGCCTCGCCCAGCTTGTGGGTGCGCAGGACCACGCCCTCGTCGCGGTAGGTGGGCATCGGGGCTCCCGGCTCAGGCGGCGCAGTCGGGGCAGACGCCGTGGAGCTCGATGGAGTGGTCGACGTCGCTGAAGCCGTGCTGGCGGGCGAGGGCGTCGATGAGCTCCTCGACGCCGGCGAAAGCGATCTCGACCGTGCGGCCGCAGGAGCGGCAGATCAGGTGGTGGTGGTGTGCGTGGGTGGCGGTGCCGCACGCCCGGTAGGACGCCTGACCATCGGGCAGCCGCACCACGTCGACCTCGCCCGCCTCGGCCATCGCCTGCAGGTTGCGGTAGACGGTGGCCAGGCCGACTGAGTGGCCCTGGTGGCGCAGGAGGTCGTGGATGTCCTGCGCGGTGCGGAACTCCTCGATCTCGGCCATCACCTCGGCGATGGTGGCGCGCTGGCGCGTCCGCCGCTGGGGTGTGGTGGTCAATGCTCGGCCCTCCTCGTCCGGCCCAGACTACCCGTCGGCGGTTAGGCTGGGCCGCATGCTGGCCTTCAGTCGCTTCCGCGTCGCACCCGAGGCCGAGGCGTCCTTCGTGGAGCGCGCCGAGGCCGCCGTCGCCTTCTTCGAGTTCCGGCCCGGCAACATCTCGGCCACCCTGGTGCGCAACCTCGATGAGCCCGACCTGTGGGCCATCCAGACCACTTGGGAGAACGTCGGCTCCTACCGCCGGGCCTACAACGGCTACGAGGCCAAGATGGTGCTCGTCACCCTGATGAGCGAGGCCCTCGACGAACCGTCGGCCTACCTCGACCCGGCCGAGGTCGGCGACAACCTGCCGCGCGGGGAGTGACCCGATCGGGCTGAGCCTCGCGTGACCCCCCGTGGGGGTGGTCCCGCGCCGGATCCCCAGGCGTAGCGTGGCCGCCGTGAAGCTCCTGACGAGGCGATTCGCCGCCCTGTGCGTCGCCGCAGCCGTCCTGCTGACCGGCTGTGCGACGATCCCGGCCGACCCCGACGGCACCCTCGACCGGGTCCGCGCCGACGGCGTGCTGCGGGCCGGGGCGTCCCCCGGCGGTGGGCTGGTACGGGTCGACGGCGACCGCGTGACCGGGCCCGAGGCCGACCTGGTCGCCGACTTCGCCGCGTCGCTCGGTGCCGAGGTCTTGTGGCGCGTGGGCGGCGAGGAGGAGCTGGTCGCCGCCATGGAGCGCGGCGAGCTCGACGTGCTCGCCGGCGGGCTGACCGCCAAGTCGCCCTGGGCGGACAAGGTGGCCCTGACCCGGCCCCACGCGACCTCGGAGTTCGACGGCGGGAAGGTCGAGCACGTGCTCGCCGTGCCGCTGGGGGAGAACGCGCTGCTGTTCGCCCTCGAGTCCTGGGTCGACGGGAGGGCCGCATGAGCGGGGGGTGGAGGACCTGCTGTCGCTCGTCCCGCCCATCGTCTTCCTCGTGTCGCTGCGCCGGGTCAGCCGCCCGCCGTCGCCCGAGCACCCCTACGGCCACCACCGGGCGATCGCATCGGCGCACCTCGCCTCGGCGGTGGCGCTGCTCGCCATGGGGGCGTTCATGGTGGTCGACTCCGGGATGGGGCTGGTCAAGGCCGAACACCCGCCCATCGGCACCTACCACCTCTTCGGCCAGACCGTCTGGGCCGGCTGGCTCATGATCGCGGCCATGGTCTACACCGGCATCGGGCCGGTCATCCTGGGCCACCTCAAGAAGCCCCTCGCCGAGAAGCTCCACGACAAGGTGCTGTGGGCCGACGCCGAGATGAATGCCGCCGACTGGCGCACGGCGGGTGCGGCGATCATCGGGATCCTCGGCATCGGCGTCGGCTGGTGGTGGGCGGACGCCGTGCTCACCGCGGCCAACGGCCCGGCCTGGGTCGGTTCGGCCGCCGTGCGCGTCCGCGACCAGGGGCACCTGCTGCACGCCGAGGTGTTCGTCGTGCCCAGCGCCCCGGTCGAGCTGGCCGACCTCGAGGCGCTCGTCGACACGATCCAGGGCCTGGACTGGAAGCTCAACGACGTCGTGGTCGTCCCGGTCTCGCGGCTCCCGGACGCCGTGCGGGCCACTCCGGCGGCCGGATAGGGTGGCCCAGCACATGGAGGATGCCGGCCGGGCATCCCCAGCCGACAAGGAGGCACCGGGTCACATGGCCAACAAGCTCGACAACGTCATCAGCCTCACGAAGCGCCGTGGCTTCGTGTACCCCTGCGGGGAGATCTACGGCGGCACCCGGGCGGCCTGGGACTACGGTCCCTACGGCGTCGAGCTCAAGGAGAACATCAAGCGCCAGTGGTGGAAGAACGTCGTCCAGGGCCGCGCTGACGTCGTGGGCCTCGACAGCTCCATCATCCTGCCCAAGCAGGTCTGGGTGGCCTCCGGCCACGTCGGCGTCTTCTCCGACCCGCTGACCGAGTGCCTGAGCTGCCACAAGCGGTTCCGCGCCGACCAGCTCGAGGAGGCCTTCGAGTTCAAGAAGGGCCGCGCCCCCGAGGGCCTGAACGAGATCAACTGCCCCGAGTGCGGCAACCTGGGCCAGTTCACCGAGCCGCGCGACTTCAACATGATGCTGAAGACCTACCTCGGCGTCATCGAGGACGAGTCGGGCCTGCACTACCTGCGCCCCGAGACCGCCCAGGGCATCTTCGTGAACTTCGGCAACGTCGTGCAGACCTCGCGCATGAAGGTGCCGTTCGGCATCGGCCAGGTCGGCAAGAGCTTCCGCAACGAGATCACGCCCGGCAACTTCATCTTCCGCACGCGTGAGTTCGAGCAGATGGAGGTCGAGTTCTTCGTCGAGCCCGGCACCGACGAGCAGTGGCACCAGGACTGGATCGACGCCCGCATGGGCTGGTACACCGACCTCGGCATCAACCCCGAGAACCTGCGCCTGTACGAGCACCCCGCCGAGAAGCTCTCGCACTACTCCAAGCGCACCGTCGACATCGAGTACAACTTCGGCTTCGCCGGCGGCGACGGCTGGGGCGAGCTCGAGGGCATCGCGAACCGCACCGACTTCGACCTCGGCACGCACTCCGAGCACTCGGGCGAGGACCTGTCCTACTTCGACCAGGCCAAGGGCGAGCGCTACACCCCCTACGTGATCGAGCCGTCGGCCGGCCTCACGCGTTCGGTGATGGCGTTCCTCGTCGAGGCCTACACCGAGGACGAGGCGCCGAACGCCAAGGGCGGCGTCGACACCCGCACGGTGCTCAAGCTCGACCCGCGCCTGTCGCCGGTCAAGGTGGCCGTGTTGCCGCTGTCGCGCAACGAGCAGCTCTCGCCGAAGGCCCGCGACCTCGCCGCCGAACTGCGCAAGCACTGGAACGTCGAGTTCGACGACGCCCAGGCCATCGGGCGCCGCTACCGCCGCCAGGACGAGATCGGCACGCCCTACTGCGTGACCGTGGACTTCGACACCCTCGACGACCAGGCCGTCACCATCCGCGAGCGCGACACCATGGCGCAGGAGCGGGTGGCCCTCGACCAGGTCGCCTCGTGGCTCGGGGCGCGCCTGCTCGGCTGCTGAGGTGCCTAGGCTGGCCCCATGACCGCACTCATCCACCTGCGTGCGGGCGGGGTCAGCCTCGTCCTCGACTCCAGCGACGGGCGTCTGCCCGCGGTGCTCCACTGGGGCGCCGACCTCGGTGAGCTGGACGCCGAGGGCTTGAGTTTCCTCGCCGCAGCCACCGCGCCGACGGTCCTGCCCAGCAGCCCGGACGTGCCGGTGCGGGTGTCGCTCGTGCCCGAGGCGTCCACCGGTTGGCTGGGGCGGCCGGGCCTGACCGGCTCGCGTGCCGGTCGGGATTGGTCGCCGCGCTGGGTCGTCACCGCCGTCGAGCGGATGGGGGACGCCGTCACGTACTCGGCGTCCGACGACGCGTGTGGGCTGGAGCTCTCGGTGGAGGTCGAGCTGACGCCGCAGGGGCTGGTGCGTACCCGCGCGTCGGTGACCAACACCGCGGACGACGACTACGACGTCGCCGAGCTGCTGGTCGTGCTGCCCGTGCCGCGCCGCGCCCGCGAGCTGCTCGACCTGGCCGGCGGCTGGGGCTCCGAGCGCCACCCCCAACGCACCCCGCTCGTGGTGGGCCAGCACCGCCGCGAGGGTCGCGCCGGTCGCACCGGCTTCGACGCACCCACGGTCCTGCACGTCGGGGTGCCCGGGTTCGGGTTCCGCTCCGGCGAGGTGTGGGGCGTCCACGTCGCGTGGAGCGGCAACCACGTGCACACCGCCGAGCGCACGGCGTCCGGCGTGCAGGTGCTGGGCGGCGGCGAACTGCTGCTGCCGGGCGAGGGCCGGCTGGCGCCCGGGCAGACCTACGCCGGCCCGTGGGTGTACGGGAGTTGGGGCGAGGGGCTGGACGCCGTGGCGCACCGCTTCCACCGTTGGCTGCGAGCTCGGCCGACCCACCCGGGCGTCGAGCGCCCGGTCACCCTGAACGTGTGGGAGGCGGTCCACTTCGACCACTCCCTCGACCGGCTGCAGCACCTCGCCGACCTGGCCGCACAGGTGGGCATCGAGCGGTTCGTGCTGGACGACGGCTGGTTCGGGGCCCGGCGCGACGACACCCGCGGGCTGGGGGACTGGGTGGTCAGCCCCGAGGTCTGGCCCGACGGGCTCGGACCGCTGGTCGACCACGTCCGCGGGCTCGGCATGCAGTTCGGGCTCTGGGTCGAGCCCGAGATGGTGAACATGGACTCCGACGTGGCCCGCGCCCACCCCGAATGGGTGATGCAGCCCGGCCACGGCCGGCTGCCGGTCGAGGCACGGCACCAGCAGGTGCTGAACCTGACGATCCCCGAGGCGTACGAGCACGTGCGCGACCAGCTCCTGGCCGTGCTGCGCGACCACGACATCGCCTACCTGAAGTGGGACCACAACCGCGACCTCGTGGACGCCGGCGGCCCGGACGGTGCGTCCGCCGTGCACGAGCAGACCCTCGCCGCGTACCGGCTCATGGACGAGCTCAGGGCCGCCCAGCAGGGGCTCGAGATCGAGTCGTGCTCGTCGGGTGGCGGGCGCATCGACCTCGAGGTGCTGCAGCGCACCGACCGGGTATGGACCTCCGACGTGATCGACCCGCACGAGCGCCAGCGGATGCTGCGCTGGACCGGACAGTTGCTGCCCCCCGACCTGCTCGGCTCGCACATCGCGTCGGGGCAGTCCCAGACCACGGGCCGCGTGCACGACCTGACGTTCCGCGCGTCCACGGCGGTGTTCGGGCACCTCGGGGTCGAGTGGGACCTGGCCGAGGCCTCGGCGTCCGAGCTCGTCGAGCTGGGCGCATGGATCGCGTGGTGGAAGGACGCCCGTTCGACGCTGCTCGCCGGCGACCTCGTGCGGGTCGACTCGCCCGACGCCGACGTGTGGGTGCACGGGGTGGTCACGCCCCAGCGGGGCATCTTCTCGATCGGGTCGGGGGCGTCGGGCCCGGTGTCGAACCTCGGTGACGTCGTACTCCCGGGCCTGGTCGCGGACGCCGTGTGGGACGTGCGCCCGGTCATCCCGGCCGCGCCGCCGCTCCTGTTCGGCCTGCCGGCCTGGTTCGGCGGCGTCCGGCTGACCGGTCGGGTGCTCGCCGAGGTGGGCCTGCGGTTCCCCGTCATGCCGCCCGACCAGGTGCTGCTCGTGGAGGCGGTGCGGGTCGGGTGAGCGCGACCACGACGGTGGAGAACGAGGTGGTCGTCCCGGCCGGGGTGGCCGCGGTCTGGGCCCGCGTCGTCGACCCGGACGGCATCAACCACGAGCTGCGGCCGTGGCTGACGATGACCATGCCGCGGGGGACCACGGGGCTGGCGATCGACTCGGTGCCGTTGGGGCGTCCCCTCGGACGTGCCTGGCTCCGCCTGTTCGGGATCGTCCCGTTCGACTTCGACCGGCTCGTCGTGGTCGAGGTCCAACCGGGCCGGCGCTTCCTCGAACGGTCGTCGATGCTGAGCATGCGCCTGTGGGAGCATGAGCGGACGTTGGCGCCCGTTGCCGCAGGGACGAGGGTCCACGACCGGGTGACGTTCCGGCCGCGGCTGCCGGTCCCGAGCTGGCCTGGCCGGCCGAGAACCCCGCGGGGGTGTGGCAGGAGAACACCATCGTCCACGGTGACCACCGCGGGCACCGCCTGGGACAACGGGTGAAGGCTGCGAACCTGACCGCGCCGTTGGCCGAGAACCCCCACGCCCGACGGGTGCACACGTGGAACGCCAACGAGAACCGCTGGATGCTCGCCATCAACGACGCGCTCGGATTCGCGCCCATCGGCCTCGAGGGCCTGGGGCAGAAGAAGGTGTGACCCCGCCGGGTCTGTCCCAGCCTCAGGGGGTCGGAGGCACGTGCAGGATCACACCCTCCCGGGTGTCCTCGACCAACGTGCCCTCGGGGTGCTCGGCCACCATCCGCAGGATCATCCAGTCCCCGATGCACCCCGACAGGTGGAACGCGGCCGGCAGCACGAGGTAGGGGCCCCACGGGAGGGTGAACACCAGGACGGCCAGCAGCGCGTTGACGACGAACGTGGGCATCATCGCCACCCACCAGAACTGCCGCCGCGTGTACCTGAAACCGGGCGATGTGGCGTACGCGTAGGGGACCGTGCCCTGCATCATCCCGACCCCGAACTGCGGCCGGGCGCCGTAGCGGGCCATCACCAACCCGTGGACGGCCTCGTGCACCACCAACGCCGCCAGCGTCCCGACGACGAGCAGGCCCGCGAACGGCACGAGGTTGCCGAGGCTCGCGAAGGGGTCGTGCAGCAGCGCCGGCCGGATCGCCAGCGCTGCGAACACCAGCCCGCCGACCGCGAACCAGACCAGGCTGCGCCGGGCCATCTGCTCGGTGTCGACCTGCTCCAGGGTCCACTCGACGGTCGTCCACTCGGCCGCGGGGTCGGTCATGCGGGGGAGCCTATGCCGACCACCCCCAGGTCTCGCCGTCCGACGCGCGCACGACGACGCGCGGGGTGGGCTCGAGCTCGAGTCGCACGTCGACCCGATCGTCGCCGTGCGTCACCGCGTACTCGATCCAGGCGTTCTCCTTGGCGACCACCGCCAGGTGCCCGCGGGAGAGCCACGCGTGCCGGCGGCGGAAGCCGATCAGGTCCCGGTACACCGTCTCCAGCCACGCACCGGTCGGCAGCAGGTCGGCCGGCGTCGCGGGCAGCGGCGGGCGGACGGCGTCGTCGGCGTAGAGGCCCGTGCCGCGCACGCCGGTGAAGCCCTGCTCATCGCCGTAGTACACGCTCGGCATGCCGGGCACGGTGAAGAGCACGGACGCCGCGAGCGCGGCCCCGTCGCCCCCCACCAGGGACGCGATCCGGTCGACGTCGTGGTTGCCGACGAACGTGTTCAGCACGTGGTTCGCCGAGAAGGAGCGGTGGCGCTCCAGGGCATGGGCCAGCTCCCAGCAGTTGGTGTCCTTGATCGAGCTCCAGGTCGCCTTCCACAGCTCGTAGGCGGTGACGGAGTCGAAGGTGGCGGCCTCCGCGATCGCGTCGTAGTCGCCGTGGATGACCTCGCCGAGGAAGAGCGCGTCCGGGAACTCGCGCCGCACCCGCGCGATCACCTCGCGCCAGAACTCCGGCGCCACGGCGTAGGCCACGTCCAGCCGCCAGCCGGCGATGCCGCGGCGCAGCCAGTGAAGCATGATCCCGGTGATCCAGTCGGCCACGTCGGCGCGGGTGTGGTCGAGCTCGACGAGGTTGTCGTGGCCCTCCCACGTGTACAGGTAGCCGTTCGAGCGGCGCAGCATGGGGGAGTCCTCGCCCACCAGCCCGTGCTGGGTGCTGACGTGGTTGAACACCCCGTCGAGCATGAGCGACAGGCCCCGCTCGCGGCACGCCGCGACGAGCGCGTCGAAGTCGCCGTCGTCGCCGAGCCGGGGGTCGATGGAGTAGTGGTCCAGCGTGTCGTAGCCGTGCGACACCGACGTGAAGATCGGGCCGAGCAGCAGGCCCGAGCAGCCCAGCCCGACCGCGTGGTCGAGCCACGGCTCCAGGGCGCCCAGGCGGTGCACCACCTCCGCGCCGCGCTCGTGGACGGGCGCGCCCAGGGCACCGAGGGGGTAGACGTGGTACCAGATGGCGTGGTCGGCGAGGCTCATCGCATCTCCTGTTGACTGACGATCAATAACGTTGTTGAGAGTAGCTCAATAAGCGGTACGCTGGCAAACATGACGGCAACACGACCCGCGCCGCGCAGGCGCCTCGGCCCCGAGGAGCGCCGCGCCGCCATCCTCGCGGCAGCACGCGCGGCGTTCGCCACGGCGTCCTACGGCGAGGTCGGGGTGCCCGAGGTCGCGCGGCAGGCCGGGGGATCGCCGGCCATCGTCTTCCACTACTTCGGCTCCAAGGAGGGCCTCTACGCCGCGGTCCTCGAGGCCGACCTCGCGCACCTCGCCGACCGGCAGAAGGCGGCGGACGAGGCGTTGCCGGCCAACACCTCGGCCCGCGACCGGGTCCGCACCTGGGTGCTCGCCCGGCTCGACCACGTCGCCGCCCACGCCCGCGGCAGCCTGGCCCGGGAGGAGCCGGCCGCAGCCGCCGGCGTCCGGGACCGTGCGCGCGAGGCCGACCTGACCTTCCTCACCGAGGTGCTGCAGCCCACCGACGCCGCGCGCGACCGGTTCTCCCTGCTCGGCTTCCTCGGCTTCCTGGACGCCGCGGGCGCGGCCTGGGCGTCCGACGGCTGCCCCGAGGACGACCGGCACCCGCTCGCCGAGGCCGCCCTCGGCGCCCTGCAGGGGGCGCTGGGCGACTGGCGCCGCTGATCGGCGTAAGCTTGGCCGACGTGCCTGACGTCGTCCCCGAGCCGCTCCGCTTCACCGCCCCCTCCGGGGGATCGGTCGAGGTGGCGACCCCGGTGGTCCTGGCCCCGATGGCCGGCATCACGAACCCGGCCTACCGCCAGCTGTGCCTGGAGCAGGGCGCGGGCCTGTACGTCTGCGAGATGATCACCAGCCGCGGCATCGTCGAGCGCATCCCCAAGACCTTCGGGATGCTGCAGTTCGCCCCCGGCGAGACGGTGCGCTCGGTGCAGCTCTACGGCGTGGACGCCGACATCATGGCCCGCGCCGCGCACATCCTGTGCGAGGAGTTCGGCGTCCACCACATCGACCTCAACCTCGGGTGCCCCGTGCCCAAGGTGACCCGCCGCGGCGGCGGGGGAGCCCTGCCCTGGAAGACCGACCGCCTCGAGTCCATCCTGCGCGCGACGGTGAAGGCGGCTGACGCCCACGGGGTCCCGGTCACGGTCAAGACCCGCATGGGCATCGACGACGACCACCTCACCTACCTCGATGCCGGCCGCATCGCCCAGGACGCGGGGGTCGCCGCCATCGCCCTGCACGCCCGCACGGTGCAGCAGGCCTACGCGGGCGAGGCCCGCTGGGAGCACATCGCCACCCTCGTCGACGCCGTCGACATCCCCGTCCTCGGCAACGGCGACATCTGGGAGGGCGCGGACGCCCTCCGCATGGTCGAGCAGACCGGCGCTGCGGGCGTGGTGATCGGCCGCGGCTGCCTGGGGCGTCCGTGGCTGTTCCGCGACCTGGCCGACGCCTTCGCCGGACGCCCCGTCCAGCCCTACCCGACGCTCGGCGAGGTGACCGCCATGCTGCGCCGGCACGCGGTGCTGCTGGCCGAGCTGCACGGAGAGCGCTGGGGGCTCACCGACCTGCGCAAGCACATGGCCTGGTACTTCAAGGGGTTCCCGATCGGGGGCGACCTGCGCCGCGCCTTCGCGACGGTCTCGAGCCTGGCCGAACTCGACGAGAACATCGCCCAGCTCGACCCGACGGCCACCTACCCCGAGCACGAGCTCGGCACGCCGCGGGGCCGTCAGGGGACGCCGCGGGCCCACGTCACCCTGCCGTACGGGTGGCTGGACAGCCGCGAACTCGGCGACGAGGACCTCTCCGCCGCCGAGTCCGACGTCTCGGGGGGCTGACCCTCGGGCCAGCCCGTCGGGGTCAGCCCGCCAGTACCGAGGCGGCCGGCCACATGCCGACCATCATCGCGATGACGCCGATGATGGGGGCGAGGACGCCGAGGATGATGCCCCAGATCCCGAAGGTGCGCCCGCGGCGGCGGGAGACGGCGATGATGCTGACGATCCAGCCCACGATGCCGGCGAGCGTCCCGAAGGTGATCGCGGTGAACGGGCCCTGGAGCTGCTGGCCGAAGGCGATCAGCATCGGGTCGTTGGGGTCGGGGTTCTGCATCGAGTCGATGCCGTAGTCGAGCATGAACTGCCCCATCCCCGCGCCGACGAGGTAGCCGGCGATCGCGACGACGAGGGTGCAGATCGCGACGACCGCCAGGCCGATGAGGCCGAGCGTCTTGCTCTGCGGGGGCTCGGGCTCGCTCGGCCACTGGGGCTGGTACTCGGCGGGCTGGTACTGCTGGCCGTAGGGCTGCGCCGGGTACTGCTGGCCGTAGCCACCCTGCTGCCCGTACTGCTGCTGGCCGTACGGCTGCTGCTGGGGCTGCCCGTACTGCTGCTGGGGCTGCCCGTACTGCTGCTGGGCGTAGGGCTGCTCGTAGGCCTGCTGGCCGTACTGCGGCGCCTGGTACTGCTGTTGGGCCTGCTCATGGCCGTGGGCCGGCGGCGCGTAGCCGCCCTGGGCCTGCGGGGGCTGCTGGTCGTAGCGGGGGGCCTCGTAGGCCTGCTGCCCGTAGGCGGTCGACCCGGTGGACCCGTACTGGGGCGGGTGGTAGGTGGCGTCGGACGCCGACTCGGGCGCCTGGGGCACCGACTGCTCGGGGGTGTCCGGATCCGTCTCGCGGCGCTGGGGGTCGGGGGTGGGGTACTGGTCGCTCATCGTCCGTCCTCGTGTCGGTGGTGGTCCCATCTTACGAAGGACGCGAAGATGAACCCATGACGGACGCGCTGAACCCCCGCACGGTCGCCTGGGCCCGCACCATGGCGGGCCACGCCGACGGCGACGTGGTCCGGGCCCACCGCGACTCGTCCGCCCGCCTCGACCTGCCCGCCCCGATCGGCCGCGAGGCCCGGGAGGAGACCCAGCGTAGGTTGTGGCGTCCGGAGGCCACGTTCGCGTCGGGTGCCGGCAACCGGGCGATCGAGGAGGAGCCCGACATCGAGCGCACCTGCTTCGAGCGCGACCGCGACCGGATCGTGCACTCGACCGCGTTCCGCCGGCTGGCCGGCAAGACCCAGGTCGTGGTCTACCCGACCGACCACCAGCGCACCCGGCTCACCCACGCCATCGAGGTCGCGCAGGTCGCCACGTCGCTGGCCCGCGGCATCGGCGTCAACGTCACGCTCGCCGACGCGATGGCGCTCGGCCACGACTGCGGGCACGGCCCGGGCGGGCACGCGTCGGAGGACGCCTTCGACGCCTTCATCCCCGGCGGCTACGACCACGGCCCGTGGGGCGCCGACGTCGTGCTCACGCCCCTGAACCTGTGTGTGGAGACGCTCGACGGCATCCGCAACCACTCGTGGTCGCGGCCGGCGCCGATGACGATCGAGGGCGAGCTGGTCAGCTGGGCCGACCGCATCGCCTACTGCGCCCACGACCTCGAGGACGCCGTGCACGCCGGGATCGTCTCCCTCGACGACCTCCCCGCCGAGGTCGCGGAGGTCGCCGGCCGGACCCGGCGCGAGCAGCTGGCCACCTTCATCCGGTCGATCATCGGCACGGTCGCCGAGACCGGCATCGTCGGCATGGACGCCGACGTCGCCGCCGCCCTCGCCGCGCTGCGGAAGTTCAACTACGAGCAGATCTACACCCGCCCCGAGTCGGTCGCGCAGAGCAACGCGGTGATCGAGGTGCTGCGGGGCCTGGTCGAGTACTACTGCGAGCACCCTCGCTCGATGCCCGGCGACTACCACGCCGGCGCCGAGGACGACCTCGTGCGCACCGCCGTCACCTACGTCGGAGGCATGACCGACCGGTTCGCGTTCGACATGGCCGAGCAGCTCCTCGGCTGGGATCCCGACCGCCTGCCCCAGGGCATCGGCCGCGGCGTCTGACCCACCCCAGGGTCACGGGTGCAGGACGGGGACCAGATCGGCCGGGACGATGCGGGCCCGTCGCACCAGCTCGCCGAACACGGCCACGGTGCAGGCCTGCCCGGCCATGATGCCGATGAGCACCAGCACCTGGGCCGCGCCCGCCTGGAG
The DNA here is from genome assembly GCF_017569205.1 of Propioniciclava sp. MC1595. Taxonomy (GTDB): domain Bacteria; phylum Actinomycetota; class Actinomycetes; order Propionibacteriales; family Propionibacteriaceae; genus Propioniciclava. The sequence continues at coordinate 1,425,812 of NZ_CP071870.1, forward strand.
TGGGGAGCCGCCGCCGAGCAGCACGCCGATGAAAGCGCCGGGGAGGGTGACCAGGCCAACGGTCCGGGTCTGGTCGATGTTGGGGATGAGCGCCTCGCCGAGCACGCGGTCGGCGACCAGTCCGATGGCCGGGCGGCGTTCGAAGCCGAGCGACAGGGCGGCCTCGTAGGACGCCCTGTTGTCGCGCAGTTCCGCGAACGTGCGGCGCCCGGCCAGCGTGTGCGCGGTCATCATGTTGCCGGCGACGATCCCGCCCAGGGCGACGATGGTGATGCCGTTGAACGGCGCGGCCCCGGTGAGGAACACGATGAGCAGCACCGGCAGTACCCCGGCGGCCATCGCGAGCGCGGTCCACGGCCAGCGGTCCCGGACGCCCACCCGCCCGGTCGTCGTCCACACGCCGATGGCGAACATGACCAGCGCGAAGGCCAGCCCGCCCCACCAGGTCTGCACGGCCACGGTCACCACACCGGCGATCAGCGCGAGCTGCACCACAGCGCGCAGGGCCGCGACCACCTGCTCCCGGGCCAGCGGACGGGCCCGGCCCTGGGCGTCCGGGGCCCCGAGCCGGCCCAGCCGGGCCGCCACGACGCCGAGCGCCACCAACAGCACGAGAGCGACGGCCAGGCCCCACCCGATGGTCACGGTCATGCGCCTCACCCTACGCCCGAGCCCGGGCGCGGCCCGCGCGGCTAGACTGCGCGCCATGGCCGGCCTGATCCACCCCGAGGACCTCGAGACGGTCCGCGAGCGGAGCCGGATCGACGACATCGTCAGCTCGTTCGTGATGCTCAAGCCCGCCGGCGGCGGCGCGCTGGTGGGGCTGTGCCCATTCCACGACGAGAAGACCCCCAGCTTCCGGGTGACGCCCAGCAAGGGCTTCTACTACTGCTTCGGTTGCGGCGAGGGCGGCGACGTCATCAAGTTCGTCCAGCAGGTCAACAACATGGGCTTCACCGAGGCGGTGGAGTTCCTGGCCGACCGGTGCGGGATCCAGCTGCGCTACACCGAGGGCGACGGCGGTCCGCGGCACGAGCCCGGCCTGCGCATGCGCATCCTGGAGGCCAACCAGGCCGCCGCCGAGTTCTTCGCGGCCCAGCTGACCAGCCCCGACGCGCTGGCCGGGCGCGTGTTCCTCGACCAGCGCGGCTTCACCCGTGAGCACGCCGAGCACTTCGGGATCGGCTACGCCCCGCGCGGCGGCCGCGACCTGCTCAACCACCTGACGGCGAAGAAGTTCACTCGTGACGACCTGGTCAAGGCCGGCCTCGTGCGCGAGCAGGGCTGGGACTTCTTCCAGGGCCGCCTGCTGTGGCCGATCCGCGACGCCGGTCGATCGACGCTCGGCTTCGGCGCGCGCAAGCTGTACGAGGACGACCGGATGCCGGCCAAGTACCTCAACACCCCCGAGACGCCGGTCTACAAGAAGTCGCACGTGCTCTACGGCCTCGACCTGGCCCGCAAGAACATCGGCAAGAAGAACCAGGCCGTCGTCGTCGAGGGCTACACCGACGTCATGGCCTGCCACATTGCCGGCGTCGACACCGCCGTCGCCTCCTGCGGCACCGCGTTCGGCCCCGACCACAGTCGGATGATCGCCCGCCTAATGACCTCCGACGCCCTCGCAGGCGAGGTCGTGTTCACCTTCGACGGGGACGCCGCCGGGCAAGCCGCCGCGCTCAAGGTCTTCTCGTCGGACTCCACCTTCTCGTCGCAGACCTACGTCGCCATCGAGCCCACCGGGATGGACCCCTGCGACCTGCGCATCCAGTCCGGGGACGCCGCCGTGCGCGAGCTCGTCGCCCGCCGGGTGCCGCTGTACCGGTACGTGATGAAGAACACGCTGGGCCAGTTCGACCTCGACCGGGCCGAGGGACGCCTCGGCGCCGTCCGCGCCGCCGCCCCCCTCGTGGCGTCGGTGCGCGACCGGTCGCTGGTCTCGGAGTACCTGCGCGAGCTCGCCGGCATGGTCGGCATGGACACCGACACCGTCCGCGCCGAGGTGCAGCGGGTCAACAACCGCAAGGTTGCGCCCGAGCCGGAGCGCCACCCGCGGCAGGAGGCCACGGCCGAGCCCGCGGCGTCCGGGCAGGTGGCGATGATGCTGCTGCCCGACGCGGGGGACCGACGGCTGGCCACCGAGCGCGGCCTGCTCAAGCTGGTGGTGCAGCACCCGAGCCTGTTCCCCGATGACTGGGGCGGCGTGGTCGCCGACGACTTCCAGCACCCCAGCTACCGGCACGTCTTCGAGGTGGCCGCGGCCGCCGACCGCAGCCAGACGGGCTTCGCGCAGGCGATCGTGGACGCCATGCCCGACCCGGTGGGGGAGCAGCTCGTCGTCGCCCTCTCGGTCGAGCCGTTGCTGGCCGAGCCGTCGGGCGCCTACGCCCGCGAGTACGCCGCGCGCCTGCGCCTGGCCCGCGTGGTGCGGGACATCAACGACCTCAAGTCGCGCATGCAGCGCACCAACCCCGTCGAGGAGCAGGCCGATTACAACCGGATGTTCGCGCGCCTCCTCGAGCTCGAGACCCAGCGCCGCACCCTCGAGCAGCACGCGGTCGGCTCGTAGGCAAGGGCTCCGGACAATCGTTGTTGTCCGGATGTTGCAGGCGGAACAACTCCCGGGGGGTCTTGCGGGTACCCCTCGCCCACGAGGCTCGGGTGCATGCCAGACAGCACCCCCACCGTCGTCGCCGACCTCGACACCCCGCCCACCCACGCCACCGAGAACGACCGCCTGCTGCGCCTCATCGAGGCCGGGACGATCGCCGAGGCCGCCCTCCGCGGCTGGTTCACCGGGTCACGCGCAGCGACCACCGCCGAGCTCGACACCCTCGCCGCGGACGGCCGGCGCGCCCGGGCGCAGTTCGCCGAACTGAACGCGCCGCTGGTCACCTGGGTGGCGCGGCCCATCGCCCGGTCCACCGGCCACGACCTGGACGAGCTGGTCCAGGAGGGGGCGATCGGACTCCTGGAGGCGATCGACCGCTTCGACCCCACCCGGTCGCGGTTCGCGACCTATGCCGTCCCGCGCATCCGCATGCGGGTGTGGGACGCGGCGGTCACCTCGCTCGGCAGCCTCGGGATGTCCCCGCGGCGGGCCCGCGAGTGGCGGCGAGCCCGCGCCGCCTCGGCCCGGCTCACCATGACGCTGGCGCGGCGACCACTCGCCGAGGAGGTCGCCGGCGAGCTGGGGGAGAGCGTCTCGGTGGTCCGGACGCTGCTTGCCTTCGCGCCGCCCGTCACCCTCGCCCCGGACGCCGCGGGCTGGCGCCTGCTGGCCGCCGAGGCCGAGCCCGAGGCGTCCGACGGGGTGGACCGAGCCGCCGTGAGACGGCTGTTGCGGCGGCTCGTCGACACGGACCGGTGGATCGTCAGCCAGCTCTACGGTCTGGACGGGCCCGCCCGGTCGCACGCCGAGGTGGCCGGTGACCTGGGTTGCAGCCCGTCGACGGTCCGGCGGCGGGAGCGACAGGCGCTGGAACTGCTCCGGGCGGGCACGGACGACCTGCTGGCCGCGTGAGCCGGGCACAATGGGGGCCGTGAAGCTCTTCTCGCGCAATGCCCTGCCCGACGACCTGGCGGCCAAGGTGTCCGGGTTCCTGGGCCAGCGACCCCGCGTCCTGGCCTGGGGCCGCACCGAGGACGGAGGCCTCGTCGGCCTCCGCGACCGGCTGCTCCGGGTGTTCGGGGACGAGGTGGTCGAGCTCGGCTGGCACGACATCCTGCGCGGAGGGTGGGACGGCGAGAACCAGTCCATGCGCTGGGTGCAGATGTCGACCGGGGAGACGACCCGTGTCGAGCTGGTCGAGCCGGGGTCCTTCCCCGAGGTGTTCAAGGAGCGCGTCGAGGCGACCTTCCTGTTCCAGACGGCGATCCACCCCAAGCCCGGCAAGACCATCACCATCAGCGCGCGACGCAACCTGATGGACGAGGGAGCCCGCGTGCTGTGGACCGCCCACCCCGCCCCCGGGGTGAAGATGGACGAGGAGACAGTCGCGTTCACCGAGGCCGAGCTGGGGCGACTGCGCGCGGAGTACGACTTCTGAGGCTGCTGGCGCGCCGGGCGTCCGAGGGAGATGGGCCAACTTTGCGTTCATCTGCCCGGCTGGTAGTGTTCCTTCTCGCGCACAGCGGTCCCCTGTAGCTCAATTGGCAGAGCATCTGACTGTTAATCAGAGGGTTACTGGTTCGAGTCCAGTCGGGGGAGCCAACACTCCTAGTCACGGCCCTGTTGATCGTTCCGAATGGCTGGCTGAAACCGCCAGATTACCCAGTTTGTTACCCAGTAACGATTTTCGGCGACATCTAGAACCTTCTTGGGGACACCCGTGGACACCCGCCGCACGGGGCGATCCCGAGCCCTCAGCCGGACTCGACTCCCGGTCACAACACGGCCGCCAGATCCGACTTGTCACCTTCCAGGTCGCGTCCGAGGTAGACGCTCATGGTCATGGTCGGGTCGGCGTGCCCGAGCTGGTCGGCGATGGACGCCAGTGGGATGCCGGCCTCGTGGAGCAGGGTGGCAACCGTGCGACGGAAGGTGTGGGGGATCGCCCAGGGGAAGCCTGCGTCGTCGAGGACCTGGCGGACCCAGTGGGCGAGATTGGTGGCGTCGATCGCCACGTTGGACCCTGGGTAGGCGAGTTGGCCGTCGGACAGTTCCACCTCGAGAGGGCGGCCCATCGAGAACACGTAGGGAGTGTTGTACTCCCAGGTCGCCATGAAGCGGCGACGGCGGAGCAGCCGATCGGCGAGCCAGTCGGGCAGGTTGTTCATCCGGTCCGACCCAGTGGTCTTGGTGCCTCGGACTCGCACCCGTTGCTTGGTGAGGTCCACATCGTCCCACGTAACCATTCGAGCCTCGCCGATGCGGCATCCGGTGCCGGCCATGAACGCCATCAGGTCGGCGGTGAGCTGCCACTTGCGAATGGAGCGTGGGTTGGTCGCCTGTTCCACCTTGCGATCTGCCACGTGGAGGACCGTGTCCCGTTCGGCACGGGTGAAGGCGCGACTGCGGTCGCGCCCTGTGTCCGTGGGAGTCGCCGAAGCAACGGCCCCGATCGCGTGGGCGACGTTCACCTTGATCACCCCCCGGCGTAGGCACAGTTTCAGGATGCTCGCCAGTACCGTCCGGCAAGTCTTGGCAGTCGTTGTGCCCTTGCGATCGGCGATCCCCTGCAGGAACAGAATCAGGCGCTGGGGGTCGTTGACCTGAGCGATCGTGCGTCCGCGCAACGGTGACCCTGGCGCATCGATGTACCGTTCGTAGGTCCCTCTGTAGAGGCGCAGCGTCTGCTGGGACAACCCCCCGCGCGATGCGCGGGCCTCAGGGCGCTTGATCCACTCAAGCCAAGCAGCCCCCGCCTCCGTGAATGGAGATGTTGAGGTGAGCATGTCCTCGCCGTCGGCGGAGTCTTGGATCACCAGTTCCTTGAGGGCTTCCTGCACTGCTGTGATCGCTGCCCGTTGGGTCTTGGCCCAGCGGGTCACCTCTCGTAGGCGCCCGTCTAGGGTGCGCTGGTAGCACCGGGCCCGCCATACGGTTGCCTGGCGACGGTTCTCCACCCGCGATCGCTTTCCATTCGAGTCGATGCGGTAAGGGAAGGCCTCGATCGGGGAGTGCTCGCCCGGCTCCATGCGTGGCCGTGGCATGACTCACACGTCCCTGGTGCGCTGGTTCGCCATGACATCCCTCAAACTGGGTTGACCGCGCACATCAGACGGTCCACCTCCTGGGGTTCGACGCGGATGAGCCGGGGGCCGTAACGGAAGGCGGGCAGCCGACCGCTGGCGACCCACCGGCGCAGGGTCTTGACGGTGATGCCGGTCCGCTCGGCGGCTTGGGCGAGGGTCTCATAGGTCTTGGGGTACATGGATGTCTCCTCTCGGTACCCCACAAGTGGTGTGGCAGCGCTTGGCGGACATCGCATTGTTTGACGGGAGGGGTGTCGACAACGCTCGAATATGAGGCCGATCCGACGCTCGAAAACGAGGCCACCGGTTCGTCGAGTCCTAGTCTGCCGCGTCTTGGGTTCTGATGCTGGGCAGGGTGTCGATCCCGCGGTTGCGTAGCCGGTAGCTGGCGCCCTTCAGGGTGAGGACGTCGGCGTGGTGGACGACCCTGTCGATCATCGCGGCGGCGACGGCCTGGTCGCCGAATACGCCGCCCCAGCCGCTGAAGGGAGCAATGATCAGAACCTGTGGATGGTCTTCGGCGGGGTGACGTGAAGGAGCGCACCTCCCCGTGGATGATCTGAAGTCCGAGTAGCTCTGATCAGGACCGGCGTTGACGCGCTGGTTCGGGAAGGTACGCCCATGCTTACGGTAGTCCACGACGAGAACGAGTCCAACGAGCACGCCCCGGCCGCGGTGGGTGGGTCGATGCTGGACGAGTTGGCCCGGGAGGGTGCCCGGCGGATGCTGGCTGCGGCGTTGCAGGCTGAGGTCGCCGCCTACATCGAGCAGTGCGCCGACGAGCTCGACGCCGACGGCCGGCGGCTGGTGGTCCGCAACGGCTACCACCAGCCGCGGGAGGTGGCCACTGCCGCGGGTGCGGTACCGGTCCGGGCGCCGCGGGTCAACGACAAGCGCGTCGATGAGGCCACGGGTGAGCGGCGGCGGTTCTCGTCGGCGATCCTGCCGGCGTGGGCGCGGAAGTCGCCGCAGGTGGCCGACGTGCTGCCCTTGTTGTACCTGCACGGGTTGTCCAGCGGGGACTTCGTGGCCGCCCTGGAGCAGTTCTGCGGGTCGGCGGCGGGGTTGTCGGCGGCGACGATCACCCGGCTCACCCGGCAGTGGCAAGACGAGGCCCGCGCGTTCCACGACCGGTCGCTGGCGGGGGTCGATTATGTGTACCTGTGGGTGGACGGCATCCACCTGAAGGTGCGGCTGGAGGCCGATAAGGTGTGCCTGCTGGTGATGATCGGGGTCCGTGCCGATGGCAGCAAGGAACTCGTCGCGCTCGCCGACGGGTACCGCGAGGAGCCTGTCAAGTTGTCTGTGTGTGAGTGGGTCGGTTCACTTTCAGTTGATGTGGTTGTCGAGTCGGTCGGGGAAGGCGATGAGGAGGGCGCCGAGGGCAGCCTTCCAGCCTTGGGTGGTGGCGCCTTCTACGAGGTAGCCCGGTGCGGTGCGGGGCTCTCCCTTGGGTTTGCCGGCCTCCTTGGCTCGGGCGCGGGCCCGCTTGTCCTCGATGTCGCGGATCGCCAGCCACAACAGCTTGACCACGGAGTCGTCGTTGGGGAAATGGCCGCGGTTCTTGATGATCTTGCGTAGCTGGTAATTCAGCGACTCGATCGCATTCGTCGTGTAGATGATCCGTCTCACTTCGGGTGGGAATTCCAGGAACGGGATGAAGCGTTCCCACGCGTTCTCCCATGTCGCGACGGTCGCGGGATACTTCTTGCCCAAATCACTGGCAGCGAACTCGAGCAGGGCGGTCTCGGCGGCCTCCACGGTCGGTGCGGTGTAGACCGGCCGCAGCGCCGCGGCGACCCGCCTGCGGTCGGTGTAGGACACGAACCGCATCGACGCGCGGATCAGGTGCACCGTGCACGTCTGCACGATCGCGCGCGGCCAGGTGGCTTCGATGGCCTCGGGGAACCCGGTCAGCCCATCGCAACACACGATCAGGGTGTCGGTGATGCCGCGGTTACGGAGCTCGGCCAGCACGCCGGCCCAGAACTTCGCGCCCTCGCTGGTCTGAACCCAGATCCCGAGTACGTGTTTCACTCCGTCCAGGTCGATACCGACCGCGATGTGGGCGGCCTTGTTGCGGACCTGGTGGCTGTCGCGGACCTTGACCACCAGCGCGTCGAGGTAGATGACCGGATAGACCGGGTCCAACGGCCGGGACTGCCACGCCTTGACCTCGTCGAGGACCGCGTCGGTGATCTTGCTGATCGTCTCGTGCGACAGCTCGGTGCCGATCGTGCGCGCGAGGTGGGCCTGGATGTCACGGATCGTCATCCCGCCCGCGTACAGGCTGATGATCATGTCAGCCAGCCCGCCGACCTGCCGTTCGCCCTTGGGCACCAGCCGGGGCTCGAAGGTCGAGTGCCGGTCCCGCGGAATGTCCAACGGTATCGACCCGACCTCGGAATGCACCGTCTTCGGGGTCGTCCCATTCCGGGAATTCGGCAACACCCGACCCGCCGGGTCGCCTTTCCGGTAACCCAGATGCGAGGTCAACTCGGCGCCCAACCCACGCTCGAGAACGGCCTTGATCATTTCCGGGATGAAACCGCCATCCCCGGTCAGCTGCAGGTCGCCGTCGTCGATCCGGCCCATCAAGTCGTCCAGCAGGCCGGCGTCCAACATGTCCTGGATCGCCTCCCGCGCCGACGGGCGAGCACCCTCCAGCGGCCCGAACGGCCCCGACACAGTCTCGTCGTTCGTCGTCATCGTCACAGTCTCTACTCCCTTGAGTCAGGGACCCCTCCCACACAGACCATCTGACACCCCCACCGCGAGTCGGCTGAGTCGTGGGCCGACCTGCTGCGGGACTGCAAGCGCCGCGGCATGCAGGCCCCGGTCCTGGCGGTCGGGGACGGCGCGCTGGGCTTCTGGAAGGCGCTCCATGACGTGTTCCCCCAGACACGGGAGCAGCGGTGTTGGTTCCACAAGCTCGGCAACGTGCTGGCCGCCCTGCCGAAGTCGGCCCACCCCGCCGCGAAGAAGGCGCTCGCCGAGATCTATGCCGCCGAGGATGTCGACCATGCCCGGGCCGCCGCCAAGGCGTTCGCCGCCGAGTACGGCGTCAAGTGGCCCAAAGCCGCCGCGAAGATCACCGACGACCTCGACGTGCTGCTCGCGTTCTTCGAGTTCCCCGCCGAGCACTGGGTCCACCTGCGGACGACCAATCCGATCGAGTCGACGTTCGCGACCCTTCGGCTCCGACAGCGGGTCACCAAGGGACCCGGGTCCCGGGCGGCGGGGATCGCGATGGCGTTCAAGCTGCTCGAGTCGGCCCAGGCCCGCTGGCGAGCGGTGAACGCTCCCCATCTGGTCGCCCTCGTCCGCGCCGGCGCCCGCTTCAAGAAGGGCAGACTCGTCGAACGACCCGCCGAATCAGCAACCGACGAGCAAGCCGCCTGACACGCCCATCCACAGGTCTTGACGATTCCTCGAGCCACCGCAGCAGGGTTCCGTCGACGCCACCGCTTCATCACCACCGCACGTGTCTTGCGTCAGGGATCGTGTCGCATTTCGGGGTTTGAATCAGACCACACTGTGGGGGTCTGGCTGACCCGAGAGTGAGTGTCGATGTCCTCGACGAACAAGGATGCCGGGGCGAGCCCGGCGAGCCCTACGCGGCGCGCGAAGAAGTTGTTGGCGCCGTCGGTGAAGTACGAGATCTTCCTCCAGCTCGTGCGTGGCGAGACGACCATCAACGCCGCCGCGGAGGCGGCGGGGGTGGACCGTTCGACGATCATGAAGCTCCGCCAGGTCGCCAAGGAGGGCGCGATGGCGGCCTTGTCGGCGTCGAAACCCGGGGTGGGCAAGACCCCCCGGGATGTCGAGTTGGAGGCCGCGAACGCCGAGGTCGCCCGGCTGTCGGAGGCGGTGAAGGAGTTGGCGGTCAAGCTCACCTTGCTGGAGGGAAAAGGGGGCTCCGGATGGCGGTGACCGAGCCTGTTCCGGTGCGTGTCGACGCCGTCGGCAAGGCCGGCCTCCTCGGTCTGGTGGACCACGCGGTCGGCGAGGGCTGGAGCTTGCAGGCCGTGTGCGAGGTGCTCAAGATCAGCCGGCGGCGGGTCGAACGCTGGCAGGCCCGGCGCACGGACCTGGCCGACCGGAAGCCCGGCGGGGTCGCAGTCAACGGTCTCCTCGACGATGAGGTTCAGCAGATTCTGGCGGTGTTCAACGAGTGGGGCGAACGGGACCGCTCCCACCGGCGGCTGGCGCATCGGGGCTCGTATGTGGGCCGGTTCTGGGCATCACCGTCCACCGTGCGCAGGGTGTTGATCGAGTCTGACAAGCACTTTCGTCCGCTGCCGCGGCCGGTCCGTGGGGAACGCAAGCCGTTCCCGGACTGGGCGTCCTACAAGCCGAATTCCCTATGGATCTACGACACGACCCACTTCACCCGCTGCGGGGCGAAGGTGCTGATCATCGAGGACCTCGTGTCGCGGAAGTGGCTCACCCACCTGGTATCCAGCGAGGAGACCACCACCCAAGTGCAGGCCGCGTTCACCACGGCCCTGGAATCCGAGGGCCTGCTGAAGGAAGCCCTGGCTCGGGCGGCGACCGGCCGGGTCGACCCCGACGCCGACGACGGCCTCACCCCGCTACTGCTGGCGGTATCGGACAACGGGTCGCAGATGATCGCCACCGGCACCCGCCGGTTCATGGCCCTGGTCGCGATCGCGCAACACTTCGGCCGGCCCTCCACCCCGACCGATCAGGCGTGGATCGAGTCGTTGAACGGCACCCTGAAGGCCGAATGGCCGCACCTGCTGGCGATCACCGACCCGGCCGTCCTGCGGGCCGAGCTCGACCGCATCCAGATCGAGTACAACACCGTCCGCCTGCACTCCAGCATCGGCTACGTGACCCCCGACGATGAACACCAAGGCAGGGGCGAGGCCATCCGCGCCGCCCGCCGCAAGGGCCTGCACGACGCCCACCAGCGTCGTCTTGCTCACCACCGCCAACAGCGGAACAATCAGATCCACAACCACCGTCCAGACCCGCCAGGGGTGGACTGATCAAAGCCGCGAAATGCGACATTTGAGCTGAAACAGGTCACACGCACCGACCGCCCCACCAGCTCGGCCACCTCAACATCACTCGCAGGGCCGTCCAAGAGGGCAAGCTCGTCGGGGGTCCACCTCTGGCGACTCACAGCAACACCCGCCGGACGAACAGACGCACTGCACAGCGGACCACGGTCGGCTCCTCGGAATTGGGGGCGTCAGCCAGAAGAGACACCAACAGGGTAGGCCCATCAACGAGAACGCCGCGCGAGACTGGGTGCGAGCCAACACTGACCGTCAGTCGCTCATCGCGGCATGACCGGATGTATCTGATGACCGAAGCGGACAGTTCAACACCTGCTCGGGCGGGCCTCCCTCGGGGCGGCTCCCAGGCCACGGGAGCAAGGCGCAGTCCGAGTGGCCCACCGCGTGGAGCGCCACTCGGACCTCGCTGTCAGCGTTGCTGGAACCCTGCCCGGGTGTAGAGCGCGAGAGCCGCTGGGGAAGTGCCCTCGCCGACGCGCAGCGAGAGGGTGGCATCCTCGGCCCGCGCGCAGGCGTGCACCGCGTCGTCGAGCAGGGCTCGGCCGACGCCCATGCCTCGTACGTCGGGATGCACGAAAAGGTCGATGATGAAGGGCCCGTGCAACTGGGGGTCCCAAATCGACTTACCTACCACCAGGATCGCACCGACGGGTCGGTCCTCGAAGGTGGCGACCCGGGTGAGATCGTGGCGCAGTGCGCCGAACTCTCCAGTGAAGGTGTCGTCCATCTCCTGCCGGGCGTCGTTCAGGCTGGTGGCCGCGACACCTGGCGGGTATGCCGCGAGATAGGCGGTGGCGAGGGCGTCGCGATCAGAGGTCTGGATGCCTCGGAGCTCGACGGCGTCGATGTTGGCGGGAGTGGTTGTGCGACGGGTAAGTGAGAGGGTCATCAGGTCAGAGGGCATGGTTGTTCCGTTCGTGTCGATGGGCGTTGGTGATCTGTCCTCAGGAGCGGAACATGAGCCCATAGTAGGCACGGGTGACGAGCTTCACGGAGAAATCAGCTGTCGAAGATCTGGGTGCCGCACGGAGCATTTTGCCCGCCGAACTTGGGAACACCACTCGCAGCGGCATGAGAGTGAGTGCGCGAAGCGTGCCGATAGAGGGCCAGACCAGGGCGCCGGCCGCGCTCAGGCCCTGCGGATAATCAATATGTGTCAGTGGTCCCTGCCATCATGCTGGGCATGGGAACTCCAACATGGGCCGACCAACTCGTCGCTTGGTCCGCGCTGTTCTCGGCCCTACTGACGCTTGGCCTATTGGTCTTCGCGGTGTTCGCTTGGCGAACGGCACACAGCACGTTGGAGGAGTCGCGCAAAGCCAGTCTCGCAGCGCAGAGGGCGGCGGAAGCCGCGGAGGCGGCCAACGAACAGCTACGGCGCGATAGCGTCGAGCAGACGAGGCCGTATGTGTTCGCCGAGGTTATCCCAGGGCTGGCCGGTGTGACATCGTGGGATCTCCGAATCACCAACGCCGGCAAGACGTCCGCCCGTGAGTTGACGTTGACTCCGTCGAAGTGGTCAGACCGCGAAGACACGGTGACGCAGTCGTTACGGGAACTGCTGGAAACGCCACGCACGCTTCCACCCGGATGCTCAATCCGCGCCCTGTGGCGGATCGGTCCTCCTGAGCCGGGCCACCACACCGACGGACCCCACGAGATGGGCATGGACGAGCGCGGGCAAGTCCGGGTCGAGTACCGAAGCGACGACCCGCAGCATGCGCCTTACGTAGATGTCTTTGACGTGAATACTCATGGTGCTGGGCTGTGGCCCGTCCCCGAGGCAGGTCCAACGCCAGACGGCCTCAACGGGGATTTGCGCAAGTTCTACAGGCTGGGTCAGACACTCGTTCGCCGAGTCGGCGAACTGGGCCGTTGATCTGGTAGCCGACAGTAGGCACGAGGAATAGTCAAGACCTGTGGATGGGCGTGTCACGCGACGTGTTGATCGCCTCCTGATTCGTGGGTCGGTTCGTCGGGTCGTTCGACGAGGATGCCTTTGTCGAAGGTCGCGCCGGCACGGACCAGAGCGACGAGATGGGGCGCGTTGACTGCTCGCCACCTGGCTTGTGCGGACTGGATGAGCTTGAATGCCATCGCGATCCCCGCGGCCCGGGAGCCGGGCCCCTTGGTGACGCGCTGACGTAGCCGTACGGTAGCGAAGGTGGACTCGATCGGGTTCGTCGTGCGCAGGTGGACCCAGTGCTCGGCCGGGTAGTCGTAGAAGGCCAGAAGCACGTCAAGGTCGTCGCTGATCTTGGCGGTGGCCTTGGGCCACTTGACCCCGTAGTCGGCGACGAACACTTTGGCAGCCTTCTGGGCGTGCTCTTTGTCCTGGGCGTTCCAGATCTCGGCCAGGGCGGTCTTCGCGCCGCGCTGGACCGACTTCGGCAACGCATTGAGGACGTTGGCGATCTTGTGGAACCAGCAGCGTTGCTCCACGGTCTCAGGGAAGACCTCCCGCAGGGCGGCCCAGAACCCGAGCGCGCCGTCGCCGACCGCGAGCACCGGCGCCCGCATGCCACGCCGCTTGGCCGAGCGGAGCAGGTCCAGCCAGGACTCGGTGGACTCCCGGTGCCCGTCGTCGAGGGCGATCAGCTCCTTGGTGCCGTCCGCGCGGACGCCGATCATGACCAGCAGGCACACCTTATCCTGCTCGAGGCGAACCTTGAGGTGGATCCCGTCGACCCACACGTACACGTAGTCGGTGCCGGCCAGGGAGCGGGTGTTGAACGCGGCCGCCTCGTCCTGCCAGTCCTTGGTCAACCGCGTGATCGTCGCCGGCGAGAGGCCCTGCGCCGAGCCCAGGAACTGGGTCAGCGCCGGACCGAAGTCCAAGGAGGACAAACCGTGCAGGTACAGCAGCGGCAACACCTCCGCAACCTTCGGCGACTTCCTCGCCCACGCCGGCAGGATCGCCGAAGCGAACCGCCTACGTTCTCCGGTGGCCTCATCGATGCGCTTGTCGTTGACCCGCGGGGCTCGCACCGGCACCCGGCCCGCCGCGGTCAGGACCTCGCGTTCGTTGTGGTGACCGTTGCGCACCACCAAGCGCCGACCGGCATCGTCAAGCTGGTCGGCAGCGGAGTCGATGTAGGCGGCGACCTCGGCCCGCAGCGCAACCGCGAGCATCTGACGGGCCGCGTCGCGGACCAGCCCGTCCAACAGCGACGCACCGCCTGGCTCGTTGGACTCCTCAGCGTTGTGAACTACTTTGAGCATGGGCGTACCTTCCCGAGCCGGCGCGCCAACGCCGACCCTGATCAGAACTTGCATGGGCTTCGATCTTGCTCGGGAGGTACGCCCGTTTCACGTCACCTCGCCGAGAGCCATCCACAGGTTCTGATCATTGCTCCTGACTAAGCGACTGACGGGGAGTATGCGGGCGGACGCGCCACGAGCGTCGTGCAGCGGCATATCCGGATTTTCAGCGCGGAGCCCGGTACCGTGCCGGGTATGGGCAGGGAAACCAGCGACGAATTCTACGTCCGTGACCTGTGCGACCGGGCCCTGGGAGAGAATGGCCTGCGTCAGCAACCGATTCGACTGGCTTCGCGGCGATCCAGGGGAGAGCGGTCTGGGCTGACCCCGTTTCGTAGGTCCGGTCGTTATGCGAGTCGTCCTGTTGCCCGCGGTGGCGGGCAGGGAGACTGGTCAGATCATGACGAACAGTAGGAAGCGTCACACTCCGGAGCAGGTCGTCCGTAAGCTCGGGCAGGCCGACAGGATGCTCACCGATGGTCAGGATGTCGCGGCGGTGTGCCGGGAGCTGGGGGTGTCCGAGCAGACGTACTACCGGTGGCGGAACCAGTACGGCGGCCTCAAGGCCGACGACGCAAAGCGCCTGAAGGAGTTGGAGAAGCAGAACGCGACCCTGAAGCGTCTGCTCGCGGAAGCGGAGCTGGAGAAGGCCGCGCTCAAGGAGCTGGCTGAGGGAAACTTCTAAGCCCGGACAGGCGCCGCGCCGCCGTCGATCACCTCAAGCGCAAGTTGCGGGTGAGCGAACGGATGGCGTGCCGTCTGGTCGGGCTCTCCCGCTCCGCGTACCGGCGACCGCTCAAGGGCGACACGGTCACGGACCCGGATCGGGCGCTGCGGGAGTGGCTGCGCGCCTGGGCGAAGGACCATCCCCGCTACGGGTATCGGCGGGCGTATCACGACGCCCGCGCGGAGGGGTGGGTGGTGAACCACAAGAAGGTCCAACGCCTGTGGCGTGACGAGGGGCTCCGGGTCCCGCAGCGGCGTCGACGCAAGCGCGTCGGGTCCTCGACCGTCGACGCGCCGACGGCGGACGCGCCGAACGTGGTGTGGGCGGTGGACTTCCAGTTCGACGCCGACGAGCACGGACGATTGATCAAGATCTGCTCGATCGTCGACGAGCACACCCGGGAGTGCATCGGCGGCCTCGTGGAGCGCTCGATTACCGCGGACCGGCTCACCGCCCACCTCGAGGACCTCGTCGCCGCCCGGGGCGCCCCGGCGGTGCTCAGGTCGGACAACGGGCCGGAGTTCATCAGCGAGGCGATGGCCGACTGGGTCGGCACCCGCACCGGCCTGTCCTACATCCGTGCGGGCTCGCCGTGGCGCAACGGGTACGTCGAGTCGTTCAACAGCCGGATCCGCGACGAGTGCCTCAACATCAACAGCTTCTACTCGCTGCTGCACGCACAGGGTCATCATCGGCGACTGGAAGGACGAGTACAACCATCACCGCCGGCACTCCTCGCTCGGCTACCTAACCCCAGCCGAGTACGTTCGGCAGTGCACCCATCAGATGGAAACCGACGACTCACAGAACGTCCGGACCGAATGACGGGGGCGGCCCAGGTCGGCGTGCGCGTTTGCCTCGCTCCAAATCATTCGCCGCTGTCCTTCCTACTCGCCAGGAAGCGCTCGTGGTCCTCCCTCAGCTCCATGTCCACCTCCGCCCCAGTCCAGGCAGTGATGTGCTCCCGAGTCACTTCAGGCGCAAACCCGCTGATCGTGTGTACTCCTGGCCGATCACAAGCACGTTCGAAGACGGAGTCATTCGAGAAGAACTCGTAGCGGCACGTGGTCGGGTCGTCCCCCGCGCGGATCCGAAGGAAGGAGACGATGTTGGTGATTGACGCCGCCATGATGTGAAGACTGTGCACCATGGCCACGGGCAACCAGTTGCGGCTCACGGTTCGTGAGGTTTGGTGGAGTCGACCTTGCAGCTTGACGGGCACTGCAAAGGTGGAACCGAACTCACTGGCGCCCAAGGTCCTCATCGTCGCCAGATCTGCCGCGACACCGGGTGCGGTTTCGTAACCGATGGAGAATGAGAAACCGCCAAGTTGGGTCCGAGTCCCGTGCTTCATTGCGTTGAACTCGGCTTTGGAGATCTCGTCCAGGAATTCATGGCACCATCGGGACCACGCTTGGCTGAAGAGCAGTGCTCTGCGGTTGAGTTCATCCGCGGGCCAGCCGGCAGGCTCCAACACCGCCCCTGCAAGTCTGAGGAGGGGCTTGCTACCCAGATCCCAGGTCGTATGCGACAGACCTGACGGAGAAGTGACGAGATCCTCGATGACCTGGCGCAGCTCGTTGTTCTGATAGGACACCATCCAGCCGAGGGGGCACCCTGGCGCCTGAAGGGTGGCACCCAGCACCGCCATGAGGGTCTCTAGCGCTTGGCCGTAGGCGACTCGGATGGTCGCGGCGGCATACTGTCGGGATTCGGTTTCGAGCAGCGGCGCCTGCGTCTCCGCGATGTGCACGAAGTAGTGAGGGTCGAGGCCTCGCAGGAAGGTGAGGTTCCTCTCACCCATCTCGGCACCCCAAGTCACCTGTGGTCTGCGTCCCAAGTAGTGCTTGTAGCACTCCACCGGCACGCCCTGATCGTCCTCGGCTCCCATGGTCATCGATTGTGCTCCACTAACTAACCGTCCCACGATCATCCTCAACTCCTTGCGGCAACGCAGAGAAGGAACTCGCCGAGTTACTCAACAGCCTGCGCGTCGTTCCCGTCACGCACGGAGTGACCTTCGATGAGTGGTGCGACGTCAGCCCGATGCTCGCGCCGCACGCTGGACTCAACACAGCGGAGTCTTCGCTTGACGACGTGGCCGCCAAAATCGCCGCCGCGGCTGCTGCGCTCCCGCCCGTCTAGGCTGGGCTGCCACATCAGGGGTAGGTCCCCTTTGCGGGAATCACTTGAAGGCCCTGTTCAGGCGGCGCTCATAGATGAACCCTGGCCCTGTCATGTCAGCCCGTGGTGAGGGCCGTTCAGGTTCGGGGTGCCGACGGTGAGGCCGCTACGACTCGAGGGCGGCCGAGGCTAACGCCACTGCTAAAGCTCTGGTTGACGCTTCGGGTTGTGGTGTCTCAGTCCGGGTGAGTGCTCATGTGGACCGCTTCGAACTCTACTGGGGTGAGCTTGCCGAGGCGGCGTTGTCGTCGTGGGCGGTGGTAGGTCCGCTGGTTCGATGATCACTTGGACAAGGTCCATACGGCCTCAAGAAGTGATCGGAGGTCGCCCTCTGGTGGGGTAGCGCACTGGCTGGCAGCGAGCGCGTAAGTGGAACTGTTCTTCCCCTCGACGCCCTGACCTTGTTCCACGAGCTCTGCCCTGGTCTCCTCCCAGGCCGGCCAGTCGCGCTCAAGCATCTTCTCGAGGCGATCGTCGACAAACATGAGGCGCTGGTTCACCAGGCCTTTCGGAAAGTCCTGTTCAGGCTCCCCGAAGTAGCGGAGAATCCTGCGGTTGAGGGAAGTAGTGGAAAGAACGGCGCTTTCGATGTCGAGTGGGTCACTCGACTTGCGTCGCGCGCGTTCCTCGCAGCCCACGTCGCTGTCAACGATCGTCAGCACCGGGATGCCGAGTTGCTCTAGGATCACGAGGGGCAGAAGTATCTTTGGCTTCCCTTGGGAGGCAGCGACACAAATGCCGGCGAGGGCGAGGTCGCCCCCTTGCTGCGCCAATCCCTCCAAGATCGCCCTGTCATTGTCACCCTCAACGAGGAGGACGCCGGTTGCGAACACCGCTTCTCCCAGCCCCTGGAGGCATACCTGCTCCCATCTGGCCCGGATGGCCCGATCGTTCTCGAAACTGGCCAGCCGCGCGCAGACTCCATCCAGGGATGCCTGACGTATCTGGACGGCGGATCGTGCGCCGCTCGCGATCCGAGTTACCCGCCGGACCTGATCAAAGAAGCGCGGCTCGATGAAGTAGGGACTATGGGTGGCATACATCACCTGCATTTGGTTGGTCTGTTCGTCAGCCAGGGCCCGTAGTACCGTGGCGAAGGCGCGCGCCTGCGTTGGGTGTTGATATAGTTCTGGTTCCTCAATAGCGAGGCAAAGGGTGCCACGTTCCGCGTCGCCAGGACCGCGATCAGCAAGCATCTTCAACGCTGCAATCAGCACCGTCCGTTGAAAGCCGTGACCCTGCCGCGAGACGTCTGTCTCTACCAGGCTGTCGGCAACCGCTACCTCAACACGGGCAGCGGCAGGCTTGACCTCCGTCGGCGCGGCTCGAAGGTGGATCACCTTGCCAGGCGCCAGACTACCCACCTCCCGTGTCAAGGCCTCCGCTAGCGACGCAAGTTGTGGGCCGAGATGCTTGTCTTGGAGCTGCCGCTCTTCGCGGCCAAAGGCCTCAAGAAGCAAGCCCACCTCCTTGCTGACCTCCGTTCGATCGATGGCTCTCGCGAGGATTCGACCGATCAGGGCACTCTTGGTGTCAGCAGTCTCCTCGGGTGCGCGAAGGTCAGCTCGAACCAGGGCGAAGTCGAACAGCCCTGAGAGTTTTGCCTGGCCATTGAACCCGAAGAAGTGGGTATCCGAAACCCAGGCTGGCTTCAACTCCTCTGGATGGGCGCGTTCCCAGTCACTCATCGCGGCATCTGTTGCGGCGATGGAGCTGCCCCACTTCGGAATACCGAGGTCGGGATGCTGGAGGGCAGCTTCAAAAAGCGCTTCCTTCTTGGCACTCACGCCGCTGGCTTCACGAACTTTCTCGAACGGTTCGAATGCGAGCGCCTTAGCGGTGATCTTCTCGGTGCCGGAGCGCCAAACCCTCCATGCCGAGAAGGAGGTAGTGGTCGGATCAGCGTATCGAGTCCCCAGAGCTTCACGGTCGCGGTCAGTTAATCGATCGAATTCGACCCGAACAGATATCTCGGCATCCTCCCCTTCGCCGCCAGTAAGGTCTTCCTTGGTCAAAACTCCGCCGTTGAAGAACCAATCGAGAGCGTACAGGATGGAGGACTTTCCCGAGCCGTTCGGACCCAGAAAGGTCGTTACGTCGTCGAATCCAATCTCGACGTCGGAAAGCGCTCGGAAGTTCTTGATGTGGGCGGCCTTGATGTGCAACGGAACTCCTAGGGGTAAGTGTCCCCATCGTCGCAGTAAGCCATGCTAGACGGTAGGCGAAACGCCGGGCTCGACCGTACGAACTGGGCAGAGTCCCGGGCGGCCTGCGAGCGCCCACTGTCGTCGCGAACGTGGTGTGATCGGCGTGTACGCCATCTCCGGCCCTCCGCTCGTCGACGTCCCCAACTGGGCAGTTGAGTAACCACACGCCCGTCGGCAGAGTCGAGCACACCCGATGGGCGCCCAAGGGGATGAGGGCCGCTTGGCCGCTCGCTCGGACGTCCAGCAGGGTGTACTCCATGGACGGCTGAAACAGCTCCCAGCCTGACCGTAAACCCAAGCCACGCATGCAACACTTTGACCAATGCGACGGAAGGTCTAGACGTGGGTGGACGGGTGTACGGATATGCGCGAGTCAGCTCGAAGGACCAGAACCTGGAGCGCCAACGTGAAGCGCTCGCCGGCGTCGACGTGCTGGTCGAGGAGCAGCTCTCTGGGAAGAATGTCGCCGATCGCGAGAAGCTCCGCACGCTCATGGCATTCGCGCAGGCGGGGGACACCATCCGGGTGAAGTCGATCGACCGGCTCGCCCGTGACACCCGGGACCTGCTGCGGATCGTGGACGAGCTCCAGGCCAAGGGCGTCGCGATCGAGTTCCTGGACTCACCCATGCTCAACGTGACCACCAAGGAAGGGCGCGCGATGCTGACGGTCTTCGCAGCCTTCGCCGAACTCGAGCGCGAGGCCATCCGCGAGCGTCAGGCCGAAGGGATAGCCCTCGCGAAGGCCGCAGGCAAGTACCGCAAGGCCCGAAGGCTCACCACTGAGGAGATCGCTGCCGCGCGGTTGCGCATCGAGGTCGGGGTGCCCAAGGCGCGGGTGGCCAAGGACCTTGGCGTGAGCCGCCAGACCCTCTACTCGGCGCTGGAGGGCAGGGGCAGCTACTCGGCGGTCTAAGTGGTGGCGGTTCCGGACTGGCAGCAGCTGCAATCGGAAGGACGCAGCCGGCCGGCCCCCAGATCCACGAGGGCGGCGTCATAGTCGCCGTCGAGCATCGCGACGCGCCCCCACCAGCGGTCCTGAGCGCGAAACCAGCCAACCAGGAGCGCTGGCTGCCACAAGCCCGCATCATTCCGGGCCAGAACGTGACGGACCGTCCTAGCTGGCTCGGTGGCGCGCGTCCGGGCAATGCGGTCGCCCAGAGTGCCCAGCTCCGAGGTGACGCGTGAGGACATGCGGTCAAGGATACGGACAAATCGGCTATCAGATCTATTGGGAGGGACGGGCGTGCAGAGAGCTGGGTGCGCCCAGGCCCCGATAGCCTTGAACCGCAGGATGACCAGAGGGGCAGAACTCATGGCAAACGCTGAACTTGGGGCCGCGAAGGGCGGAGCAATGATCAGAACCTGTGGATGGCTCTCGGCGAGGTGACGTGAAACGGGCGTACCTCCCGAGCAAGATCGAAGCCCATGCAAGTTCTGATCAGGGTCGGCGTTGGCGCGCCGGCTCGGGAAGGTACGCCCATGCTCAAAGTAGTTCACAACGCTGAGGAGTCCAACGAGCCAGGCGGTGCGTCGCTGTTGGACGGGCTGGTCCGCGACGCGGCCCGTCAGATGCTCGCGGTTGCGCTGCGGGCCGAGGTCGCCGCCTACATCGACTCCGCTGCCGACCAGCTTGACGATGCCGGTCGGCGCTTGGTGGTGCGCAACGGTCACCACAACGAACGCGAGGTCCTGACCGCGGCGGGCCGGGTGCCGGTGCGAGCCCCGCGGGTCAACGACAAGCGCATCGATGAGGCCACCGGAGAACGTAGGCGGTTCGCTTCGGCGATCCTGCCGGCGTGGGCGAGGAAGTCGCCGAAGGTTGCGGAGGTGTTGCCGCTGCTGTACCTGCACGGTTTGTCCTCCTTGGACTTCGGTCCGGCGCTGACCCAGTTCCTGGGCTCGGCGCAGGGCCTCTCGCCGGCGACGATCACGCGGTTGACCAAGGACTGGCAGGACGAGGCGGCCGCGTTCAACACCCGCTCCCTGGCCGGCACCGACTACGTGTACGTGTGGGTCGACGGGATCCACCTCAAGGTTCGCCTCGAGCAGGATAAGGTGTGCCTGCTGGTCATGATCGGCGTCCGCGCGGACGGCACCAAGGAGCTGATCGCCCTCGACGACGGGCACCGGGAGTCCACCGAGTCCTGGCTGGACCTGCTCCGCTCGGCCAAGCGGCGTGGCATGCGGGCGCCGGTGCTCGCGGTCGGCGACGGCGCGCTCGGGTTCTGGGCCGCCCTGCGGGAGGTCTTCCCTGAGACCGTGGAGCAACGCTGCTGGTTCCACAAGATCGCCAACGTCCTCAATGCGTTGCCGAAGTCGGTCCAGCGCGGCGCGAAGACCGCCCTGGCCGAGATCTGGAACGCCCAGGACAAAGAGCACGCCCAGAAGGCTGCCAAAGTGTTCGTCGCCGACTACGGGGTCAAGTGGCCCAAGGCCACCGCCAAGATCAGCGACGACCTTGACGTGCTTCTGGCCTTCTACGACTACCCGGCCGAGCACTGGGTCCACCTGCGCACGACGAACCCGATCGAGTCCACCTTCGCTACCGTACGGCTACGTCAGCGCGTCACCAAGGGGCCCGGCTCCCGGGCCGCGGGGATCGCGATGGCATTCAAGCTCATCCAGTCCGCACAAGCCAGGTGGCGAGCAGTCAACGCGCCCCATCTCGTCGCTCTGGTCCGTGCCGGCGCGACCTTCGACAAAGGCATCCTCGTCGAACGACCCGACGAACCGACCCACGAATCAGGAGGCGATCAACACGTCGCGTGACACGCCCATCCACAGGTCTTGACTATTCCTCCGCGAAGGCGGCGAAGGACGATGAGTTCTACACCCAGTGGGCTGACATCGAACGCGAGATGAACGCCTACTTGGAGTTCGACCCCGACGTTTTCCGCGGCAAGACGATCCTCCTACCCTGCGACGACCCGGAGTGGAGCAACTTCACCAAGTTCTTCGCCCTCCACTTCGCTGACTTCGGGCTGAAGAAGCTCATCTCCACCAGCTACGCGCCCAACAGCAACGCTGAGGCCGCGTTCTACACGCCCACGCTGTTCGATGACCCGCAGTTTGATGAGGTGCTCGACAGGGAGCGCGGCAAGATCTTCACCCTTACCGCCCAGGACGTCTCTGGCGATGGCCGGATAGACGTGGATGATCTCCGCTGGGAGTACCTCAGCGGTGATGGCGACTTCCGCTCTGCCGAGGTGACCGCGCTGCGTGGTGAGGCTGACTTCGTCATCACCAACCCACCGTTCAGCCTCTTTCGGTCCTTTGCGACCTGGCTCATCGAGGGCAAGAAGCGGTTCTCGGTAATTGGGAGCAACAATGCGATCACCTACGCCGAAGTGTTCCCTCACATCCGCGAGAACAGGGTTTGGCTCGGAGCGACAGGGAACAGCACCGACATGGTCTTCGCCGTTCCGAGAGATGCCACGGTGTCCGACGCCGACAGGCTCAAAGCGGAGAGGCTCGGCTACCCAACAGATGCTCAGAGGAAGTACACCCGTCTTGGCAACTCATGCTGGTTCACCAACATCGATCATGGTCGGCGTCACGAGCCCATGCAGCTCATGACAACGGCAGAGAACCTCAAGTACAACCGGCGGTTGATGAAGAAGCTCGGCGGCGAGACCAACTATCAGCGCTACGAGAACTTCGATGGGATCGACGTGCCCTACGCGGATGCGATCCCCTCGGACTTCGCAGGAATCATGGGTGTTCCAATCACGGTCCTCGACCGTTACAACCCCGAGCAGTTCGAGATCATCGGTGTTGGGGAGGGTCGTTTGGCCGCCTCGATCGGCGTCGCTCCGCTGGGCCCTGAGTTCGTCGGCAGCGAGGGGCGCACCAAGCTAGGCATCGCAAGCACCAAGCAGGCCGTGTTCAAGCGCATCCTCGTCCGCCATCGCAATCCCGAGCCGAAGAAGGGCTGACCCGTGGATACCGACCTGAAGCAGTTCACGGTGGCCGAGGTCACCAAGGGGTTCGTCTACAACGAGCTGGAGGGCAAGGGCCTGTTCGGTCTCGACGGCGACCTTGTTATCCAGCCTGAGTATCAACGGCACTACATCTACGGCGACGGTAAGCGCGACGTCGCCGTGATCGACTCCCTTCTGAAGGGCTACCCGCTGGGACTGATCTACTTCGTCAACAACGGCGCGGCTGAGGGCCCGCATCTCGAGGTCCTGGACGGCCAGCAGCGCATCACCAGCGTCGGACGGTTCGTGACCGGCAAGTTCGCCATCGTGCGTAACGGCAAGGAGCAGACATTCTCCTCGCTGGCCACCGAGGACCGTGAACGCATCCTTGGCAGCACGCTCCTGGTCTACGTGTGCACGGGCACCGAGGGCGAGATAAAGGAGTGGTTCGAGACGATCAACATTGCTGGCGTGCCGCTGAACAAGCAGGAGCTGCGCAACGCGATCTACTCCGGCCCGTTCGTGACCGCAGCCAAGGCCGAGTTCTCCAACTCGCAGAACGCGCTGCAGCAGAAGTGGTCACACTTCGTGAAGGGTGACCCCAAGCGTCAGGAGGTGCTCCAGGAGGCGCTGGACTGGGTTGCCAGCTCGAAGGCCCAGAGCATCGACGGGTACATGGCCGCGCACCGCACCGACACGAACATTAACGAGCTGAAGACCTACTTCACCAGCGTGATCGACTGGATCGACAGCGTGTTCATCGCCCCGCCTGACCCGGCCATGAAGGGCTTGGACTGGGGTGCGCTGTACGAGGAACACAAGGGCACCGCCTACAAGGCCGACAAGCTCGACGCGCGCCTGCAGGAGTTGCTGGGTGACCCTGCGGTGCGTGACCGGAAGGGCATCTACCCCTACCTGCTGGGCGGGGAGGACGACCCTCGGCTGCTCAACGTGCGCCTGTTCGAGGAGTCGGTCAAGAGGGCTGCCTACAAGGCGCAGACCGACAAGGCCACCGCCGACGGGGTGTCGAACTGCCCGCTGTGCGCGGTGGGCGGCAACGCCAACAAGGCGCGCATCTACAAGCCCAAGGAGATGGAGGCCGACCACGTCTCGGCCTGGTCAAAGGGCGGGCTGAGCACTTTGGACAACTGCGAAATGCTCTGCATCCCGCACAACCGTTCCAAGGGCAACCGCTAGACCGGTCGGCGTCCCGGCATCTCGGCTAGAACGTCCTGCCGCCCCTGCGTCGCTGAACCATGTCGCGGAAGTCGTGGACGTTCCATCCCTCCGCACGGAGCTCCTCGAGGAGGTCGTCGCTGGGGACATCCCGGCAGTGGCAGGTGACGACCACCACCGCCTCGGCGTCATCATCATGCGACGGCAGCCCGGGCGCGTGCTCGACGTAGCCCACGATCGGTGTCAGCTCAGACTGAGGGATGCCGTACAACGAGCGCACTCCAACCTAGACGGTCCCCAATTCCTCACCCTGGCCTGAGTCATCCAGCGGGGGCTTCTCCTTGGGCTGAAGCAAGATCGACACGTCCGCTTGACCCAAGAAGGCGCCAGCGAGTGCGCCGACCATCATCATTGTCATGACTGTGACTATGCTCACTGTCCATTCGGCAGGTGGAGTCCACAGGACGTTCGCTCCCACGTGACGTGACAGAGCGGCGAGAACGAAGTACTCACCACCCACGCCGAGTACCAAGTTGAGACGCACGACGTTTCGGATGAACCTCGCGTCCTTCTTGCTGTAGTGACCAATCCGCGACGGCATCGTTGCGATGGCCAAACCCAACCAGATAGTCGGAATCACTCCGGCGAGTGTAAGCAGATAGGCGAATTGGTCGGGCGTCATGCGGCGATTCTGTCAGACAGTCCCCAGCTGGGCGCCCAGGAGTGCTTGGCTCAGCTGGCCGGGGATAAAGGTGTCTCCCTTGTGCGGGGGGAGCGCGAAGACGAGGCCCTCACGGATCGCTGCTGCCTCGAGGTCCGGGTTGGGCTCGGTGTCAGGATCGGGGGCGTGGAGCAGATGGACGCGGACGGTGGCGGTGAAGGCGGCCGTCCGAGGGGGTGTTTAGCCAGTCATGTCCCGAGGATAGGTCGGTGAGCGGGCCGGGGCAGGTTTGTGAGGTTCCTACAACCGACGTGAACCGCCTCAGGTTTGGTGCCGCTTCCTTTTGAGTTGAAAGGATGGCGTCATGCCAAAGATGATCGATCTGGGCTGCGGGATGGAATCCGGACCGCTTGATATTCATGTTTCAGGCTGCCTTGTTGGTTTCGTACCAGTCCTGCTCTGCTTCGTTCGGGGTACGATATTGAAGCGCGGAATGCAACCGTTTCTGATTGTAACGCAACTCGATGTAGCGTGCAATATCCCGGATAGCATGCCGCCGAGTCGGATACACGGTCCGATGAACCCGCTCCACTTTCAAGGTCGCATTGAACGACTCAGCCCACGCATTGTCATAGCAGATCCCAGTCCGTCCGACCGACCGAACAATCCCAGCCGCGCGCGTGAACTCGGCAAACTCGGCCGACATGTATTGAGTCCCGCGATCCGAATGGAAAATCGTCTCCCCGCTGCGGACATGGCCATTACTGATCGCCATGGCCAGGGCGTCGGTGACCAGCTCGGTTCGCATGTGCTCGGCCATCGCGTACCCGACGACCTTCTTCGTCGTGCAGCAGTCCAGCACGGTGGCCAGATACACCCACCCCTGCCAGGTCGGAATGTAGGTGATGTCGCCGACCAGCTTGAGCCCGGGCTCGTCGGCGGTGAAGTCCCTGTTGACCAGATCCGGCAGATCCTTCGCGTCAGCCGGGATCGTGGTCCTGGGCCCGCTGCGGCGCGGCTGACAAGCCACCAAGCCACGCTCGGCCATGATCGCACGCACCGTCTGCGGGTCACACGGCCTGCCTGCCCGCACCAAGGCGGCATGGATCCGTCGGTAGCCGTAGGTGGCGTCGGAGTCGGCGAACAGGACCTCGATGATGTCGCCGAGCTCGTCGCGCCACCGCTGGGTCACCGAGACCGGCCGGTTGAGCCACTCGTAGTAGCCGGCCCGCGACACCCTCGCCCACCGACACATGCTCCGGATCGAGTAGTTGCCTTCTTCGCTGTTGATGAACGCGTACTTCGCGGTCACCGGAACTCTTTGGCGAAGAAGGCCGCCGCTTTTCCCAGGAACTCCCGCTCGGCCTTCAACTCGCGGACCTCTTTACGCAACCGTGCCAGTTCAGCACGCTCCGGTTCGCTGATCTCCGGTAACTCATCCGGGTGGTCCCGCCGATACGCATTCACCCAATTCCTGAGTGTTTCCGAGCCGATACCATGATCACGCGCGACCTCGGCAACAGTCCGCGACGACTCAATCACCGCACGAACCGCCTCCGCCTTGAATTCCGGGCTGAACTTCTTCCGGGTCATTCGATCCCTTCCATTTCTCCCACGGATTCTACCGGTGGGGGCTCTTGGTCCGGAAACAATCCCTCACCTCAATCCCCAGGTGCGTGAGCGGGCCGTGCGGCTCGTGCTGGAGCACCGGTCTGAGCCCTGATCCACCGGTGTCGTGGCGGGTGTGGGCGTGGCATGGGGCGAGGTGACCGTTCTGAGCAGGGAGGATGGTGATTGCTGAAGTCGCCGTCCACCGCGTCGAAGGGTCACCTCGTAAGTGAAAGCCTCTCATACGATCCGTCCCGTGTTCGATGACCCGAACCTGGTGTCTGCTGCCGGTCTGGTGCCGGCGTTGCGGTTGGCTGAGTCTGCTGGCCTGTATGACCTGCTGGAGGAACGGTTGAGCGTGCCGTCGGCGAACGCGACCGTGAAGGCGGCCAGCGTGGTGGGCGGGATGCTCGCCGGCGCGGACAGTATCGATGACCTCGACGTGTTGCGGCACGGGGGCATGGAACGGGTGTTCACCGGGGTGCGGGCGCCGTCGACGTTGGGCACGTTCCTGCGCTCGTTCACGCACGGCCACGTGCAGCAGCTCGACGCCGTCGGCGCAGGTCTGCTAGCCGGCCTTGCCGGCAGGGTGCCCGGCGTCCTGGCAGGCGCCGACATCGAACAGGGGCTGGCGTTCCTCGATGTCGACGACACCATCCGGGAGGTCCACGGGTACCGCAAGCAGGGCGCCGGCTACGGGTACACGAGGGTGCGGGGATTGAACATCCAAATTGCTGCCCTGTCGACCCCGTTGGCAGGCCCGGTGATCGCCCGCGCCCGGCTCCGCAAGGGCAACACCGGCTCCGCGCGGGGCGCCGGCAGGATGGTGGCCCAAGCCGTCACCACCGCCCGTGCTGCTGGCGTGCGGGGTCGGATCCTGTGCCGGGCGGACTCGGCGTACTACGGGTGGGCGTTCGTGGGGGCCGCGCTGCGAGCGAACGCGTGGTTCTCGGTCACCGCCCGGATGACCAAGACCGTCACCCGAGCAATCGCCGGCCTGGCCGAGGACGCCTGGCAGACCATCAAGTACCCCCACGCCGTCTGGGAGGAAGCCGAACAACGCTGGATCTCGGATGCGGAGGTTGCCGAAGTCGAGTTCGTGGCGTTCACCGGCCGACGCCAGCACCAGCACGTGCCCTGCCGGCTGGTCGTGCGCCGGGTCAAACGGATCCAGCCGCTCGCCTCCGATGGCAGTGAGCAGGGGGAACTGTTCGCCGCCTACCGGCACCACGCGTTCATCACCAATTCCTCTTTCACTACGGTCGAGGCCGATCAGCTCCACCGCGACCATGCGATCGTGGAACAGGTCATCGCCGAACTCAAGGACGGCCCCCTGGCCCACCTGCCGTCGGGGAAGTACGCCGCCAACGCCGCCTGGGTGAGCCTGGCGGTGATCGGGTTCAACATCGCCCGAGCCGCCGCGGTCGCCGCCGGCCTGGCCAAGGCCCGATGGGCCACCCTGCGCCGTCAGATCATCCAGGTCCCGGCACGGATCGCCGCCACCGGTCGACGACTCGTCCTGCACCTACCCACACACTGGCCCTGGGCCCACGCCTGGAGAGCGCTCCACGCCCGCGCGACCAGCCCACCCCAGCCGGTCACTCCCTGACCACCCAGCCCCAGCAGGCGCAACCAAGGACCCCCAGTGGAGAAGCCGGACAGACCGGCAGGACCACCACGCCCACACCCGAAATGCCGTCAACAACGACGCGAACCATCCCCAAGAATCACAATCGGTGGATCAGGGCTGAGTATCCGTCGAACGCGAAGGCGATCGCGGCCGTTGCCCGTCAGGAAGGCGTGGGTGCGGAGTCGCTGCGCCGGTGGGTAGTCCAGGCCGAGATCGACGCCGGCGACAGGGGCGGGCAGACCAGCGAAGAACACGCGGAAATCCGCCGCCTCAAGGCGGAGAACAAGCGGCTGCGTGAGGACGTCGCGATCCTGAGAGCGGCGACGACTTTCTTCGCGGGGGAACTCGACCCCCGCAACCGCTGATGATGGAATTCATCGACCAGATGCGAGCTGAGGGTCACGCAGTCGAGTCGATCGTCCGCGTCCTGCGAGAGCAGGGCGTGAAGATCGCTGCGCGCACCTATCGGGCCTGGCGTCGGCCTCGCATCTCGGCCCGGACGGTCACCGATGCTCAGGTGGTCGACGCGGTGCGTGAGGCCGCGTGGACGACCGTGGTGATGCCCGACGGGACGACACGGCGGAAGATGACGCCGGAGGGTCTGTATGGGCGGCGGAAGATGACCGCCCTGATTCGCCGCACCGCACTCCCGGACGCGTCCTGGGGCGCCGTAGACCGCGCCATGCGGGCGCTCGGGCTGTCGGGCATCACGAGGGCGAAGGGCATCCGCACGACGATCCCCGCCAAGGACGGGGTCCGTGCCGGTGACCTGCTGAACCGGGACTTCACCGCCCCGCGGCCCGATCACACCTGGGTCACGGACTTCACCTATGTGCGCACCTGGGCAGGCTGGGTGTATGTCGCGTTCATCCTCGACGTGTTCTCGCAACGCATCGTGGCCTGGCATGCGCAGACCAGCAAGCACGTCGACTTGGTGATGATCCCGCTGCGGATGGCGCTGTGGGAACGCGATCGTCAAGGCCACCGTGTCGGCCCGGATCAGCTCATTCATCACAGCGATGCGGGCTCCCAGTACACATCGATTGTGCTCACCGATCACCTCGCCCTGGAGCAGATCGCCCCGTCGATCGGGACGGTCGGGGACGCGTATGACAACGCCTTGATGGAGACGATCAACGGGCTCTACAAGGCCGAGTGCGTGCGCACCACGATCTTCCACGACGGCCCGTACAAGACGATCGCCGACGTCGAATTCGCGACCGCCGGATGGGTCGACTGGTACAACCACCGCAGGCTCCACGGTAGCCTCGGAATGGTCAGCCCCGACGAGTTCGAGGCTGCCTACTACGAGACCTCACACCAGAGTTCTCTCCCCGCATAGAAGCGGCAGAGAACCTGAGGCGGTTCAGGATCTTCGCGGTCGCCCGATGCTGCGGGTCGGTGATCGTGCGTTCCCTGCCCCAGAACCGTTCATGGTTGGCGACCAGCTGGCCGTCACAGGAGACGGCCACCCGGCCCGGGGTGGCCAGCACGTCGACGAACCGGCCGATACAGCGCGGGTCCACCGAGTAGTCGTTGCTGGCGATCCGCACGTTCCCGACCCAGCCGGACCCGGTGCGGGATGCCGACCAGTGGCTGGATCGGTGGCAGCCCGACCATCGCGGCCAGGTCGGCAGCGAACAGGTCGGTCGGGCGGGCCTGGATGACCCGCATCCGTCGCACGTTCGCGGTCTCGGCCAGCCAGTGGTCGAGCTGGGTGTTGAAGTCGGCCGGCGAGGCGAACCTGCGGCCGGGCAGGAACGAGGTCTCGAAGTACTGGTTACGGCGCTCGACCATGCCCTTGAACTCCGGATCCACCGCCGGGGCGAAGGTGAGGGAGACACCCAGCGTGCCCGCGAACGACGCCGCCTCGATCGTGGGCCGGCCGGTCCCCCCGATCGCAGTCTCCCGGTCCCACACCAGCTGCTTGGGCGCCTTGCCCCAGCCAGCGATCAGCTTCCACATCCCAGCCAGGATGTCCCCAGCCTTCCGCGAGGGGATCATCACCCCTGAGGTCATCTTGGAGTAGCCCAGTGTCATCGCCAGCACCGGCAGGATCTGTTCCTGGCCGAACCCCAGCGGGATCGGCACCTCCGGGAACCACAGATCACATTGGGCGATATCGCCCGCGGCGTACTCGGTCCGGTCCGACGGATCCAGGCCCACATACTGAGGACGGACCAGGGTCAGCCACTTCTTCAACGGCGACAGCGAGTACGGCCAGTTGATCCGCGAGGCGATCTCCGGCGCCGTCATCCGCGGCGCCTTCAACAACAGGGCCCGGATCGTCTTCTCGTACGGATCGACGACCGACCCCTTCGATGGCCGCTGGTACCTGGGCGGGCTGTCCGACGCCAACGCGGCCCGAACCGTGTTCCTCGCCACCCCCCAACCGTCGAGCGATCTCCTTGATCGCCACACCCTCCGACCGATGCAACCGGCGGATCTCCGCCCAATCCTCCACAGTGATCACCCCCAAAGCCTCGGGCAGGGGGTCAAGATTCCCAGCCCCGCAAGGGGTCAGTTTTCAGGAAGCGTCAGCAGCCATGGACTGCTTCACCGGGTTCAACCGCCACAGATGAGGAACCCCCGCGGCCACCACCGTCCTGGAAGCAGAGTGATCCAATGGTCTCCGGCGGAAACCGCAGGGACGCGGCCGCTTCATGTAGCGGCAGCGTGATCCGCGCGTCGGTCGTCGGTGATGTCCCACAGAATGGCAAGGACCTCATCGGCAGCCGGGTTGCCCGGGATCCAGACGACGTCGAGCGGGACGAAGCCGGGTGGGTTCAGGCTCAGCGCCGTAAGGTGCCCACCCGTTTCTTGGGCGGCGAAGTCGCGGGGCGCAAGGGCGAAGGCGCGAGCGTCGTCGAGGAAGAATGACCATGATCCCGAGATTCGCGTCGTTCCGGTGAGGAGGAGTGGATCGAGGCCCCGAGCTCGGCAGATCTCGATGATCGCGTCGTGGTAGGCGGGGCTTCGTTCGCGGGGCCACATGAGGAGTGGAACTTGGGTGAGTCCGCCAAGATCCAGCGGGGTGCCTGCCTTGGGAGCAAGCGATCTGCTGATGACTACTTGGAGCTCGTCCTCGCCCAGGCGTCGCTTGGTCGCTCGTCTCGGTCGTGTGAGGTGGTGACCAACACCGATGTCGGCTCGACCACTGTCGACGGCGGCGACAACCTCCCCGGTCTCAACTTCAATCGCGACGAGGGTGATCCCCAGGTCGCGATCATCGAACTTGCGAAGCGTTTCGGGCAGGAGTCGGTTGACGATGCTCGGGGAAGCAGCGATACGGACTTCGCGACGTGCGTGGCGTTTGACCACCTCGGCTGAAGCCTCGAACTCGGTGACTTGAGTGATGACAGCGCGTGCGTGACCTTGCAGCGATCTCCCAGCGGGGGTAAGCGTGGTGCCGCCGGACGAGCGGTTCAACAGCTGGATGCCCAACCCCCTCTCCAGGGCCTTGATCTCCTTGCTGATCGTCGGCTGGGAAACCGAGAGCGCCTCCGCAGCCCGGGTGAAGTGCAAAGTGTCGCTCAGGGCCACGAAGACTTGAAGCTGAGCAAGTGTGACCTTCATAGACAAAGGCTATCAACCTATTCCGAAACGATGCTGTTTGGCAATGATGTTGCCAACCTACCTTGATGGCTCGGACTACCGAACTCCCATCCATTGAAAGGAAGTCCCATGAGCAACGATGCTCTCCGCGTCGCCGACCAGGTCAAGGACGCTCTCGCCAACGGCACGCCCGTGGTGGCACTTGAGTCCACCATCTTCACCCACGGACTCCCGCGCCCCCGCAACGTCGAAGTTGCGCTGCGCGGGGAGGAACAGGTCCGCGAAGCCGGCGGTGTCCCTGCCACGATCGGTGTGGTCCACGGTCAGCCGGTCGTGGGCCTGAGCCCTCAGGAGATCGAAGAGCTTGCCTACGACGACGGCGTGACCAAGGCCTCGGTTCGTGACCTCGCTTACACGGCAGTCACCAAGAAGAACGCCGGCACGACGATCGCCTCCACGGCACTGCTGGCCAAGGCCGCCGGCATCGACGTGTTTGCCACCGGTGGTCTCGGTGGGGTGCACCACGGTGCCGCCGAGTCGTTCGACGAGTCCGCTGACATCTACTCGTTGGCCGACACCCCCATCGTGCTGGTCAGTTCGGGGGCGAAGGCCATCCTGGACATCAGTGCCACGCTGGAGCGATTCGAGTCGCTCAGCATCCCCGTCGTAGGTTATGGCACGGATCGTTACCCCGGCTTCTACGTCGTCGACTCCGGCCACGACCTGACCGCACGTGTCGACTCGCCCGACCAAGTTGCGACGATGGTGGCCGCCCAGAAGCAGTTGGGGATCAACAGCGCCGTGCTCGTCGCCAACCCGATCCGGGCCGAGGAACAGCTCGACCCCGAGGAACTCGACGCAGTGCTCGCCCGCGCGTGGGCCGCAGCCGAGGAGCAGGGCGTCCACGGCCAGGCCTCGACCCCGTTCCTGCTGGACTACATCCGCCAGGCGACCGATGGCCGCAGCCTCGACGCCAACGTCGCGCTCTACTACAACAACATCCGCGTCGCGCTGGACATCGCGACCGCCCTCGTGAGGCGGTGAAGTCTCATGCTCGGCGTTGTAGGCGACGTCGTTCAGGACGTCGTTGTGTGGCAGATGGAGGAAGTGCGCTACGCCACCGATACCAAGTCTGAAGTCATGATGCAGCGGGGCGGCTCGGCGGCCAATGTGGCCGCCTTCGCCGCACCGCGGTATCCCACGCGGTTCATCGGGTGCGTTGGTGACGACCTAGGTGGAGTTGTCCTCACCACAGAACTCGAGCAGCGAGGTGTGGATGTCCGGATGCAGGTCCGCGACACGACCGGGATGATCGTCGTCCTTATTGACCAACACGGCGAACGACTGATGTTCCCCAGCCGCGGTGCGAGCGCACGACTCGAGGCGGTGGACCCCGCTTGGCTGGACGACCTTGAGATCCTGCACATCACGGCCTACTCCTTCGAGGGTGGCAGCACCGCCCAGAGCGTGAAGGAAGCAGTGCGTGAGGTGAAGCGTCGCGGCGGCAAGGTGTCCATGGATGTCTCCTCGACCGGCATGATCGACCACTTCGGGATCCCGGCCTTCTTGGACCTCATGGTCGAGTGCCACCCGGACTTCATCTCGGCCAACCGTGACGAAAGCCTCTACCTGGGACTTGCCGATGGGGAAACCCCCGGCCCCAACCTTGTGAGGTTCGCTGACGCGGTCTTGCTGGCTCGTCAAGGCAAGCACTCGACCAACATCTTCCAACACGGCAAACACCTGGCCAGCGTCCCCGTGAAGCCGGTGGACGACGTGCGGGACATGACAGGTGCCGGTGACGCATTCAACGCAGGCTTCTTGTCGTCCTACCTCTCCAACGAAGGAGACCTCGTCGCGAGCTGCTTGGCCGGGCATGCCCTGTCAGCGCGTGTGCTCGCCTGCCCGGGGGCCAATGAGCCCCCCTTCGAACCGCAGGGTGTCGACACCCAGAAGGAGGCGCTGGCATGACGACACAAGCCAACGTCGAACAGAACAAGCTGCCAACCTCGGCAGTCCTCCCCATCGTCCTGGCGCTGTTGGTGGCGATCTTCGCCTTCCAGCTCAACGCCTCGATGCTGTCACCGGCCCTGGCCACGATGGAACGAGAGCTCAACGCCACGACGGCCGAGATCGGCCTCACCCAAACCGCATTCTTCACCGCGGCGGCGCTGTTCTCGCTCTTCCTTCCGCGTTGGGGTGACCTGATCGGCCGTCGCAAGGTCCTGATCGGGATGTTGGCCATCACCGCGATCGGGTGTGCCATCTCCGCGATGGCCCCCTCGGTCACCGTCCTGTTCATCGGCCGGGTCATTCAGGGTGTTGCCGGCCCGATCGTGCCGATGAGCTTGATCATGCTGCGCGTCGAGGTTCCCAACGAGCGCCAATACGCCCTCCTGATGGCGGTCTTGACCTCCATCAACGGCGGTATCGCTGGCGTCGACGCCCTTGCCGGCGGATGGCTTGCTGCCAACTATGGGTTCCGGTCGATCTTCTGGGTCATGGCTGTGGTCTGCGCCATCGCAGTGTTCTCGGTGCTGTTCTTCATCCGGGAGTCCACCGCTGAGGAGACCCACCCGATGGACTGGAAGGGCGTCATCCCCTTGGTGGTGGCGCTCGGCAGCACGCTCGTGGCCCTCAATGAGGCTGGCAAGCTCGGTGCCGCCAACTGGCTCCTCGTCGGTGCACTCCTGGTCGTGGGTGCCATCGGGTTCGTCGTCTTCTGGAACGTCGAGAAGCGCGTGGCCCACCCGCTGGTGTCGACCACCTACATGAAGCAACGCCGCACGTGGGCACTGCTGCTCACCACGACGTTGACGATGACCGGTGTGTTCGCCGTCATGAACGGGTTGATCCCCAACCTGGCCCAGGACTCAACGGTGGGTGCCGGACTGTCGGCAGACACCGTCTCGTGGGTGACCCTCACCCCGTACGCCTTCGCCGGGCTCCTGATGGGGCCAGTCGCAGGCAAGTTGGCAGGACGCCTCGGCTACAACCGAGTCCTCCAGATCGGCCTGATCGGTACCGCGATCGGCCTGGGCATCACCATGCTCGCGGCCAACTTCCCCCACCAACTGCTGTTCCTGTTCATTTCCATCTTCGTCGGCATCACCTACGCAGGAATGAGCAACATCATGCTGAACGGACTCGGCATCGTCCTGAGCCCCAAGGACAACCCCGGCTATCTCCCTGGCATGAACTCGGGGGCGTTCAACCTCGGTGCCGGCCTCAGCTTCGCGGTGCTGTTCGCCGCATCAACCCTGTTCACCGACGTGGCCGGTGCACGCGCCGGCTACATGGGTGGCATCGCAACCGGCGCGGTCATCCTCGTACTGGCCTTCCTGTCCTCACTCCTCATCCCCAAGCCCGCAGAGCTCGACGCCAAGGAGGCGAACCAACCATGACCCGAAAGACCATCCTTGACTGTGACCCAGGCCACGACGACGCGATCGCGATGATCCTGGCCGCCGGCAATCCCGCCATCGACCTATTGGGAATCACCACGGTGGGCGGCAACCAAACCCTGAGCAAGGTCACCCACAACACGCTCAGCGTGGCCCGGGTGGCCCGCATGAGCGATGTGCCCGTCCACGCAGGGTGCGCCCGGCCCCTGGTCCGTGAAGTCGAGGTCGCCGAGGGCATCCACGGCCACAGCGGCCTGGATGGCGTCGAGCTACCCGAACCGATCAGCCAGATCGGCTCCCGCCACGCTGTCGACTACATCATCGACACCATCATGGAGAACGAGCCCGGCACGGTCACCCTCGTTCCCACCGGACCGTTGACCAACATCGCCCTCGCGGTCCGCAAGGAACCCCGCATCGCCGAGCGCGTGCAGGAAGTCGTCCTGATGGGCGGCGGCTACCACACCGGGAACTGGAGCGCCACAGCGGAGTTCAACATCATCGTGGACCCCGAGGCCGCCCACATCGTGTTCAACGAGAAGTGGCCGCTCACCATGGTTGGCCTCGACCTGACCCACCAGGCGCTGGCCACCCCCGAGGTGGAGGAGAAGATCAAGGCGATCGGCTCTGAGTGCAGCGAGTTCGTCCTCGGACTGTTCGCCTTCTTCCGCAAGGCCTACAAGGAAGCCCAGGGGTTCGAGCACCCACCGGTCCACGACCCCTGCACCGTGGCGTACCTCATCGACCCCACGATCGTCACCACGCAGAAGGTCCCCCTGGACGTCGAACTCCACGGGGAACTCACCCTCGGCATGACAGTGGCCGACTTCCGCGCGCCCGCGCCCGAAGGCTGCACCACCCAGGTGGCCGTCGACCTCGACCACGAACGCTTCTGGAACCTCGTCATCCAAGCCATCGAAGCCGTCGAGACCCGGTAATGAAGGCAGGGGGTGCGGCCAGACAGCGGCCGCACCCCCGACCCGTCCCAAGGAGACCTGCCCATGAACACCCAAACGGCCCCCAAACGGATCCTGGTCATCGGATCCATCAATGTTGATGTCACCATCCGTACGCAACGCATCCCCACCGCCGGCGAAACCATCCACGGTCGAGGCCCAGAAATCTTCCCCGGCGGCAAGGGCGCCAACCAAGCAGTCGCCGCCGCGAAACTCGGCGCAACCGTCACCATGGCCGGGGCCGTTGGCGACGATCCCTACGCCGACGCCGCGCTCCAGGGGCTCACCACCTCCGGCGTCGACCTGCACTACCTGCTGAAAGTCCCCGGACCCAGCGGAATGGCATTCATCACCGTCGACGATGACGGCAACAACATGATCGTTGTCACCCCAGGCGCGAATGCCACCATGAACGCAATGCGAATGGACCAGCTCAGAACAGAGATCACCACATCCGACCTCATCGTCCTCCAAGGAGAAATCCCCATCGACGGCCTCAGCCGAGCCATCGAACTCGCAAACCACCGCGTCGTCCTCAACCTTGCACCAGTCGTAGACCTGCCCAGCTACCTGCTCAGCAGAGCTGACCCACTCATCGTCAACGAGCACGAAGGCAGACTCGCCCTCGGCGTCATGACCGGAACCGATCCCGACGCATCCCTGAGCGACGAGGACGTACTCCAGCGCCTGATCGAGCACGGGGTTCGCTCCGTCATCATGACGCGAGGGGAACAAGGAGCCCTCGTTGCCGACCGCGACGGGGTTGCGGCGGTCCCAAGCCCTAAAGTCAAAGTCGTCGACACCACCGGAGCAGGGGACGCGTTCGTGGGCGCAACCGTTGCAGCTTTGGCCGAGGGAAGCACCCTCATCGATGCGGCCCGATTCGCTGCCCGCGTTGGCGCCTACGCCTGCACCGGACGCGGCGCACAACCCTCCTACCCCGACTCTGCATCACCCCTGCCAGACCAGAGACAAGGAGCACTCTGAACTCCAACCAGCCGTGAACGGGACTGTCAGAGAAACGGTGGGTGGCGGTCTGGGGTCTATCGCAGGAACGGTGTAACTGGCCCTACGGCCCGGTTGGGCAGAAGGGGTCATGAGGGACTGCTGCACGGATAGGTGACACCGAGTCTGTGGTGCTGTGAGGTGCTACAGGAGAGGATGTGCACCATGCCCAAGCCCTATCAGAAGAGTTCCGTGACGATGTCGACCCGGTCGCCCGGCAGCGTGGGGAGGGGGGTGACGATCAGCAGATCGCGAAGGACTTCGGGATCTCGGAGCCCTGTCTGACGAACTGGATGGCCCAGGCCGACCGGGACGCCGGATTCACGACGGCCCCGAGCGCGAAGAGCTGGCCGAGTTGCGCGAGGCCAAACGGCGCATCCGCTTGCTGAAGATCTCAAATGGACGCGTCTTGGCTTTCTGGTGAACTCAGGTTAATGCAATGAGCGATCTTGAGAATGGGCATGCGGCGGAGGTGTCTCCAGTCCAGCCGGATCAGTGGGTGATTGATTTTGGGAATCACTCAACTGAAGCTTCGTCGGCTCGGAAGGTGCTTGATGAGGCATCGGCTCCCCATCCGGTGAGTGGCGTCGGTTCGCCGGTGCCCCCTGAGTTGGTTGACGAGTTGGGGCGAACCTGGCACGTGGAGGGAGCTGTCGCACAAGTGAGGCGGCTAGGTGTTCAGTGGAGCCCAGCGATGTCGTGGTCACGTCGGCGGAGGGCGAGAGCAGGGCCGTGCCCAGTGTGCGGCCGGGGGGTGATGCGCACGCGAGTGGGTTGCTGGGTCCCGGTGGTCTGGAGGATTGCCCGATGGCTCCTCCGTAGTGAAGCCTCCGCGTTCGTCGTCGACGTGTTCACCCGCAGGATCCTGGGGTGGCGGGTCACCATCAGCCGACACGCGCACCTGGTGATCGATGCCATCCACCAAGCCGACCAGATGCGTCGGCTTGCCGGCGCCACTTGGGAGCGCGGCCAGTGACCCATCACTCCGATAGTGAAAGTGGATAGCCTGTAGGCGTTGGTGGCCCCTGTTAGGGTGGCCGGGGCTGTACCGACTTTGGTACCGACCATCCCCGAAACAGCGACAGGTGGGGGTGGCTAGGGGTGATGTTCGGTAGGGGGTCTTTTGAGCGTGGCGACTAGGGGAGACGACATCCTCCGATGGGTGCTGGGTGGTGTCGACCGTCCAGTCAGAGGGTTACTGGTTCGAGTCCAGTCGGGGCACCCAACCAAAACCGCTACCACAAGGAGAAACGCCCCTGAGGGGTTGGTAGCGGGGGAGCATTGGGGGAGGATTTCAGCCCCCTTGGTCAAGGTGAGACGCCCGGAAGGGACCGCACGCCATGACCACCAACACCTGCACGAACACCCGCTGTGACCGACCGGCCACGCACGCCGTCGAGTTCCTGCGCTCGTCTCCGATTGACCCGACGCCGTTCACCCGGTTGCAGTGCGAGACGCACGCCCGGAGCAACGTTGAGCAGCTCGGGGCGACCATGACCGACCTGCCCGGCGTCGAGGCGGACGCCCGGCCGGTCGTCGAGGGTGACGCCTTCCTCGACGCGGCCCGCGCCTATGTGGCTCGCTGGCGCACCGTGTCCCGGTTCACCGGCGCCGAACCCGTCGGCGAGGCGGGTGCCGTCCGGGTCTGGTACGTCGGCCCGTCGGCCGCTCGGGCCCGTGACGGGCAGCCGATCGAGGCCGAGTTCTGTGAGGTCGTGGGCGCCTGGGAGCTGGCCCGCGAGCTGGCGCCCGAATCCGGCGGAGTCGAGGCGGTCACCCGGTGCGCTGGGTGCGGGCACGACGTGGATGAGCACCTGAACGGCCGCGCCGAGTGCGTGGTGTGCGACTGCGGGGGCGTCGAGGTCGAGCCGGACTGGGCTGAACTGCTGCGCCTCACCCGTAACCGCCTGTTGGCCGAGCTCGTGAGCACCGATGTTGCTCGGGTCGGGCTGTCGGTCGAGCAGGCCGCAGAACGCGCCCGGATCGCCCCTGAGACGCTCGCGCGGCGTCTGGCGGGGGAGACCTTCACCATGTCCGAGTTGGGCGGGCTGGCGGACGTGTGCGGCGTCCGGGCGTCGACGTGGATCACGTCCGTAGACAACACGCTCGCCGACGCACGTAAGGTGCAGGCATGAACCGCGTCTGTGTCGGGGCTGTCGTCGGGGCCCTGTTGCTGCTCGGGGGATGCGCGGGTGCCCCCGACAGCGAGCCAACTGTCGCGCCGCCCTCACTCGGCGTAGTCCCCGAGCAGGACCGAACCCCCGAACCAAGCCCCACGCCTACCGGGGTGTCGCTCGCGCCGTCGCCAACCCCGATCCCCGGCACCAAGCTCTACCCCGGTTCGACGCCGGGAACCGTCCAGGGGGAAGGCGGTCGACTCGTGCGCTTCGTGCCTGCCGATCCGGCCCAGTCATTCGAGTGTCGGCCACTCACGGACGCCGAACGCTTCAGGGCGGAAAACTCCGACTCGGGGCAGTCGCCCGTTTGGTCTCGTCGATCGGCCGCGATCGACTTGTCTGAGGAAGGTTTCGCGGTGGTCGCGTACTGGCACCGGGATTTCGATGGCAAGGTCGTGCCGATGGGGCTGGTGACAGGCGGCGGCCGGTTCTCGAATCTGTACCCCGGTTGGCGTGGGAGCCACACCCTTGCAGGAGTGGCGTTCGCCGACGGGCCGAAGGTGTTCGACGCGGCCCTCGCCTGCATCGGTGCGCCGCCGCAGTAAGGCAGGGGACAAGAACGCCCCCACCCCCGAGATTCGAGGGTGGGGG
This sequence comes from Propioniciclava sp. MC1595, assembly GCF_017569205.1. GTDB lineage: Bacteria > Actinomycetota > Actinomycetes > Propionibacteriales > Propionibacteriaceae > Propioniciclava. Next base: position 1,465,621 of record NZ_CP071870.1, read on the forward strand.
CGTTCGCTTTGCTCAGGCGTATCGGAGCTTCTGCCAGGTTGCGTTCCCGACGAGCCCATCGCCGATCAGTCCGACACGGCTCTGATACCACACGATCGCGGTGTGCGACGCGTTGCCGAGGATTGAGATGAGGGATTGTTTCCGGACCAAGAGCCCCCACCGGTAGAATCCGTGGGAGAAATGGAAGGGATCGAATGACCCGGAAGAAGTTCAGCCCGGAATTCAAGGCGGAGGCGGTTCGTGCGGTGATTGAGTCGTCGCGGACTGTTGCCGAGGTCGCGCGTGATCATGGTATCGGCTCGGAAACACTCAGGAATTGGGTGAATGCGTATCGGCGGGACCACCCGGATGAGTTACCGGAGATCAGCGAACCGGAGCGTGCTGAACTGGCACGGTTGCGTAAAGAGGTCCGCGAGTTGAAGGCCGAGCGGGATTTCCTGGGAAAAGCGGCGGCCTTCTTCGCCAAAGAGTTCCGGTGACCGCGAAGTACGCGTTCATCAACAGCGAAGAAGGCAACTACTCGATCCGGAGCATGTGTCGGTGGGCGAGGGTGTCGCGGGCCGGCTACTACGAGTGGCTCAACCGGCCGGTCTCGGTGACCCAGCGGTGGCGCGACGAGCTCGGCGACTTCATCGAGGTCCTGTTCGCCGACTCCGACGCCACCTACGGCTACCGACGGATCCATGCCGCCTTGGTGCGGGCAGGCAGGCCGTGTGACCCGCAGACGGTGCGTGCGATCATGGCCGAGCGCGGCTTGGTGGCTTGTCAGCCGCGCCGCAGCGGGCCCAGGACCACGATCCCGGCTGACGCGAAGGATCTGCCGGATCTGGTCAACAGGGACTTCACCGCCGACGAGCCCGGGCTCAAGCTGGTCGGCGACATCACCTATGTGCCGACCTGGGCGGGCATGGCGTTCACCGCGTTCGTCATGCTCCTCCCGCGGAGCGATGACCACCGCGCTCAGGAACGCGGGAACACGGCCTCCAGCTCGTCCAGCCAGGGCTGCAGGTCCCAGCCCTGGCCCGCCACCCAGTCCCGGTCGAAGTAGGAGTGCCCGTACCGCTCGCCGGAGTCGCACAGCAGGGTGACGATCGAGCCGGTCTCGCCGCGGGCCAGCATGTCCTGCACGATCCGGGCCACCGCGATGAGGTTCGTCCCCGTGGACGCCCCGACCCGGCGTCCGAGGCGCTCGGAGAGGAAGTGGGCACCGGCGACCGAGGCGGCGTCCGGGACCCGGATCATCCGGTCGACGATGGCCGGGATGAAGGACGGCTCGATCTGGGGGCGTCCGATGCCCTCGATGCGGCTGGAGCCCTCGACCCGACAGCCCGGGTCGTGGTCGGCCCACCCGTCGAAGAACGCCGAGTTCTCGACGTCGGCCACGCACAGCCGGGTGGCGAGGCGGCGGTACCGGAAGTAGCGGCCCAGGGTCGCGCTGGTGCCGCCCGTGCCGGCCGCCACGACCAGCCACGCGGGCACCGGGTGCGGCTCGTCGGCCATCTGCCGCAGGATCGACTCGGCGATGTTGTTGTGGCCGCGCCAGTCGGTGGCGCGCTCGGCGTAGGTGAACTGGTCCAGGAAGTGCCCGCCGAGCTCGGATGCCAACCGTTGCGACGCGGCGCACATCTCGTCGGCGGTGTCGACGAAGTGGCAGGTCCCGCCCTGGGCCTCGATGAGGCGGATCTTCTCCACGCTCGTGCTGCGCGGCATGACCGCGATGAAGGGCAGCCCCAGCACGCGGGCGAAGTGCGCCTCCGACACCGCGGTCGACCCCGAGGACGCCTCCACGACCGGCATGCCCGGCGCCAGCCAGCCATTGACGAGGGCATACATGAACAGCGAGCGCGCCAGTCGGTGCTTGAGGCTGCCCGTCAGGTGGGTGGACTCGTCCTTGAGGTAGAGGTCGATGCCCCAGCGCTCGGGCAGCGGGATGCGCACCAGGTGGGTGTCGGCCGAACGCTGGGCGTCGGCGTCCAGACGCCGGATGCTCTCGACCAGCCACGCGCGCAGGGCGGGGTCGTGGCGGTCGAGGTCCTCGAGGTCGTCCAGGTGCGGGGTCCGGGCTGCCATGACAGGCAGCCTAGGCCCCGCTCAGCCGATGCGGACGACCGCGGTCTGCCAGGCAGGGACGACCAGGCGCGGGCCGACGGGGGTGTCGGTGAGGAGCTCGTGCCCGGCGACCTCGACCTCGGCCTCGCCGTCGGAGTGGTTGATCGCGATCACGTGGTCGCCGCGGCGGACCAGCTCGAGCGCCCCCGTCCACGGGGCCACCGGGCCGATGCCGGCCTCGGACAGCACCTGCGCGAGCAACGACCGCTGGGTGTCGGCGGCGAGGTCGGCCGAGACGTACCAGGCCCGGCCGACCCCGGCGGGGCGCACCGTGACGGCCGGCTTGCCGTCGAGCAGTCCGCCCGGGCTGGACGCGTAGGCCAGGACGACCGTCGTCGCGTCGTCGACCACGGTGAGGTCCTCCGCCCAGCTGCTGACGGTCGACCCGTCGGACAGCGTGACGGACTGCCCCGGCCGCAGCGGCACGAACTCCTCCGACCGGACGCCCACGAGGTCGCGCAACGCCCCGGGGTAGCCGCCCAGGCGGACGCGGTCGTCCTCGTCGACGATCCCCGAGAACGACGTCACCACCACGTTCGCGCCGCGCTCGGCGGCGTCCGCGATGGCTGTCGCCGTGGCGTCGGTGACGAGGTACAGCCCGGGCACCACGACGAGGTCGTACCGGCCGAGGTCGGCGTCCGGCCCGACGACGTCCACGCCCACGTTCGACCGCCACAGGGGCTCGTACCAGGCCAGCACGGCGTCGCGGTAGCGCCAGTCCTGCCGCGGGTGCGCATCCTGCTCGGACGCCCACCAGCTCTGGTAGTCGAACAGGACGGCCACCCGGTTGTCGGAGCGCTGGCCCAGCAGGGGCGTGAGCCCGGCCAGCCGGGCGCCCTCCTGGCACACCTCGCGGAACACCCGCGAGTCCGGGCCCGCGTGGGGGACCATCGCCGAGTGGAACTTCTCCGCCCCGGCCGCGGACGCCCGCCACTGGAAGTACGAGATGGAGTCGGCCCCGCGCGCCACGGCGGCGAGGCTGTTGCGCCACAGCTGGCCGGGCACCTTCGGGGTGTTGACCCGGCCCCAGTTCACCGCCGACGTGGACTGCTCCATCAGCATCCAGGGCTCCCCGCGCGCGCACCCGCGGGTGAGGTCGGCGGAGAAGGCGAGGACGACCTCGGGCTCGTCGGACGACTCGTCGAGGTAGTGGTCGTTGCTGACCAGGTCCTGCTCGGGGCCCCAGCGCCAGTAGTCCATCCACTTCGTGTTGGGTCCGACCATGAAGTTAGTGGTGACCGGGACACCCGGGGTCACCTCCCGCAGGACCTCCCGCTCGGCGACGTACTGGGCGAGCAGTTCGTCGCTGCTGAAGCGCGCGAAGTCGAGCGCCTGCGTGGGGTTGCCGAACGTCGGGGCCAGGCGCGGCGGCTCGACCTGGTCGAACGAGGCGTAGCGCTGCGACCAGAAGTCGGTGCCCCACGCCCGGTTGAGCTCGTCGACCGTGCCGTACCGCTGGGTGAGCCAGCGGCGGAACTCGTTCGCGGAGGTGGGGCAGAAGCAGTGCGCGTTGTGGCACCCGTACTCGTTGCTGACGTGCCAGGCGGCGAGCGCGGGGTGGTCGCGGTAGTGCTCGGCGATGCGCCGGGCCAGGCGCGTGGCGTACCCCATGAACACGCGCGACGAGGGGCACCACGACTGGCGGGCGCCGAACTCCAGCACGCTCCCGGCCGCGTCGACGGGGAGCACCTCCGGGTGGGCGCGGACCAGCCACGGCGGCGGGGAGGCCGTCCCCGTCGCGAGGCAGACCGCGATGCCGTGGGCGTGGAGCAGGTCCATCAGCTCGTCGTACGGGGAGAAGTCGAACCGGCCGTTCTCCGGCTCGACCCGCGCCCACATGAAGATGCCCAGCGACACGATGGTCACCCCGGCCTTCTGCATCAGGGCCACGTCCTCCTGCCAGACCTCGCGGTCCCACTGGTCGGGGTTGTAGTCGGCGCCGTATCCGAACCGCGGGTGGCCGCCCGGCCACTTCACCCAGGACGTCATCGTGTCTGTGTCTCTCCTTCGTGGGTCCGGCGGCCGGGCCTCAGGCAGGGCCGACCGAGTTGAGGATGTCGTCGATCGTCGCGCGCCCCTCGACGTCCTGGGTGCCCACGAGGGTGACCACGACGGAGGGGGTTTCGCCGCCGGCGTCCACGACCACGACCGTCAGTTCGTCGACCGACTCGTGCAGTCCCACCGTGCCGGTGACCATCCACCCGTCGAGGCCGCCGACGCTGACCGGGGTGGAGGTCTGCGACAGCGGGTGCGGGATCGCCGCGTCGAGGAGGGCGATCGACCACACGTAGTGGGCGGCCTCCTCCAGGCTCGTGGTGGGCAGGGGCGAGACGCCGAGGGTGACCGACATCGTCTGGTCGACCGAGGTGGCGGCCTGCGCGCAGGTCAGCCAGGTGAGGCCGTCGACGAGGGTCCAGTCGTCGGGCAGCGCCAGCGTCAGCTGGCCGTCGGTCAGCGACGCGGCGTCGGACGCCGGCTCGGGACAGACGTCGTCCACCGCCGGCGGGGTCTCGGGAATGGTGGGGTAGGGCTCCGGCTTCTGCACGGGGGGCGACTCGGGTGCGGCCGTGACCGGCGGGAGCTGGGGGAGGGGCGACTGCGTCGTCGGCGACGCGGGCACGGTCATGGGCGTCGAGGGCCGGGGCGAGGGGGCGACCGGCGGGACGCCCGTCCCCGGCGTGGTCTCGCGGGTGCCGAGCAGCCCGGCGCTGAGGCCGAACCCGACGGCCACCACCAGCCCGGCGACCAGCACGAGGGCCACCCAGGGCCACACGCCGCGGCGCCTGCCACCCGCCGGGGGAACGCTCCCGGCACCGCCGTGGACGTTCTCCGTCCACCGGGTGCCGTCCCACCAACGGAGGCGCTCGGGCGTCCCGTCGGGGTCGGCGTACCAGCCGGGTTGGGGCATCGGACTCACTACTTCCTGCTCACGTTGGCACCATCGTAGGTCGGCACGGCAATCCGACCTGAGTTGGGTCAAGCGGCTTAGTGCCTTGAGCTGGCTTGTTTGAGGTCGTCAAGGACGGCCTGCTCGTCGTCGCCGAGGGCTGGTGGCAGGGTCTGGATAGCGCCGTTGGCCTGGATCGTTGCTGAACGCAGCGGACGGAGTTGGCGCAGGACTCGACGTAGCGACAGGCCGGTCCGGTCCTGGACGGTGCGGCCGATGGCTAGGGCGGTGAACACGATGGTCAGGTGCGCCTCGATGGAGTCGCGTCGTCTGGCGAACAGTGGGCGGGCCCTCAGGTCACTCTTGGACATCCTGAAGGAGTGCTCCACGTGCCACAGGTCGGCATAGGAGCTGATCACCTCGGCAGCGGGCAGCACCGTGGCCGGGATGTTGGTGACCAGGCCTTTGAGTCCTGCCAACCGCCGGGCTCGGGCCAGCGCGGCTTCGTCCAGGACCAGTCCGTCGGTCTGTGTCTTGACGAACCTGGGCGTCCGGGCTGGTTTGTCCCCCTCGATCGCTGCCCGGGCCCGGTTCTCCTGGGCGGTGAGGGTCTTGTTGTCCCGGGCGAACCGCTTGGCCGAGTAGGACCACACCGCCCGCCACGAGTTGCGGTGCTGCTCGGGGTCCCAGACCGGCTCGCGACGCTTGGCGGTGTCGTTGTCGGTGTTCTTGCCGACCTTGGGGGTCAGGGTGTCGATGACCTGGCCGTCGGTGAACACATCCCCGTGCCAGCGGAAGTGGGAGGCCAGGTCGATCGGGGCCTTGGTGGTCTTGGACCCGACGATGAAGGTGTGCCCGGCCTGATCCAGGGCCTTCAAATTGGCAGCCGACAGCATCCCGGCGTCAGCGACCACGACCAAGTCCTCGATCTCGTGCCGGGCGGCGAAGGCCTCGATGATCGGCACGATCGTGTGCGTCTCGGCCTTGTTGCCCTCCCAGCACCCGATCTCCAACGGGAAACCGTGCCGGTCGACCAGCAGACCGACGATGATCTGCGGGTCGACCCGGCGTTCCTTGGAGTAGCCGACCTTGCGCAGGGCATCTTCCTCAGCGGCTTCGAAGTGCAGCGTGGTCACGTCGTACAGGCACAACGACACATCCCCGCTGGCCCGGGCCTGCTCGAAGCACAGTTTGGCGACCTGGTCGCGGTAGGCCCCGTCCTGGCATCGGCCCAACGTGCGCTTGCGCGTCGACAGGCTGGCCGCGGTCCGACCCAGGTCTGCCAGCACCCGGTCCACGTCCAGCAGGCTGGTCGGCTCCACCACCCGCGCGATGACCAGGTCGCGGAACACCTCATCGTCCAGGACGTCGAAACCCAGGTCGGTGTACACCCCGGCCAACGCCTCATACAGCAACGCCGAGGACGTTCGCAGCACACGAGGCGCGGCCACCACCGGGCGCCGCACCGGGCCCTTGACCTGCTCCCCGAACAGCGTCTCGGCCGGGGCCGGCACCATCGCGGCCCAAGGAACTGGCAGCGACAGCCCCAGATCCAACTGCCCCTGGGCATCGTCCTGGAGCAGCTTGCTGGCCTGGGCCATCAGCAGCCCAAGCTCGGCCTCATCGTGCGCCGACCCCACGTGCCGCACGATGCGACGTCGACCACCCACCGACTCAGCGATCTGCACCGCGGTCGCCCCCGAGGCCGTCCGCACCCGCCGAATCCACGCCATGCCCCGATCCTAGAGTCCCGCTTAGTGCCTAAACGAAGCACCAAGCCACGGCATCACCGCAAGTCACGGCCCCTACCGATGCAAGAATCGCCGAACGGTGACCCAACTCAGGTCCGAGGGGCGGACGGATTATGAGTCCTCGTCACCAGTCGGGCTAGCCTGTGCGCCATGGGTCAGATCATCTCCGCGGCGAACGCCGTCATGATGATGCCCACGTGCTGTCGGCGAATGTGCGCCTGACAGCACGGATCCGGTCGCTCCCCGGGAGGGTCGAGCGAACCTGTCCGGTGAACCCTGCAGCCTTCGCTCGCGGTTCCGTGCTGTCGGCCTGTGTTCCAGCCAGCCCACGAAGACGAAATGAGAGAAGAGCCATGTTCCGCCGTGTGACCACCACCGTTGCCACCCTCCTCGCCGCCGGCCTCGTGCTGAGCGGCTGCGGCGCCACCCAGAGCGGGACGCCGGGTGCCGCCGCCGACACCTCCGAGCCCCTGCGCATCATCGCCGACGTCACCCCCCACGCCGTCCTGCTCGAGGAGGCCGAGAAGCAGGGCCTGCTCGGCGACGTGGAGATCGACGTCACCGAGATCTCGGGCGACATCGACCCCAACCAGCTCGTCAACGCGGGTGACCTCGACGCCAACTTCTTCCAGCACGTGCCCTACCTCAACGACTGGAACGCCCAGCACGACGGCGCCGACCTCGTCGCCCTCGCGCCGGTCCACGTCGAGCCGCTCGGCCTCTACTCCGAGAAGGTCACGCTCGACAGCGTCCCGGACGGTGCGGTCATCGCCATCCCGGCCGACGCCACCAACCAGGCCCGCGCCCTGTTCCTGATCGCCGACGCCGGCCTCATCACCCTCGACGTGAAGGCCGACGACGAGGGCCTCGACTACAGCCAGATCACCCCCGAGACCAACGTCACGGGCAACCCCAAGAACATCTCCTGGCTGAAGATCGACCGCCCGCAGCTGGCCGCCACGCTGAAGGACCCGAAGGTCACCCTCTCGATCATCAACGGCAACTACGCCCTCGAGGCCGGGCTCACCCCGGCGTCCGACGCCCTGAAGCTGGAGTCGGCCGACAACAACCCCTACGCCAACGTGCTGGTGGTCAAGGAGGCCCTCAAGGACGACCCGCGCGTGGTGAAGGTCAACGAGGCGCTGACCAGCCCCGAGCTGCAGAAGTTCATCGAGGACACCTTCAAGGGCTCCGTCCTCCCCGCCAAGTGATCGGCTGAACCACTCGTGATCGAGGTCACCTCACTGACGAAGGTCTACGGCACCGGTGACGGCGCCGTGACTGCGGTCGACGACGTCTCGCTGAGCGTCCCGGCCGGCCAGGTCTTCGGGATCCTGGGCCGGTCGGGCGCCGGCAAGACGACCCTCATGCGCTGTCTGACGGCGCTCGAGCGCCCCACGTCGGGGAGCGTGACCATCGGCGAGCTCAACCTCACCGAGCTGACGGCGTCCGGGCTGCGCAAGGCCCGCCACCGGATGGGCATGATCTTCCAGCACTTCAACCTGCTGGGCAGCCGGACCGCCGCCGACAACATCGCCTTCCCCCTCGAGGTGCAGGGCGTGCCCGCCGCCGAGCGGCGCAAGCGGGTCGCCGAACTCATCGAGCTCGTCGGCCTGCAGGGGCGCGAGCACGCGTTCCCGTCGCAGCTGTCGGGCGGGCAGAAGCAGCGCGTCGGCATCGCCCGCGCGCTCGCGGCCCATCCCGACGTGCTGTTCTGCGACGAGGCCACCTCGGCGCTCGACCCGGCCACCACCGAGCAGATCCTCGACCTGCTCAAGGAGATCAACCGGAAGACCGGGGTCACGATCGTGCTGATCACGCACGAGTCCGAGGTCGTGCGCCGCATCTGCGACGCGGCCGCGCTGATGGCGTCCGGTCGCGTCGTCGAGCAGGGGCCGCTGCTGGAGCTGCTGGCCGACCCCGACTCCCAGCTGGCCGACATCCTCCTGCCGGTCGGCGACGCCTCGCTCGACCCCGACCACACCTCCGTCGTGCTCGGTTTCGCGCACGGCGGCACCACCGAGCCGGTCATCTCGGGGCTGACCCGCCGCTTCGGGCTCGACGTGTCGATCCTGGGCGGCGCGGTCGAGACCGTGGCCGGGCAGAAGGTCGGACGCCTGCGGGTCGCGTTCTCGCACCCCGACGGCTCCTACGACAAGGATGCCGTGGCCGCCTACCTCGCCGAGCATGAAGTGAGCGTGCACCTGTGACCCAGAAGACGTGGATCGAAGCCCTACCCGAACTGCTCGGTGCGCTGGGGGAGACCGCCTGGATGGTCGGCTGGTCCTTCCTCATCGTGGTGCTGCTCGGCACGGCCGTGGGGGTGCTGCTGCGCCTGTGGGCGTCCGACGGCCTCGTGCCCTCGCGGGGGCTCTACGCCGTGGTGGGCGCCGTGGTGAACATCGCCCGCTCGCTGCCGTTCCTGATCCTGATGATCGCGCTCATCGGGTTCACCCGCTGGCTGGTCGGCACCGCCTACGGGCCCACGCCGGCCATCGTGCCGCTGGCCGTCGGCGCCATCCCCTTCTACGCCCGCGTGGTCGAGGCCGCGCTGCGTGAGGTCGCGCCCGGCAAGATCGAGGCGGCCCAGGTCATGGGCGCCACCACCTGGGACATCGTCCGCAAGGTGCTGCTGCCCGAGTCGCTGCCCGGGCTGGTCGCGGGCGCGACACTTACCCTGGTCACGCTGATCGGCTACTCGACGATGGCCGGCGTCATCGGCGGCGGCGGCGTGGGTGACTTCGCCATCCGGTACGGGTACCAGCGCTTCAACGAGCCCGTGCTGCTCATGTCGGTGGTCGTGCTGATCATCATCGTCCAGCTCGTGCAGTCGATCGGCGACTGGCTCGTCTCCCGTATGGCCCACCGCCGCGGCTGACGCCGCACCTCGCTCCGGCTGCCGGTAGGGTGGCCCGCGGTCGGGGGCGTTAGCTCAGCCGGTCAGAGCAGGGGACTCATAATCCCTGGGTCGCGGGTTCGAGCCCCGCACGCCCCACCATCCGACGTGTATTGCCTCGGTTGAAGCTTGACGTTCGAGCTTCGGCTGAGGCTCTACTCGTTTTCGGGTGATGCCTGTCGGCTGTTCCGGTTGATGTCTGACACTGCCTTCGGTGACCCGGCAGACGGTCATGACCGAGTTCAGGGTCGACTGAGGAACTCCACGGCCAACTGGAACAGCATCCCGTCGGCGCGCGAGCGCGGGTTCAGGCCGGTCACGGCCTGGAGCCGGTCGAGCCGGCCCCCAAGGGTGTTCTTGTGCATGAAGAGCGCGTCGGCCGCCTGCTGGAGCGCCCCGTCGTGGGCGTAGTACACGCGCAGCACCTCGACCCAGCGGGGGAGTGCGGTCTCGGGGACACCACGGAACACCCGGGCCAGGAACGCCTGTCGGGCCTCCGGGGTCACCTCGCCGAGGACCAGCTCGAGGGCGATCTCGCCGTACCAGAGCACGGGCTCGCCCCGGCGTCCGGCGGCCTGCAGCGCCTTCTCGGCCTGGGCGAAGCCGTGGCTGACGTCGTGCGTCTCGTCCGCGACCCCGCTCACGAGGATGACCCCCAGGGCGCGCCCCAGCTCCTGGTCGAGGGCGCGCAGGTGCTCGGCGACGGCGTCCGCGGGGGTCCCGGCGTCACCCTGATCATGGGTATGGTGTCGATCATCTTCATCTGGATCCTGTCGCTGATCCTCTGAGGCCAGGGAGTCCCCGCATGCGCAAGGTCGTCCTCATCCCCGACTCCTTCAAGGGGACCATGTCCTCGTCCGAGATCTGCTCGATCATGGCCGCGGCGATCGGCCGGCACGTCCCGGACGCCGGGGTGGTCCAGCTGCCCGTGGCCGATGGGGGCGAGGGGAGCGTGGACGCGTTCCTCGCCGCCGTCGGAGGGGAGCGGGTCACGACCACGGTCACGGGCCCATTCGCCGGTGAGCCGGTCGAGGCGTTCTACGGCCGGCTCCCCGACGGCACCGCCGTCATCGAGATGGCAGCCGCCGCCGGATTGCCGCTCGTCGACGGCCGCCAGGCGCCCGACCGCACCACCACCCACGGCGTCGGCGGGCTCATGCTCGCCGCCGCCCGGGCGGGGGCCCGGCACCTCATCGTCGGTGCCGGGGGCAGCGCCACCAACGACCTCGGGATGGGTGCGGCCGCAGCCCTCGGCGTCCGGTTCGTGGACGCCGAGGGCGGGGCCTTCGTGCCCACCGGCGGGACGATCAACAAGATCGCGCGGATCGACGCGAGCGGCCTCGATCCGGCCGTCGCCGCCTGCCGGGTGACGGTCATGTGCGACATCGACAACCCCTTGCACGGCGAGCGGGGGGCCGCCCACGTGTTCGGTCCGCAGAAGGGGGCCACGCCCGAGCTGGTGGCCGAGCTCGACCGGCAGCTGGTCCTCGGCGCCCAACTGATCGAGCGCGACCTGGGGGTGTCGATCGCCGACGTCCCCGGGGCCGGCGCGGCAGGGGGGCTGGCCGGGGGGCTCATGGCCTTCGTCGGGGCCGAACTCCGGCAGGGGATCGACGTGGTCCTCGACGCGGTCGACTTCGAGGCGGTCCTCGACGGGGTCGACCTCGTCTTCACCGGCGAGGGGAAGATCGATTCCCAGTCCCTGTCGGGCAAGGTCGTGGTCGGGGTCGGGCGGCGGGCCGCGCCGCTGGGCGTCCCGGTCGTGGCGGTGGTGGGGGACATCGCCGACGGCTTCGAACCGGTCTACGACGAGGGCGTCACCGCCGTGTTCAGCATCAACAACCTGGCCATCGACTTCCCCCGCGCCAAGCTCCGCGCGCGCCAGGATCTCGCGCTCACCATGGACTCGATCCTCCGGTTCTCGCGGGCCCTCGGCCGGGTCGCACCCCCGACGGCCGAGCCGGGCTAGGCTGGCGCGCGGTCGGAGCAGCCCACCCGAAGGAGCGCCATGCGACACCACGAGTTCTCGGTCGTCTACACCGACCGCGCCCTGCATCACGCCGCCCCCGAGTTCATGGCCGCGCTCAGCGACACCGTCGACATCCTGCGGTCCGCCTACTCCGCGCCCCACGCCACCGTCGTGCCAGGCACCGGGACCGCCGGCATGGAGTCCGTCGCCCGCCAGTTCGCCACCGGACGCCGGGTGCTGATCCTCCAGAACGGCCTGTTCTCCTACCGGTGGCGGCAGATCCTGGACGCCTCAGGTGCGGCCGCCGAGTACCGGGTGCTGTGCGCCCGGCAGGGCGACGACCGCGGCTGGTCGCCGGCCCCGCTGGACGAGGTGCTCGCCGAGATCGAGGCCTTCGCGCCCGACGTCGTGTGCGCCGCCCAGGTCGAGACATCGGCCGGCATCCTCCTGCCGCCGGAGTACATCGCCGCCGTGGGTGCCGCCACCCGTGCAGCCGGCGGGCTGTTCGTGCTGGACGCCATCGCCGCCGGCTGCCTGTGGACGGACCTCGGCGCCACCGACGTCGACGTCCTGATCAGCGCGCCCCAGAAGACCTGGGGCGGCAGCCCCTGCGGTGCGTTCGTCGTGATGTCCGACCGCGCCCGCGCCCGGCTTGCCCCGTCGACCACCTTCAGCGGGGACCTGTCCGCGTGGCTGCGGGTGAGCGAGAACGCCGAGAAGGGCGTGGCCGACTACCACGCGACCATGCCGACCGACACCATCGCCAGGAACGTCGCGGTGATGCAGGAGGTCCGCGCCGAAGGCTTCACCCGCTGCACCGACCTGCAGGGGGAGCTCGGCCGCAAGGCCCGGGCCGCGCTGGAGCAGCGAGGCTTCGCCTCGGTCGCCGCGGACGGGGCCCAGGCGCCCAGCGTGGTCGTCTCTTACGCCGAGGCCGCCGACATGGTCGCGCGCCTCGACGCCGCCGGCATCCGCGTCTCCGCCGGAGTGCCGCTGCACTGCGGTGAGGGCGCCGACTTCCGCACCTTCCGCATCGGGCTGTTCGGCCTCACCAAGCTGCGCGACATCGACGGCACCGTCGCCGACCTGTCGGCTGCACTGGACGCCGCTGCCGCTGGGTGACCCCCCGGCGCCTTGATCTCGGGGTGACGAGCCGAAACGATGGAGCGCATGGCAGACGAGCAACGACGCAGGGTCCTGATCACCGGCGCGACGGGCGGGATCGGGCGCCTCCTTGAGGAACGCCTGGCCGGCGACTACGACGTAGTCCCCCACGGGCGGACACCGAGGAAGCCCGAGCACGAGCAGACGCTGCGGCGAGCCGACTTGGAGGACTATGGCGAGGTCCTGGCGCTCATGGACGGCATCGACACCGTGGTGCACCTGGCCGGGGCGGCGTCCCCGGAGTCGACGTGGGACGACGTGCTCGGACCCAACATCATCGGCCTGCGCAACGTGCTGGAGGCCTGCCGGGAGGCCGGCGTCCGCCGCGTGGTGTACGCCTCGTCGAACCACGCCATGGGCATGTACGACCGTCATGAGGACTGGCCGGTCTACCCGCACCACCTGCCGCGCCCCGACTCTCTCTACGGGGTGAGCAAGGTGTTCGGCGAGACGCTGGGCCGGTTCTACCACGAGGAGCACGGGCTGGAGTTCATCGCGCTGCGCATCGGCTGGGTCACCCCCGACCCGACCGAGACCGACGAGGACATCCTCCACGCGATGTGGCTCAGCGAGGACGACACCGAGCGCGTCTTCCGCCGGGCCATCGAGGCCGACTGCCCCTTCGGGCTCTTCTACGCGATCTCCGACAACCCCAACCGCCGGTGGAGCATGACGAACACCATGCTCGACCTCGGCTACCGGCCCCAGGACGACTGGACCCAGCTGCCCGGCGCCGACGAGGAGGTCGTCGAGGGCGGCGCCGCGGTGCGCGACACCTGGCCCGAGGGTTCGTGATGGGGGTCCCGGACGCCGTGCGCTCGATCCTGTCCCGCTACCGGGCCACCGGCGCCGACCTGCCCTTCGGCGACCCGACCCGCGCCCACGGGGTCGACATGGAGGGCTACTTCTGGCGGTTCACCGACGTCGGCTCCGGACGTGTCCTGATCGCGCTCATCGGCGTCAACCGTTCCCCACGCGGGCCGTGGGCCACCATCGGGGTGGCGACCTCGCCGGGGGACGGCGTCCCGGCACGCCTCGTCACGCACGCCCTCGACGGTGCCTGGGCCGACCCGGACGCCGTGGGCGCGCGCTCCGACGACGCCTTCGTCGGTGACGACCGCCGCCTGCGCGTGGACGTGCCAGGCGCCCACCTCGACCTGGTCATCTCCGAACCCTGGCGGTGGCCGCACCGGGCCTTCGGGGGGTCCAGCGTCTTCCAGACGGTGCCCGGCCTGAACCAGTACTGGCACCCGTGGCTCCTGGGCGGGACGGCGTCCGGGTCGGTAGAAGTGGACGGCGACCGCTGGCAGCTCACCGGTGCCCAGGTCTATGGGGAGAAGAACTGGGGGAGGGGCGGGTTCCCCGAGAGCTGGTGGTGGGGCCAGGCCCAGGGGTTCGCGGACGCCGACGCCTGCGTCGCCTTCGCCGGCGGCGAGGTGTACGCCGGGCCGCTCCGGACGGAGGTCACCGGGCTCGTCGTGCGCCTGCCCGGCGGGCGCGTCGTGCGCCTCGGCAACCCCGGCACCTCTCCGGTACGGGCGCGGGTGGCCGACGACACGTGGACCCTGCGCGGCCGCGGCGGGGGCTGGTTCATCGAGGTGGGCGCCCACGCGCCCCTCGAGCAGGCCCACGTCCTGCCCGTCCCGTTGCCCGCCGAGCACCGGAACACGCCCGGGGCCCTCGAACACCTCTCCGGCGAGCTCGCCGTGACCGTGCGTCGGCACGGTTCGCTGGTGTGGCAGGGGAGCAGCCGGCTGGCCGGCCTGGAGCACGGCGGGCTGGCCCGCACCGAGGCCGAGCTCGCCCGCCGCGGAGGGGAGCCCTCACCCCGTCCGTGACGCCCTGACCCCGTAGGGTGCAGCCATGGCGATCGAGATGGGGGCCGACGAGTTCGAGGGCTACGTCAACGAGGCGCTCGACTCGATCCCCGACGAGCTGATCGACCTGCTCGACAACTGCATCATCGTCATCGCCGACGACGCCCCGCCCGAGGACCCGGAGCTGCTGGGGCTGTACGAGGGCATCCCGCTCACCGAGCGCGGGGTCAGCTACGGGGGCGTACTGCCCGACACGATCTCGATCTTCCGCAATCCGACCCTCGCGATCTGCGACACGGTCGAGGACGTCATCGACGAGGTGCACATCACCGTCGTGCACGAGATCGCGCACTTCTTCGGCATCGACGACGACCGACTGCACGAACTCGGTTACGCCTGACCCGCAACCTTCCGCGGTGGTGCTGCGTCCGACAAGGTGGGGCACCCCCCCTCCGGAGGACAGGAGGCACCCCATGAAGCTCGTCCGCACGTTGCTCACCGCCCTGGCCGGCGCGGCCGTCCTGGCCGCCGGCCCCGTTCTCGGCGCCCCTGCCGCAGCCGCGCCCGCGCCCGCCGCCGCAGCCGCGCCCGCGGCGTCCGGGTTCGTCGACGTGCCGCCCGGCACGGCCTTCGCGGACGCGATCGCGTGGGTCGACCAGCGCGGCATCGCGACCGGCTGGCCTCGGGAGGAGGGCACCCGTGAGTACCGGCCGCTGTCCCCGGTGAACCGGGACGCCATGGCCGCGTTCCTCCACCGGATGGGACGAGCCGTTCGGCTGCCCGACCTACCGGCCACTGGCCCCGACCGCCCGCGACGCGATGGCGGCGTTCCTGTACCGGTTCGTCATGGGCGGGCCGACCCCCGGGGCGAACACCTGTGGCGACCAGCGCCACGGCCGCGACTGGGAAACCCTGCCCACGACCAAGCGGGTCGTCGCGCTGACCTTCGACGGCGGCGCCTCGAACGCCGCGGTGGATCGGATCCTGTCGACGCTGCGGGCCAAGGACGTCCCGGCCACCTTCTTCGTCACCGGTGACTTCGCCCGCCGCTACCCGAACTCGGTGCGGGCCATGGCGGCGGCCGGGCACCCGGTCGGCAACCACTCGGTGACCCACCCGGAGTTCACCAAGCTCACCGCGGACCAGATCCGTGCCGAGCTCAACGGCGCCGACGCGGCCATCGCGCCGCTCACCGGGCGGTCGACGCAGCCCCTGTTCCGCTAGCCGTTCGGCTACCGGAACACCACGACGACGACGGTGGTCAACGCCGCCGGCTACGTGCCGTTCCGCTGGACCGTCGACAGCCTCGGGTGGCAGGGCACCTCCGGCGGACGCTCGGCCGCCTACGTGTGCCAGCGCGTCCTGGGCACGGTGCAGCCGGGCCAGGTCGTGCTCCTGCACGTGGGGGCCCACCCGACCGACTGCTCGACGCTGGACGCCGACGCGCTGTCCTGCATCATCGACGGCACCCGCGCCCGGGGCTACGGATTCTTCTCCTTGGACGCCTTCGCCCGGTGACCCGTCAGGTCAGGACGACCGGCACCCGCGCGTACCCCCCGACCGGGGCGACCTCGCGCTCGGCCGGCTCGTCCGGCGCCCACGCGATCCAGTCGGTGGCGGCCAGCGCCTCCTGAACGGCGACGCGCAGTTCGAGCGTCGCCAGCGGACGCCCCGGGCACACGTGCGGACCGATGCCGTAGACGAGGTTGTGCTCGGCGTTCGCCGCGGGGTCGAACGCGTCGGGATCGGAGAACACCGCGGCGTCGCGGTTGGCCGAGGTCCAGTGCAACTTCAGGTGGGCGCCCTCGGGGATGTCGACGCCGGCCACGTGCACCGGACAGGTCGTCTTCCGCCGGTTGCTGAGGAACGGGTCGTCGATGCGCAGCACCTCGTCGATCGCGGCGTCCAGCTCGGCGTTGCCCACCCCCGCCCGCAGCCGACGCTGCACGTCGGGGTTGTCGGCCAGGAACGCGAACAGGACGCCGACGCACAACGCGATCGAGCCCAGGTCGCCGCCGGTCCAGTTGCGCAGGATCGACACGATCTCCTCGTCGGTGAACGGCCGGCCCTCGACGGTGTCGCGCATGAGCTGGGTGGTGAGGTCATCGGGGGCGGCGTCCAGGTCGGTGCGCCGGGGGTCGGTGATCGAACGGATGATCGCGTCGAAGTCGGACGCCACCACTGCGGTCCGCGACCGGTCGCCCGAGCGGGTGGCGGCGTGGTTGTCGGCCATCCACGCGAGCAGGTGCGGCTCGTGGTCGGCGGGCCAGCCCAGCCACGCGCTCTGCGCGCGGACCGCGAACATCGCGCCGACGTCGTGCACGGCCTCCACCGTCCCGCCGCGCGGGAGCGAGGCGAACAGGTCACGCGCGATCCCGCGGAACACCGGCTCGAACGGGGCCAGCGCCTCGTCGGTGAAGTACCGGTCGAGGGTCGCGCGGGCCGCGCGGTGGGCGTCCCCGTCGAGGCCGTTGGGCACCTGCAGGTGCTGGGAGACCGCGTTGCTGAACCGCTCGGCGTCCGAGGCGGCCTCGACGACGTCGGCGTGGCGCAGCAGCACCCACTCGCCGCGCGCGTTGCGCACGACGCGGTGGTCGGGTCGCAGTTCGTCGGTGTACGCGCGCAGGTCGCGGCCGGACGGGTCCAGTTCGTCGGGGATGTGGTCGCTCACAGCGGTCCTTCTGCTCGGTGCGGGTCAGTCCCGATCGTAGGCCATGGACGGGCGCAGACAGGCTGTCGGCGGTGGGAGGGCGGGCTCTCGGCGCTGGGAAGGCGGGCTGTCGGCGGTTCAGACCAACAGGCGGCGGACCTGGGCGCCCACGCCCGACTCGGCGTTGCTGCCGATGACGGGGAACCGCTCCCTCAGGGCGGGGTGCCCGTTCGCCATGACGAACGGCATCCCGGCGTACTCGAGCATCGCCAGGTCGTTGGGCATGTCGCCGAACGCCGCCACCTCGGCCGGGGTGATGCCGCGCTCGTGGGCCAGGCGGGCGATCGTCACCGCCTTGGAGACCCCCGGTGCGCTCACCTCGAGCAGGGCCTTGCGGCCGCGGGCCACCGAGTGCGTCACCTCGGCGCGCCCCGCCAGCACCGCGGACGCCCGCGCCACCAGCTCGTCGGGGTCGGCGTCCTCGTGGGCGGCCAGGAACTTGACCACCTCGCGGGAGCCCGCCAGTACCTCCGCCCACACGCCCTGGACCGTGACCGCGGCCTCGTCCTCGGGCGAGCGCGAGGAGTCGGGCACGTGGCCGGTCCAGCTGGGTTCGCTGCGGAAGGTCCGCCCCTCCTCGAGCGCGAACAGCAGCCCGGGCACCGCGGCGCGCAGGTCCTGGGCGAGGTCGGCGATCAACTCGGGGGCGAGCGGGTGGCTCGTGACGACCCGGTCGGCGTGAAGGTCGTACACGGCGGCGCCGTTGCTGGCCACCACCAGGGGGTCGGCGTCAGCGATGGGGTCGAGGCAGCCCAGCCAGCGCAGAGGGCGACCGGTGGCCACCACGATGACGACCCCGGACGCCGCGGCCTCCAGCACGGCGTCGGCGTCGGCGTCGCTGATGCGCCCGGACGGGTCGAGGAGCGTGCCGTCGAGGTCGGTGGCGATGAGGCGGACCGCGGTCACAGGCGCGGGTCCGGTGTGGGGGAGGAGGCCGACGCGCTCGGGCCCGGGCTCTCCGCGGGGGACGCCGGCGACGGGGAGGCCGAGTCGGGGGAGGGAGACGCCGAATCCGGCGAGGGCGACCCTGACTGCGGGGACGGTGAGGCAGAGTCGGGGGAGGCCGACCCCCCGCCCGAGCCGGAGGCCGACGTCGGAACCGGCGGCGGGGGCGACTGCGGCGGGGTGGCCTGGAAGATCAGGATCGCGATCAGCACCGCGAGCGCCATCAGCAGCATCATGATCAGCCACGACACCAGGATCGAGAGCCAGCCCGCCCGGTCGTGGCGGCCGGGCCAGGGCAGCGGCCACTGGCGTGCGAGGCCGGGGCGGACCTTGTCGACCCACGGCAGTTCGTAGTCCGGGCCCGAGGGCGTCCCCTTCGGCGGGAGCCAGCTCAGGTCGACCTCGGCGAGCACGCGCTCGGCCTCGGCGGTGGCGGCGGTGGTCCCGTCCCAGGCCAGCGCGACCCAGGACGCCTCCGGCGTCGCGTCGGGCGGCTGGGGCGTGTCGGCGGGGGCGACGTACTTGTGCCCGAGGCGTCCGCCCTGCTGGCCGCGGCCGCCGCGGGCGAGGACGGTGTCGATGTGCATGCGGTCGACGGTTCCGGCGAACCGGTCGACGGCCGCAGCGTCGGCGGTGGCGCCCTCGCTGAGCATGACCACCATCACGTGCTCGCCGGACTCGGCGTGGGCGGTGTACGCGACGCCCGACGGGGTTGCGGCCAGGCGTGCGTCGAGCCACCAGTCGCCCACCTTCGGCGGGTCGACCGCGAGGAGCGGGTACAGCAGCGGCTCGGTCATCGCCGCCCATTGTGCCTGATGGCTCCGACCCTCCAGCAGGAGGCCCGGAACGACCGGGTAAGGTTGCCGCGTCCGAGACTGTGAGGAGACAACGCGCGTGACAACCCCCGTCCAGGCCCTCTCGACGCGCGAGGCGGCAGACCTCCTCGGTGAGGCGATCGCCGAGGTCCAGTCCGTCATCGTCGGCCAGGAGCACATGGTCGAGCAGCTGATGGTCGGCCTCCTCGCCAAGGGCCACGTCCTCCTCGAGGGCGTGCCCGGCACCGCCAAGACGCTGGCCGTGCGGACGTTCGCCCAAGTGGTCGGCGGCGACTTCGCGCGCATCCAGTTCACGCCCGACCTCGTGCCCTCCGACATCGTGGGCACGCGCATCTACTCCGCGCAGCAGGAGCGCTTCGACATCTCGCTGGGCCCCGTGTTCGTTAACTTCGTGCTCGCCGACGAGATCAACCGCGCGCCCGCCAAGGTGCAGTCGGCGATGCTCGAGCTGATGGCCGAGAAGCAGGTCTCGATCGGCGGCAAGACCCACCCCGTGCCGCACCCGTTCATCGTCATCGCGACCCAGAACCCGATCGAGTCCGAGGGCGTGTACCCGCTGCCCGAGGCGCAGCGCGACCGCTTCCTGCTCAAGGTCGACGTGCCGTACCCGCGCGGCAACGAGGAGTTCGAGATCCTGCGCCGCATGTCGGTCAAGCCGCCGACGGCCCGCACGATCCTCGACCCGGCCCGGGTGAGCGCCCTGCAGGACCAGGCCAGCAACGTCTTCGTGCACAACCTCGTCGCCGAGTACATCGTGCGCCTCGTGCTCGCCACCCGTACGCCCGCCGAGTTCGGCATGCCCGACCTCGCGCCGGTGATCCAGATCGGCGCGTCGTCCCGTGCGACGCTCGGCCTGGTCGCCGCCGCCCGCGCGCTGGCGCTGATCCACGGCCGCGACTACGTGCTGCCCACCGACGTGCAGGCCGTGGCCCGCGACGTCATGGCGCACCGCCTCGTGCTCGGCTTCGACGCGATCGCCGACAACATCTCCCCGGTCCAGGTGGTCGAGCGCATCGTCGCGATGGTGCCCGCCCCGACCCCGGTCTGGAACGAGCAGCAGCGCGAGCAGGCCCGTGACGAGCACCGGTACGAGCCCCGCCACGAGGCGCGCTGAGGACCGCTGACATGGCACGCGCCCAGGCACCCACCCCACCCCAGGGCGACCTGGGGGCGGTGGCGTCCGTCCTGCGCGAGCCCACCGCCGCGACCCTGCCGCTCGGCAAGCTCGCCCCCGAGCAGGCGCTGAAGCGCCTCGAGCTGACGATCGTGCGCCGCATGGAGGGCTTCCTCCACGGCGACCACCGCGGCCTGCTGCCCGGCCCCGGCTCCGAGACCAACGACGCCCGCGTCTACGTGCCCGGCGACGACGTGCGGAAGATGGACTGGGCGGTCACCGCCCGCACCCGGACCCCCCACGTGCGCGACACCATCGCCGACCGCGAGCTCGACGTCTGGGCGCTGCTGGACGTCACCCCGTCCATGAACTGGGGCACCGAGGGCGTCACCAAGCGCGACCTCGGCATCGCGGCGATCGCGACCATCGGGTTCCTCGGCCAGCAGATGGGCGACCGGTTCGGCGGGCTGATCATGCGGCCCGACACGATGGTGCGCATCCCGGCCCGCTCGGGGCGGATGGCGCTGTACTCGCTGCTCAGCCGCATGCTGACCGAGCCGATCGTGCCCGACCGTACCGAGGGCCCGTACACGCTCGAGCGCGGCATCGACCAGCTCGCGCGCACCCAGCGCCGCCGCGGCCTGCGGGTCGTGGTCTCCGACTTCCTCTCCCCGGGCGACACCGAGCTCAACCCCGACGTCGAGCCCGAGTGGGAGCGCGCCCTGCGCCGCCTGGCCGTCCGCAACCAGGTGATCGCCGTCGAGGTCGTCGACCGGCGTGAGGTCGAGTTCCCCGACGTCGGTGACATCCTGATCCGAGACCCCGAGTCCGACTTCGCCCGCTACGTCAACACCTCGGACGCCGGCGCCCGCGCCCGCTTCGACGCGGCCTCCTCGGCCCAGCGCGAGCGCATCCGGATCGCCCTGCGCCGCGCCGGCGTCGGGCACATCCAGCTGCGCACCGACCGCGACTGGGTGCAGGACATCGCCCGCTTCGTGCTGGCCTACCGCCGCGTCGCCGCCCAGCTGCACCAGCCGCCTCAGGGGGTGACGACGTGAACCTGTCGGAGATGTTCCTCCAGCCCGAGCGCCTCTGGGTGCTGCTCGTCGTGCCGTTGCTCATCGCCGCCTACATCTGGGCGACCCTGCGCAAGAACCGCCACGGCATGCGGTTCACCAACACCGCCGTCCTGGGTCGCGTCGTGCGCAAGCAGTCGCAGTGGCGCCGCCACCTCGCGGTCGCGCTGTCGCTGGCCTCGCTCGTCACCTTGGTGCTGGCCTGGTCGCGGCCCAACGGCATCGACCGGGTGCCGCGCGAGCGCGCCACGGTCGTGCTGGTGATCGACGTCTCGCAGTCGATGGCCGCCACCGACGTGAAGCCCTCCCGTCTGGAGGCCGCCCAGCAGCTGTCGAAGGAGTTCATCCGCCAGTTGCCCGAGCAGTACAACGTGGCCGTGGTCAGCCTCTCGGGCAACCCGGCCACCCGCCTCGGACCGACGACCGACCGCGTGTACGCCAACCGCGCCATCGACGCCCTCGCGCTGCAGGACTCCACCGCGATCGGCGACGCCCTCTACACCGCCCTGAGCGCCATCCAGATGGCCCCGCGCGGCGACGACGGCTCGACCGCTCCTGGCGCGATCGTGATGCTCTCCGACGGCATGAACACCGCCGGCCGGTCACCGCTGCAGGGCGCCGCCGAGGCACGCGAGGCCGAGGTGCCGGTCTACACGATCGCCTACGGCACCGAGAACGGGTCGGTCGACCTCGACGGCAAGCGCGAGCGCGTCCCGCCCGACCGCGACCTCATGCAGTCGATCGCCCAGAGCTCGGGCGGCGCCACCTTCGCCGCCGAGTCGGCCGACGACCTCAGCCGGGTGTACGAGAACATCCGCTCCGAGGTCGGCTACGAGGAGGTCAAGAAGGAGACCACCGCCACGTGGGCCGGCTACGGTCTCGCCTTCGCGGTGCTCGCCGCGCTGGCCGCGGTCTCGCTGGGGGCGAGGTGGCCATGACGGACGCCGTGGGCCTGGTCCCCCTGATCTCGTTCTTCCACCCCCAGCGGCTGTGGCTGCTGGCGGCGGTGCCCCTGCTCCTGCTCCTGTACTTCGGCCTGCTGCAGCGGTCGCGCACGCGGGCGCGCACCCGGGGAATAGACAACCTCGCCAAGGTGATGCCGAAGCAGGCCGCGTGGAAACGGCACGTGGCCGTGGTCGCCGCCGTCGTGAGCCTCGCGTCGCTGACCGTGGCGTTCGCCCAGCCCAAGGACGCCGTCGACGTCCCCCGCGAGCGGGCCACCGTGGTGGTGGCGATCGACGTCTCCCGGTCCATGGAGGCGACCGACGTCGACCCCAACCGGCTCGACGCGGCGAAGGAGGCGGCGTCCGGCTTCGTCGACATGCTGCCCCGCGGGTTCAACGTGTCGCTGGTCGCGTTCGCGGGCTCGTCGTCCATCATCGCCCCGCCCACGCAGGACCGCGGGCTGGTCAAGCGCGCCATCGAGAACCTGCAGCTGGCCCCCTCGACCGCGATCGGCGAGGGCATCTACTCGTCGCTGGACGCCATGCAGCTCGTTCCCCCCGACCCCGACAAGCCCGACGAGCCGACCCCCGGCGCGATCGTGCTGCTGTCGGACGGCTACACCAACATCGGCCGCTCCTCGACCGTCGCCGCGCGTGACTCGAAGGAGGCCGGCTTCCCGATCTACACCATCGCCTATGGGACGCCCAACGGCTTCGTCGTCAGCAACGGGCGTCGCGAACCCGTGCCGGTGAACCCCGCGGAGCTGAACGTCGTGGCCCGCGAGTCGGGCGGCGAGGCGTTCGAGGCCGGCTCGCGCGACGAGCTCGAGCGGGTCTACTCCAGCATCGCCCGCTCGGTCGGCTTCGAGAAGGTCGACCAGGAGGTCACCGAGTTCTACACCGGCATCGCGTTGGGCTTCGCCGTGTTGGCCTCCCTCGCCGTGCTGTCGCTGGCGGCGCGCTGGCCCTGAGGGTTCCACGCCTGCCGAGATGCGCCGTCGGGCCGCGCGTGGTAAGGCTTGGGCATGACCGACGTCGCCGCGAACCTGGCCGCAGCTCGAGCCCGCATCGACGCGGCCTGCGCGCGGGCGGGCCGCGATCCCGGCTCGGTCGAGCTGCTCCCCGTGAGCAAGACCCACCCCATCGAGTTGATCCGGGTCGCCCACGCCGCCGGTTACGCACGCTTCGGCGAGAGCCGACCCCAGGAACTGGAGGCCAAGGCCGCTGCCGAACCCGACCTGGGCTGGGTCTTCATCGGCCACCTGCAGACGAACAAGGCCAAGGTCGTGGCCGAGCTGGCGGCCGAGTTCCAGGCGCTCGACTCGCTGCGGCTTGCCGAGGCGCTCGACCGACGCGTGCAGTCGCTGGACCGGCGGCTGCCGGTGCTGGTGCAGGTGAACTCCTCGGGCGAGGACACCAAGGGTGGCTTCACCCCCGAAGAGCTGCCCGACGCCGTGCGCGCGCTGCTGACCCTGGACGGACTCGACGTGCGCGGCTTGATGACGCTCGCGGCCAACAGCCCCGAGGAGTCGGTCGTGCGGGCCTGCTTCACCACCATGACCGACCTGCAGGAGCGCCTCCGCGATGAGCATGGCGGCGGCTTCGACGTGCTGAGCATGGGCATGTCCAACGACTTCGAGCTCGCCGTCGAGTGCGGCTCCACCTGCGTGCGGCTGGGCACGTCCATCTTCGGCGCGCGTACCCAGCCCTGAGTTGTGGCGGGTCCGGGGATGGAGCCCATGGAGGTGATCGGCGAGCGAGCGCGGCAGCTGCCCGCCCCGCAGCACGTCGTCTGGGACGACTTGGTGCACCCCCGGACCGGCGGGCCCCGGTCGTGGCTACTCCTCCTCGACGACGAGGTGGAGCCGCGCATCCTGGCCGCCGACCGGCCCGATCGCGTGGTGTGGTCGTCGCTGTGGCCGAACCGGCCGGACGACGAGGTGCACCTGAGCCTGGCGCCGGCCGGCGGCGGCACGCTGCTGCGCTTCCGGTTGCAGACTCCCGACGGGCTGCCCGACGCGAGCAGGACCGGGCACCTGCGCCGACGCCTCAACCAGCTGCTGTTCGGCGACCTGCGGGCGGCCTACGGCCAGTGATCCGCAGCTCAGCAGCGGTAGCGGTGGTGTTGGCGGGTGGTGCCTTGGCCGGTTCGGTTCTGGGGTGTGTGGAACTGGGGTTTGCCTCGGTGGTCGAGGGTGATCTGCCAGTTCTTCTCGGGTGGTTTGTGGGGGTCGGGTTCGACCAGGTGGTGGTGGTGCGGGCACAACAGCACCCCGTCGGCCAGGTCGGTCCTGCCGCCTTGGTGCCAGGGCTCCTTGGCGTGGTGGGCTTCGCAGTCTGAGGGTGGGCGGTCGCAGCCGGGGAAGGCACAACCGCCGTCGCGGAGGGCGAGGGCGAGGCGTTGGGCGGGGGTGAAGAACCGTTGGGTTCGGCCCAGGTCGAGGGGGACCGAGTCGCTGTTGAGGATGGCGGGGATGATCCCGTGGGTGCACGCGAGTCGACGCGCCTGCCCGGCGCTGATGGGTTCGCCGCCCTCGAGGAGCGTGCCGGCGCCCAGACCGCTGAGGAGGGCGTCGAGGTCCATGGTGACGATGACGCGGGTGTGGTCGCCGCCTTGGGCGGGCCCGCCGTCGCAGGACGCGTGGTGGGACAGCACGAGCGCGAGGGCGTCGGCGAGGGCCTGTCCGGGTGCGGTGTCGATGCCCATGGCGGCGTCGGCGAGTCGACTGCGGGTGGCGATCGCACTGAGGTGTTGCTTGAACAGTTCGCCGTCGAGGGCGGGGAGCTTGCCCCAGAAGCGGAGGCTGCCGTCGTCGGGGTCGGTGCGCCACGCGAGGTGGCGGGTACGGGCCTGTTCGCGTTCGGCGCGGTCGAGGAGTTTGCCGTTGTGTTCCTCGGCGACCTCGGGGGCGACCACGTCGATGGCGTGGTTGACCAACCGGCGTAGGGCGGTGGGGTTGAACTCGCCTGCGTAGTCGACCATCTGCGCCTCGACCGCATCCCGCGTCACCGGGTCGAGGTCGTCGGGCAACCGGTCGAGGCCGACCACGATGGTGGCGGCTTGTTCTACGCTCATCCGCCCCTCACCCAACGCCGTGGCCACGTGCTCGTGGCGGGTGAGCGACTCCGCCAGTCTTACGTCGGCGCGTGCGGTGCGCGTCGAGTGGCTGGTGCCGGCAGCGAGCCACGAGTTGGTGGGCATGTGGTGCTCCCGCTCCACGACACCCCGGCGGTCGGCCTCGGCCAACACCGCCAGCCACCGCGCGTGCGCGACCGTGGCCGCCTTCTGCGCGGCCGCGAGCTCGACCAACAGGCCGGCATCATCCAACTGCCACATCGGGGGAGTGGCCTCGGTCATCGACCCGCGCATCGCTGCGACCTCGGCTTCGGCCACGTGCAGCTTCTCGGCAAGGCGGAAGGCCTCGGAGGTCATGTGGTCGAGTTCAGCGACCAGATCGTCGGCGGTCGGCCAGGGCGCGAGGTCGGCCCACAGGTCCTCCAGGACCCGTTCGACCTCGTGCACCGTCATGCACCCATTTTAGGCGTGACGTACGAATCGTTGAATAGCACGAAAGGATGATTCAAGATGAGGTGGACCGTGCGCGACCCGACCGAATCACCCCACCTGCGCGTCGTCCAGCGTGGCGCGCAGCGCCGCGATGGTGGGCCGGTAGCGCTCGAGGGACACGGAGCTGAGGTCGTCCAGCATGGCGGCCAGCTGGGCGGTCACGGGCGGCGACTCACGGCCGTAGAACGCGATCTCCTCGACGGCGATCCGCAGGAGATCGCGCGCATCGGTCGACTCGACCACCAGCCGGACCGCGCCGTCGGCGTCCGTGAGGTAGGGGCTGGGGGAGACTCGCTGCACGGCCGCGCGCAACAGCCGGTGCAGCTCGTTGACGACCTGGGTGGCGGTGGTCGGGTCGTTGACGCCCGACGAGAGCGCGCGGTCGCCGATGTCGACGAGCTGGCGGAAGCCGAAGCTGACGTCCTGGCGCATGGTCCGGTCGGTGGTCAGGCGGACGAGGCCGTTGGCGGCGGCGGTGGCGTCGTCGTCCCAGTCGTCGCCCCAGAAGGTCGCGAGCTCCTGCCCGGTCGTGACGAAATCGCCCAGCCGCGGCGCGAGCACGAGCACCCCGTCCCGGGAGGCGGCGAGTTCCACCAGCCGGGGCAGGTCGATCTCGTCCACGTGCCCGTGGCGGCGGTCGACGGGCACCAGGCTTCGAGGCGCATCAGCAACCGGGGACCACGTGGCGCTGAACCCCTGCTCGTCCTCGGCGACCGGCAGCACGCGGTCGACCAGCCGGGCGGTGCGGTCGCCGATGCGCGAGATGACGGTGCTGACCTGGATGCTGTCGGTGATCGAGCGGATGAACGCCAGGAACAGGCCCACGCACGCGAGCACGAGCACGAACGCGAACGACACCGAGACCCGCGGGACGAAGCCGTTGCCCTCCTCGTCCTCGCTCAGCACCGACCGCAGCACCGTGAGCGAGAACACGAACGTGGCGATGAACATGCCGAAGGTGACCTGCACGATGCGGTTCGACAGGAACGAGCCCAGCACGCGCGGCGTGAACTGGCTCGAGGCCAGCTGCAGCACGACCATCGTGATCGAGAACACCACGCCGACCGTCGAGATCGTCACCGACGCGATGGTGGTCAGGGCGCCGCGGGCGGCGTCCGCCCCGCCGGGGAACACCCACCAGGCGATCTCGCGCAGGTCGCGGTCGGCCTCGGGCAGGACCACGCCGAGCACCACCGCGGCGACCGTCAGCAGCATGGGCAGCATCCAGAACGGCTGCCACAACCGGTCCCACCACGTGGCCCGGTCGATGGCGGAGACGCTGCCGCGCGAACGGGACGCTGAGGTGTCTGCCATGCCCCGATCCTGCCACGACAAACCCGGACGCCCCGCGCGACCGCCCTCGTCAGGCCGACTTCAGCGTCTTCAGGGTCTGCGCCTTGACCGCCGCGTTCTCCGCGACCTGGGCGAGGTACAGCTCGGCGGTCGCGACGGCGTCGGTCAGCGCGTTGTGGGCCTTGTAGACCGGCAGCCCGTAGCGGGTGCGGGCGTTCCACAGGCGCAGCTGGCCGGCCAGCGACTCGTCGTCGAAGCCGCGGTTGACCAGGCGGTCCTGCAGCACGAGCGTGTCGACGACGGGCACGACCAGCGGCGCGCCGTAGAGCCGTTCGCACAACAGCGACAGGAACTCGGTCTCGATCTTGGCGAAGTGCGCCAGCATGGCCCGCCCGGACAGGGCGGCCAGGGTGTCGGCGACGGCGTCCTCGACCGGGGTGCCGGAGGCGATCTGGTCGTCGGTGATGCCGTGGAACACCGCCGACTGGCCGACCTCGGTGGTCACCTTGAGCACCCGGTGGGCCGCCCCGCCGAGCGCGATCGTGTCGCCGTCCACCGGCACGAAGCCGATGCTCAGCACCTGGTCGCGGGTGGCGTCCAGCCCGGTGGTCTCGAAGTCGAGGCTGAGCAGCCGCAACGCGGACGCCGGCGTCTCGTCACCCGGGAACCCGGCCGCGTAGAAGTCGGCCAGGGCCCCGGTCGCCCGGGATGCGGCCTTGTCGCGGCGCTTGGCCAGCGACGGGGAGAAGGGCCACGCCATGTCAGCTCGTCACGTCGGTGCGGTAGAGGTAGGCCAGCGTCCCCTGCGTCTTGCGGATGATCGCGAACGCCTCCTTCAGGTGCCGGCGCTCGAACGAGCTCAGGCTGGCCGGGTCGATCAGGTTGTCGGCCTGCTGCCCCTTCTTCATCTGCTTGACCTGGTGCTGCAGGCGCACGTAGCTGATGAACTCGAAGGCGTCGGTCAGGTCGGCGGCCTTCTCCTCCGACAGTGCGTTGGTCGAGGACGCCGCCCGCAGCCGGTCGATCGTGTTCAGCTGGGCGCCGCCCTTGGACAGCGCGGCCAGCCGCGCGATCTGGACGATCGGCGCGATGCCGCCGGACTTGAGGTCGATCTTGCCGCCGGTCTCGTCGGAGGTGACGAAGTCGCGGAAGAGGCCCAGCGGCGGCTCGAACCGCTGCGCCTGCTTGGCGAGGTAGGCCAGGAAGCGGGTGGCCTGCGGCGCCCGCGCGATGACTGAGGTCTGCAGGCGCTCGTACAGCGTGCGGTCGCCGTGCACGGGCCGCATGTCGAAGAAGGTCTGGGCGTTCAGCAGGGCCTCGGGCTCGGGGGCGTTCATCCACTGGGCGAAGTAGCCCCCCCACGTGCGCAGCGGCACCCGCCACTGCGGGTTGGACGCCATCATGTCGCCCGGGCAGAGCGGGAACCCGCAGCGGACCAGGCCGTCCACGACGCGGCGGGCGAGCTCGCCGAACCACTCCAGCTGCTCGGGCGTGACCTCGTCGGAGATCAGCAGCGCGTTGTCCTGGTCGGACTGCATGCCGGACTCGAGGCGTCCCTGCGAACCGAGCGCCACCCAGCAGTAGTGCACGGGCGCGTTGCCGATCTCGGCCTCGGCGAGGAGGATCAGCTTGCGCGTGAGGGCGTCCATGGTTGCGGTGATGACGCGGGCGATGTCGTCGGCCGTGGCGTCCTGCGCGGCGGCCTGGAAGACGACGTTGGGCAGCTTCTTGGCCGACTCGACCACGCCGTCCACGGAGGTCTGCTTGTCGATCTCGCCGACGAGGTAGCTGGGGTTGGCCTGCTCCAGGCGCATGATGTCGCCGGCGGTGACCATGCCGAGCAGTTCGCCGTCCTCGACCACGGGCAGGTGGTGCCAGCCGTGCTGGGTGAGCAGCACCATGACCTCGAACGCGAGGGCGTCGGGGTGGGTGGTGGTCGGGTTGGGGGTCATGATCGAGCTGATCGGGCCGTTGGGGTCGAGCCCGTTGGCGATGACCTTGGAGCGCATGTCGCGGTCGGTGACGATGCCGACCAGCCGCTCGGACTCGGTGACCAGCAGGGCCGAGATGCGCATCTCGGACATCTTCTGCGCCGCCCCGCGGATCGACAGCGTCGGCTCGACCGACACCGGCTTCTTGCGCAGCATCTGCCGCACCCGCGTCCGCAGGATCGCCGAGCCCGACTCGTCCACGCGCACCATCTCGACGCCCGAGCGCATGCGGCCGTCGCGCTGGTCGAGGAAGAACTTGCTGAACGGCTCGGAGACGCCCATGAGGTGCCGGAACACGTCGGAGGGCATGAGCAGGCACAGCGTGTCCTCGACCGCGACCATGCGGAAGCGGCTGGGGGCGCCGGCCCACACCGACGACAGGCCGAACGACTCGCCCGGGTCGGCGGTGTCGGCGAGGACGCCGTGGCTGTCGATGATGTGCACCCCGCCGGAGCGGACGATGTGCAGGTAGTCGTTCTTCTGCCCGACCTCGATCAGCGAGGCGCCGCGCCGGAAGTACTTGGTGACCAGGCGCTTGGGCAGCTCGCGGAGCACGGCCTCGGGCAGCTGGCTGTAGGGGTGGTGGGCCGCCAGGAAGTCCCTGACCTCGGCGAGTTCGACATCCATGACCGAATCGTTCCGGGTCGGGCGCCGTCAGTCCAGCACGTCAGGCCCGATCGGTGATCGTGCCGTCGGGGCCGATGAGCGTGACGCGGTCCTCCGAGCCGCGGCGGGTGCCCCCGACCACGCGGGCGCCGGTCGCCACGACGCAGCGCACGAGTTCGACGCCGGGGCCGATGTGGGCGCCGTGCAGCACGACGCTGTCGACCACCAGTAGCCGTCGAGGCGGTGCTCGACCACGAGGCGGGTCGAGACGAGGTGGGGCAGGAGGTCCTCGCCGTAGTCGCCGAGCCCGCCGGTCTTGCCACCGAGCTCGTCGAGGGCGTCCAGCAGGGTCTGGGCCCGGTAGAGGAACACCTCGGCGGCGACGAGGTTGCCCTGCGGCTCGTCGGGCTTGTAGTCGAAGTCGGTGACGCGCCCGGATTCGTCGACCTGCACCACCGAGAAGGAGCTCGGGTCCTCGTCGACCCGGGTGGTGACGACGGTCAGGTCGGCGTCCGACGTCGTGTGCGTGGTGAGCACCTCGAGGAAGTCGAGCGTGTAGACGTGGTCGGCACTCAGCACCAGGACGTGGTCGGCGCCGAACGACCGGATGCGCTCGCGGTGGCGCCACAGGGTGTCGGAGTTGCCCTGCGCCATGCCCTCGCCGGTGGCCCCCTCGAACGGCGCGAGGACCTGCAGACCGCCGTGGAGGCGGTCGAGGTCCCACGGCCGGCCCTGCGCGAGGTGCTCGTTGAGGGAGTGGGGCAGGTATTGCTCGGCGATCCACACGTCGGACAGGTGCGAGTGCGCCAGGTTCGACAGGGCGATGTCGATCAGCCGGTACGGGCCGGCGAACGGCAGGGCCGGCTTGACGGTGTCGTCGGTGAGCGAGCCCAGCCGCGACCCCTTGCCGCCGGCCAGCACGATGGCGAGGGTACGGGGGATGCGCATGGATGGGGTCCTTTCGAGCGTCGCCCCTTGTGGGGAGGCCCAGCGTAGCCGCCCCGCCACCCCTGTAACGCAGTTGGAACACGCGGTGGTGTCGCGCGGTCCTCGACGCGACTTATGCTGGAGGCCCGTGGGAGAACCGAACCAGACCAAGCACATCTTCGTGACCGGGGGCGTCGCCTCCTCGCTCGGGAAGGGCCTGACGGCGTCCAGCCTCGGCTCCTTGCTCGTGGCCCGCGGCCTTCGCGTGACGATGCAGAAACTCGACCCGTACCTCAACGTCGACCCCGGCACCATGAACCCGTTCCAGCACGGCGAGGTGTTCGTGACCGAGGACGGCGCGGAGACCGATCTCGACATCGGCCACTACGAGCGGTTCCTCGACGTCGACCTGTCCGCCGACGCGAACGTGACCACCGGCAAGGTCTACTCGACCGTCATCGCCAAGGAGCGCCGCGGCGACTACCTCGGCGACACGGTGCAGGTGATCCCGCACATCACGAACCAGATCCGCGACGACATGATGGCGATGACCGGCAAGGGCACCGACGTCGTGATCCACGAGATCGGCGGCACGGTCGGCGACATCGAGTCCCTGCCGTTCCTCGAGGCCGCCCGTCAGGTGCGCCGCGAGGTGGGCCGGGACAACTGCTTCTTCCTGCACGTGTCGCTGGTGCCCTACATCGGGCCCTCCGGCGAGCTCAAGACCAAGCCCACCCAGCACTCGGTGGCCGCGCTGCGCCAGGTCGGCATCACGCCCGACGCGATCGTGGCCCGCTGCATCCGCGACGTGCCGGCGTCCATCAAGCGCAAGATCGCGCTGATGTGCGACGTCGACGAGGAGGCCGTGGTCTCCTGCCCCGACGCGCCGTCGATCTACGAGATCCCCAAGGTGCTGTTCGACGAGGGGCTGGACGCCTACGTGGTGCGTCGCCTCGGGGTGTCGTTCCGCGACGTCAACTGGAAGCGCTGGGACGACCTGCTCGAGCGCGTCCGCCACCCCAAGGAGGAGGTGACGGTCGCCCTGGTCGGCAAGTACGTCGACCTCCCGGACGCCTACCTCTCGGTCTCCGAGGCGCTGCGCGCAGGGGCCTTCGCGAACTGGGCGCGCGCCAACATCCGCTGGGTGGCCTCCGACGACTGCGCCACCCCCGAGGGTGCGGCTGCCCAGCTGGGCGACGTCGACGCGATCGTCGTGCCCGGCGGGTTCGGCATCCGCGGCGTCGAGGGCAAGCTCGGCGCCCTCACCTACGCGCGCGAGAACCAGGTGCCCACCCTGGGCCTGTGCCTGGGCCTGCAGTGCATGGTGATGGAGGCCGCCCGCAACCTGGCCGGCCTGGCCGGGGCGGCGTCCACGGAGTTCGACCCGGGCACCCGCCACCCCGTGATCTCGACCATGGCCGACCAGGAGGCGTTCGTGGAGGGGGCCGGCGACCTGGGCGGCACGATGCGGCTCGGCTCCTACCCGGCGACGCTCGCCGAGGGGTCGGTCGTCGCCGAGGCCTACGGCGCCACCGAGGTCACCGAACGCCACCGCCACCGCTACGAGGTCAACAACGCCTACCGGGCGCAGATCGAGGAGGCGGGCCTGAAGGTCTCGGGCACCTCGCCCGACGGGCGGCTCGTCGAGTTCGTCGAGCTCGACCGCGAGGCCCACCCCTTCTACGTCGCGACCCAGGCCCACCCCGAGCTGAAGTCGCGCCCGACCAAGGCACACCCGCTGTTCGCGGCGTTGCTGGCCGCCGCGGTGGAGCACCGGCGGAGCGGGCGTCTGGTTGACTGACGCCATGGTCGACCTGCGCGTGCTGTCCGGGGACGAGGTGACCGACGAGCCCCTCGGCTGGCCGGTGCGTTCCCACACCCTGCTGGGCGGCGGGCTGGTCTCCGACTTCGTCCGGGACGAGGTCGAGACGCCCGCCGGCGAGGTGATGAGGCGCGACTACCTGCTGCACCCCGGCGCGGTCGGCATCATCGCGCTCGACGACGCCGAGCGCGTGGTCGTGGTGCGCCAGCTGCGGCACCCGGTCGGCTTCCGGCTCGTCGAGCCGCCCGCCGGGCTGATCGACGCGGGGGAGACGTCCTGGGTGGACGCCGCCCGCCGCGAGCTCGCCGAGGAGGTCGAGCTGGCGGCGTCCGACTGGCGGATCCTGGTCGACTACATGACCTCGCCCGGCTGCCTGCAGGAGACGCTGCGGGTCTACCTGGCGCGTGGCCTCACCCCGACCGGACGCCCCGACGGGTTCGTCGTCGAGCACGAGGAGGCCGACATGGAGGTCTGCCTCGTCGCCCTCGACGACCTCGTCGACGCGATCTATGCGGGCCGCATCCAGAACCCGACCATGGTGGTGGGCGCGCTCGCCGCCTACGCCGCGCTGCGCACCGGTCGGGTCGAGTCGCTGCGCCCCGCGGACGCCCCGTGGCCGGCCCGCGCGGTCAAGGAGCAGCGCGACGCGCGGATCCACGCCCTGGGCGGGGAGACCCGGCCGCGTTGAGCTCGCTCGAGCGGGCCGTCGGCGCCTACCTGGACCACCTCGAGGCCGAGGTGGGCGCCTCCGCGCACACGGTCGCCGGCTACCGGCGCGACCTCGCCCGCTACGCGGCCTTCCTCACGGACGCCGGGGTGAGTTCGGTCGGCGACGTGCGGCCCGACCAGGTGCAGGGCTTCGCCGCCTGGCTGCGGGCCGGGGGAGAGGGGCGACCCGCGCTCGCGGCGTCCAGCGTCGCCCGGGCGGTGGCGGCGGTGCGCTCGTTCCACGCGTTCGCGGTGCGCGACGGCGAGGCGGACGCCAACCCCGCGGCCCGCGTCTCCCCGCCCAAGCAGGGCAAGCGGCTGCCGAAGGCGCTGTCGGTCGACCAGGTGCAGGCGCTGCTGAACGTGCCGGACCGGACCACGCCCGTCGGGCTGCGCGACGCCGTGCTGCTGGAACTCCTCTACGGCACCGGAGCGCGCGTCTCGGAGGTGTGCGCGCTCGACGTCGACGACGTGAGCTCGCAGCTGGACGACCCCGACCTGGGGCTGCGCCTGTTCGGCAAGGGTCGCAAGGAGCGGATCGTCCCGCTGGGCTCCTATGCGCGGGCGGCGATCGGCGACTGGCTGGTGCGGGGGCGTCCGACGTTCATCGCCAGGGCGGCCCGGCCGGGGCCCGCGTTGCTGCTGAACGCGCGCGGGGGCCGGCTCAGCCGGCAGTCAGCGTTCAACGTGCTCGCCGAGTGCGCCGAGCGGGCCCAGCTGGGGGTTCCGGTGAGCCCGCACACACTGCGGCACTCGTTCGCCACCCACCTGCTCGACGGCGGGGCCGACGTGCGCGTGGTGCAGGAACTGCTCGGGCACGCGTCGGTGACGACGACCCAGATCTACACGCTGGTGACGGTGGAGCACCTGCGCGAGGTGTTCCTCACCGCGCACCCGCGGGCACGGTAGGGCAGGGGACCCCGAGGGATCGGGCTCGATCCCGGACGATCGCGGTGATCCGGCGGCGCACCTCGGTGGCCTCGTGCTCGAGGAAGCTCGCCGAGAACCGGATGACCCACCAGCCCTGGGCCGCGAGGTCGGAGTCCCGGTCGCGGTCGTACTCGAAGGCCTTCCGGTCACCGTGCCACGCGAAGCCGTCGGCCTCGAAGCCGAGGCGCAGGTCGGGGAGGGCGAAGTCGAGCGGGGTGCGACGCCCGTCGCTGAGGGTGACCCAGAAGTTGGTGGCGTGGGCGAAGGGGAGGGCGCAGGCGCGGTAGTGCTGGTGCAGGTGCCGCTCGGCCTCCGACCAGGGCAGGTCGCGGGAATCGTGCAGCAACGCCCGCCGCAGTCCGTTGCCCGCCCGGCCGCGGGTGAGCTCGAACGCCGCCCAGAGGTCGGGGAGCGTGCAGGCCTTGCGGCGCAGTGCCTCGTCGATGGCGTTGCCGCCCTTGTCGGGGATGAGGTCGAGGACGGACAGGGCCGCGTTCGCCAGGGTGAGCCCGCCGCGGTCGACGACGAGGTCGCGGGGGATGTCACGCTGCTCCCAACGGAACCCCGGGACCGCGACCAGGCTGCCTGGCCGCGTCGCCGACAGGATGTCGGTGGCCAGTTGGGGCCACCACGTCAGGCGGGCGGCGGCAGCACCCGTGATGATGGCGTCGGGGTCGAGGTCCTTCAGGGCTGCGGCCCGGAGCTCCAGGGTGATGGGGGCCGAGGACGGGGCGTAGACGGTGGGCAGCACCTCGACCAGGTCGCCGCGCCGGAGCGCCCGGCGTGCCCAAGCCTGGTCAGCGCGTGACCGGGGGCGCCAGGTTGCGATCCCGGTGCCCTCGAAGGGGCTGGTTCGTGGTCTCACGCCCGAGATCTTGGGCAGGCGGTGTCACGCGCCGGGGTGACATTGTCGCCAACCCGGTTCGATCAGTTGGTTGAAGGATGAACTCACCAGTCGGACTGGGCTTTCCGGCAGGGTCGAAGAATCTGGAACCGGCTGGGCGACGATGTCCCCGCGTCAGCGCGTGGTCATCTTGCCCTCGGGGTCGATGCGGTCGAGGATCGCGTCGCAGATGGCGTCGAGCTGGCCCAGCTGCGCGGGGGAGAGCGCGTCGAGGAAGGACTCGCGCACCTGGGTGACGTGGCCCGGTGCGGCGGCGACGAGGGCGTCGTGGCCGGCGTCGGTCAGGGTGACGTTGGTGGCGCGGCCGTCGAGCGCGCAGGCGCTGCGGGCGACGATGCCGCGCTGCTCGAGGCGGGTGACGACGTGCGACATGCGGGTCAGCGAGCCGTTGGTGCGGGCCGCGAGCGCGGTCATGCGCAGCGTGCGGTCGGGCACCTCCGACAGCATGGCCAGCACCTGGTACTCCATGTGGGTCAGCTGCGCGTCACGGCGCAGCTGCGCGTCGAGC
Organism: Propioniciclava sp. MC1595; assembly: GCF_017569205.1. Lineage (GTDB taxonomy): Bacteria > Actinomycetota > Actinomycetes > Propionibacteriales > Propionibacteriaceae > Propioniciclava. The sequence continues at coordinate 1,501,096 of NZ_CP071870.1, forward strand.
AGGCCGGGGTAGAGCTCGACCACGGCCCGGAACTTCAGCCACGTGTCGATCTCGTCGTCGGTCAGCCAGCGCACGTCATCCATGGCTCCACCGTACCAAATAATTGACACTTCAACCAATGTTGTCGCCAGCGTGCCGGAGTCACTTTGTCGCCTTTTGGGGCGTAGTGTTCGCGTCAGGACGGTTCCACAGCAGGATGAGGGGATACGACGATCGTGAGCCAGAACCCGGCGCTCTTCGAGGATGACACCGACACCACGAGCGACGGCCTGGGCCCGACCGGTCGCCCCTGGCCCGACCTCCCCGAGCCGACGGCCCCGGGCCCCGGCCCGAAGCGCGCCACGATCATCGCGATGACCAACCAGAAGGGCGGCGTCGGCAAGACCACGACGACGATCAACCTGGGCGCCGCGCTGGCCGAGACCGGCCGCAAGGTGCTCCTCGTCGACTTCGACCCCCAGGGTTCGGCCTCGGTCGGCCTGGGCGTGAACCCGCACACCCTCGAGCTCAGCATCTACAACCTGCTGCTGGGCCGCGACGTCGACATCGACGACGTGATCCTCGAGACCAACGTCGACGGGCTCGACCTGCTGCCGGCCAACATCGACCTGTCGGCCGCCGAGCCGCAGCTGGTCTCGGAGGTCGCCCGCGAGCACACGCTGCGCCGGGTGCTGAAGCCGGTCCGCGACCGCTACGACGTCATCATCATCGACTGTGCGCCGAGCCTCGGACTGCTCACCGTCAACGCCCTCACCGCCGCCGACCAGGTGATCATCCCCCTCGAGTGCGAGTTCTTCGCGCTGCGCGGCGTGGCCCTGCTCACCGACACGATCGCGAAGGTGACCGAAAGGATCAACCCCGACCTGGAGGTGCTGGGCATCGTCGGCACGATGTACGACGGCCGCACGCTGCACAGCCGCGAGGTGCTCCAGCGGGCCGTCGAGGCGTTCGGCGACAAGGTGTTCCACACCGTCATCAAGCGCACGGTGAAGTTCCCCGAGACCACGGTGGCTGGCGAGCCGATCACGACCTACGCGTCCTCGAGCCCCGGCGCGGCCGCCTACCGCACCCTGGCCCGGGAGGTGCTCGCCCGATGCCCCGGCGCGTAGGCCTGCCCGGCGCCTCCGAACTGTTCCGGTCCACCGCCGAGGCGCTCGCCGAGAACGCCGCCGTCGCCCGGCCCCTCCCCGACGCCGCCGAGGCCAAGCCCCCGCGCCGGCGCAAGCCCGCGGCGCCCGTCGACGGCACCGTCGAGCACACCGGCCGCGTGCGCCACGACGAGAAGATCACCGTCTACGTGAGCTCCGAGGAACTCCTCGCCCTCGAGCGCCTCCGCCTCGACCTGCGCGCCGAGCACGGCCTGGCCGTCGACCGCGGCCGGATCGTCCGCGCCGCGATCGCCTCGGCGCTGGCCGCCATCGCCGAGCAGGGGGCCGACGCCGACGTCCTCAAGCGGCTCGCCCAGTGACGACCCAGAGCCCCTTCACCCTCCGCCTGGACAACTTCGAGGGGCCCTTCGACCTGCTCCTGCAACTGATCAGCCGCCACAAGCTCGACGTCACCGAGGTGGCCCTCAGCAAGGTCACCGACGAGTTCATCGCGCACATCCGCGCGATGGGCGACGCCTGGGACCTCGACCAGACCTCCTCCTTCGTCGTCGTCGCCGCCACGCTGCTCGACCTCAAGGCCGCCCGCCTCCTGCCCCAGGGCGAGGTCGAGGACGCCGAGGACCTCGCCCTCCTCGAGGCCCGCGACCTGCTCTTCGCCCGCCTGCTGCAGTACCGCGCGTTCAAGGTCGTCTCGGGGATCATCAGCGAGCGCCTCGACCAGCAGTCGCTGCGGCACGCGCGCCCCGGCGGCCTCGAGGACGCCTTCGCCCGCCTCCTGCCCGAGGTCGAGATCACCATCGACGGCGACCAACTCGCGTGGCTGGCCGCCCGCGCCCTGCAGCCCAAGGAGCAACCGACCGTCTCCCTGGCGCACCTGCACGCGCCCGTGGTCAGCGTGCGCGAGCAGGCCGACCTGCTCGTCGACCGGCTGCGCAGGCTCGGCACGTCGACCTTCCGCGGCCTCGTCTCGGACGCCGACGACCGGCTCGTCGTCGTGGCCCGGTTCCTGGCCCTGCTGGAGCTCGCCCGAGAGCGGGCGGTCTCGTTCGAGCAGCTCACCCCGCTGGGCGAGCTCACCATCCGCTGGACCGGCACGGCCGAGGGCGACCTCACGATCTCCGACGAGTTCGACGAGCCCACCCTCCCCGACGAGCAGACCGACGAGAGGCGTCCATGACCGACACCACCATCACCGCCCCGCTGGAGGCGCTGCTGCTCATGGCGACCGAGCCGATGGGCGCCGCCGAGCTGGCCCAGGCCCTCGACGTGCCCACGCCCGTGGTGTGGGAGGCCCTCGAGGAGATGGCCCGGTTCTACGACGAGACCGGCCGCGGCTTCGAGCTGCGCCAGGTCGGCGAGGGCTGGCGGTACTACACCCGGCCCGAGCACCACGAGGTCATCGCGCACTGGGTGCTCGAGGGTCAGCAGTCGCGGCTGTCGCAGGCCGCGCTCGAGACCCTGGCCGTGGTGGCCTACCTGCAGCCGATCTCCCGCAGCCGCGTCGGCTCGATCCGCGGCGTGAACGTCGACGGAGTCATGCGCACGCTGGCCACCCGCGGGTTGATCGAGGAGGCCGGCCACTCCGAGGAGACCGGCGCCATGCTGTGGCGCACCAGCCCGCTGTTCCTGGAGAAGATGGGCTACACCACGCTGGACCAGCTGCCGCCGATCGCGCCGCACCTGCCCGAGGCGTCCCTGCTCGAGGCCGAACTGGCCGGGCTGGCCGAGACGCCCGTGGCGGGGGAAGATGGGCCCATGAGCGAGAACAGCGAGATCCCGACCGCCGAGCAGGCGGCCGAGTGGGCCGAGGCCGAGGCGTCCGAGAGCGCGCAGCCCGACGACGTCGAGATGGCCGCCGACGAGGTGCCCGACCAGGACGAGCTCGACCGCCTCTCCGAGCCCTCCTGATGGGGGCTGAGGAGGAGGGCATCCGCCTGCAGAAGGTGCTCGCGCAGGCGGGCATCGCGTCGCGGCGCGCGGCCGAGATCATGATCGAGGAGGGCCGCATCGAGGTGAACGGCAAGCTCGTCACCGAGCAGGGCCGCCGCGTGGACCCCGAGCGCGACGTGATCCGCGTCGACGGCAGCCGCATCCCGCCGCCGCGCCGGCACATCTACGCGGTGTTGAACAAGCCGCGCGGCGTGGTGTGCACCATGGACGACCCCGAGGGCCGCCCCACCGTCGCCGAGTACCTCGGCCAGCACAGCCGCGAGCGGCTCTTCCACGTGGGCCGCCTCGACACCGACACCGAGGGCATGCTGCTGCTCACCAACGACGGCGACTTCGCCCAGCGGATGATGCACCCCAGCTACGAGCTCACCAAGACCTACGTGGCCGAGGTCGAGGGCTTCGTCCAGAACGCGACGCTGAAGAAGCTGGCCAAGGGCATCAAGCTCGAGGACGGCTGGGTGAAGCCCGACCACGTGAAGCTCGGCATCCGCACCGAGCAGCGCACGATGGTCACGGTCGTGCTGCACGAGGGCCGCAACCGCATCGTGCGCCGCATGTTCGACGCGGTGGGCCACCCGGTCCGCACGCTGGCGCGCACCCAGATCGGCCCGATGCGGATGGGGCAGCTGCGCACCGGCGAGATCCGCGACCTGACGCGCGACGAACTCGGCGCCCTGCTGGACGCCGTCAAGCTCTGACGTGCCCCGGCGCATCTACGGCGTCGAGACCGAGTACGGGCTGGTCGGCAGCAGCGACGGGCGGCGGCTGCCGATCGACGAGGCGGCCAACCGCCTGTTCGCGCCGATCGCGCGCGAGTTCGCCACCACCAACCTGTTCCACCGGGCGGGCGGGCGGCTGTACCTCGACATCGGGTCGCACCCCGAGTACGCGACCCCCGAGTGCGCCACGGTGCGCGACCTGGTCACCGCCCAGCGGGCCGGGGACGCGCTGCTCCTGGAGTTGTCCGCGCGCGCCCGCGCCGTGGAGGCCGAGGAGGGCCGGGACACGTCGTTCCGGCTGTTCCGCAACAACGTCGACCCGTTCGGAAACACCTGGGGGAGCCACGAGAACTACCTCGTCCCGCGCGCGGTCGACCCGCGCGTGCTCAGCGACTGGTTGGTGCCGTTCCTGGTCTCGCGGCTGCTCATCGGCGGGGCGGGGCACTGGCGGCGCGGGGTGTTCCGGCTGGCCCAGCGCGGCGACGTGCTCGGCGATGTCGTGTCCAACCAGACCACGCGCAGCCGCCCGCTGATCAACACCCGCGACGAGCCGCACGCCGACCCCGAGGCCTACCGCCGGCTGCACGTGATCTCGGGCGACACCAACAGCCTCGAGCACCCCATGTGGCTGGTCGTCGTCGCCACCGAACTCGTGCTGCGCCGCGCCGAGGCGGGTGGGGAGCCCCCGGCCGGCCCCGCCGAGCCCCTGGCCGCCCTGCGCGCCTGGAACCGCGACCCTGACGAGCCGGTGCCCGCCACCGACGGCGGGACGGTCAGCGCGCGCGGGTTGCAGCGCACGTACCTGGGGCTGGTCGAGGCCCACGCCGAGGACGCCGACGAGACGGGGCCGGGCTGGCGGGCCTGGCGCGACGCGCTCGACGCCCTCGACGCCGGACGCCCCACCGGCCTGGAGTGGGACGCCAAGCTCCGCACCATCCGGGCCTGGCGCGATAGGCACGGGCTGGCAGACGACGACCCTCGGCTGGACGCCCTCGACCTGCGCTGGCACGAGCTCGGCGGGGTCGACGGCCGACCCATCGGGGCGGCCGCGCTGTGGGAGGCGCGGCACGGCGTCCGGCACACGACCGACGATGCGGTGGCGGCGGCCGCGCAGACCCCGCCGGGCCCCACGCGCGCCGCGGCGCGGGGCGTCCTGCTGGCCGCCGCGCAGGACCGCCGGCGCGACCACGTCGTCGACTGGTCGGGCTTCGAGGTGCGCGACCTGCCGGGCGGTCCGGTGCGGCTGGGGCTCGAGGACCCGTTCGCGGGGACGGTGCCCGCGGCGTCCGAACTGGCCGAGCGGATGCGGACCGAGGCGCGCCACCGAACCCTGGGTGGCTTCGTGCCGCCGCCCACGCCGGGCACCGGGCCGACCCCCTGATCCGGGCCGGTAGCATGACCGGGTGCACGTGACCCGACGCTTCTCCCGCCTCGCCCTCGGCGCCTCCGCGCTGGTGCTGTCCGCGACCCTGGCCGCCTGTGGCGGAGCCAACCCCGACAGTTCGACGCCCTCGCCGACCCCCAGCGCCTCCGCCGCCGAGAGCGCCGCCCCGACGCCGACCCCCACGCCCTCGCGCGAGCCGGTGCCGGTGTCGAACTCCATCGACGCGATCACGGTCGCCGGTGAGCCGGGCGCCGCGCCCCAGGTCACGATCCCGACGCCGTTCGCCATCGACGAGACCCGCACCCGCACGCTGGTCGAGGGCAACGCCGACGCGCCGGCCGCCGAGGCCGACAGCATCATCGAGGTCGACTACGTGGGCGTGAACGCGCGCACCGGCGAGACGTTCGACTCCTCGTGGGAGCGCGGCCAGCCGGGCATGTTCAGCCTCGAGCAGGTCGTCCCGGGCTTCACCAAGGGCCTCACGGGAACCAAGGCGGGCCAGCGCATCCTGATCGTGATGCCGGGCACCGACGGTTACGACAGCGCCGGCGGCCGGGCCCCGGCGATCGAGGTGGGCGACACGCTCGTCTTCGTCGCCGACGTGCGCGCCGTCTCGACCAAGGACGCCGTGGGCGCGGCCGAGACCCCCACCCTGCCCGTCACCCTCGGCGAGGCCGACGGCAAGCCGACCATCACCATCGACACGGCGGCCACCCCGCCGACCGAGCTGGTCGCGGCCCCGGTGATCAGGGGCGCCCAGCGTCCCGTCGCGGCCGAGGACTACGTGATGGTCAAGTACCGGATGTACTCCTGGAAGACCGGCGAGATGGTCGAGGACAAGTTCGACGCCCCGGTGGCCGGCCAGATCAGCCAGACCCTCGAGGCCTGGAAGCAGGGCATCGTCGGCCAGCCGATCGGCTCGCGCGTCGTGCTCGTCGCCCCGCCGTCGGTGGGCTACGAGAAGGCCAGCCAGAACCCGCCGGTCGAGGCCGGCGACACGGTCGTCTACGTCGTCGACATCCTGTTCGCGTCCGCCGTCGCCTGACCCCACACCGGGGCCGAAGGTCCTAGTGTGGGCGCATGAACCTCGAGAAGGTCGTCTTCGGCTTCTTCGTGCTGCTCGCGGCGACGCTGAACTTCGGCTACGTGACCGGTGACATCGGCAACCCCGAGCACCACAACGTCATCGAGTTGTACGCGGCGGTCGTGGTCAACATCATCGCGACCATCCTCAAGTTCGGTGACCGCACCCAGATCGGCGCGATCCACCTGGCGACGAGCCTCGTCGCCACGATCCAGCTGATCGCCGCCGCCATGGCGTGGATCTGGTACACGCAGATCATCGTGGAGCCGATGACGATGCACTCGATGTCGAGCGTGGTGTCGCTGGCCCTGGGCGCCCTGCTGGCGAACGTGGTCTCGGTCGTGCTGATGATCATCGAGACCGCGAACTTCCGTCGCCACTGAGCCGGGCCACCCCCGTCCGATGACGCTGCCGAGCACCAACCCCGAGCCGCCGCACCACCACGGCGGGCAGCGCACCCTGCGCCGGCGGTTCGTGCGGGTGCCGGCCCCCGAGCCGTCCACCGATGCGGTCTTCCTGGTGCTGCGCCGTATGCGCGCCCCGCTCATCGTGGTGGTGGTCGTGTTCGCGATCTCGGTGGCGGGCCTGGCGCTGATCCCCGGCGTGGACGACCAGGGCCGCCCGTACACGATGTCGGTGTTCGACGCGTTCTACCTGATGTCCTACACGGCCCTGACGATCGGCTTCGGCGAGCTGCCCTACGCGCTGACCCGCGTGCAGCGGCTGTGGCTCACGGTCTGCATCTACGGCTCGGTGATCGGGTGGGCCTACGCGCTCGGCGCCCTGCTGGCGCTGCTGCAGGACAAGGCGTTCCGCGACTCGTTGGCCCGCCAGCGTTTCGTGCGCCGGGTGAAGCGGCTGAGGCGTCCGTTCCTCATCCTCGTCGGGTACGGACAGATGGGCCGCGCCGCGGCCGAGACCCTCGACACGCTCGGCCGCAGCACGGTGGTCGTGGCCGCCGACCAGGAGTCCATCGACGCGCTCGCCGGGGCGCAGCTGTCGAGCGACATCCCGGGTCTGGTGGGGGACGCCCGCGACCCGGCCATCCTCGGGCTGGCCGGGCTGGGCAGCAAGTACTGCGCCGGCGTGCTCGCGCTCACCGACGACGACGCGGCCAACCTATCCATCGTGATGGCGGTGACGCTGCTGCGCCACGACGTGCCGGTGGTCGCCCGCGCCAACGAGCGCGCCACCGCGAAGGCCATGCGCGAGTTCGGGGCGTCCGCGGTGGTGAACCCGTTCGAGCGGTACGGCAACTACCTGGTGATGCGGGTGCGGCGTCCCTCGACGTACCGGCTGCTGACCTGGCTCATCGCCGCGCCGGGCACGCTGGTCTCGGCCCACGCGGAGGAGCACGAGGACGGCCTGTGGATCATCGCCTCCGACGACCACTTCGGCCCCGAGATCGCCAACGACCTCGACGACGCCGGCCTCGACTCGTCGCTCGTGTGGCCGGTCGACGGCACCCCCGACGTGGGCGGGGCGGTGGGCTTCATCGCCGGGGGCAGCGACGACGCCCAGAACCTGGCGCTGGTCGGCCACGCGCGGCTGGTGAACCCCGACCTCTTCCTGGCGGTGCGGCAGCGGTCCAAGCGCAACGAGCCGCTGCTGCGCGCGTTCGCCCCCGACTCGGTGTTCGTCCCCGCGCAGCTCACCGTGCAGGAGGCGCTCGCGCGGGTGATCACCCCCGACTTCTGGGACTTCGTCGTGCGCGTGTGGGGCATGAAGGACGAGGAGGCCGAGCCGGTGCTCGACCACCTGCTCGAGGTGGTCGGCCGCGGGTCGCCCGACAGCCACCGCATCGTCGTGGGGGAGCGCGACACCCCCGCCGTCGTGCGCCGCCTGCGCTCGGGGCCCGTGCACCTGGGTGACCTGTTCCGGCACCCCGACGACCGCGACGACCGGGTCGCGGCGGTCCCGGTGCTCCAGATCCGGGGGACGGAGAAGACCTACCTGCCCGGCCCCGAGGCCGACGTGCGCAACGGCGACGTGATCATCAGCGTCGGGACGCCCCGCAGCTTCGTGATCCTCGCCGACGCCCTGCACTACGACCACACGCTGGAGTACCTCGTCACCGGCGAGGTCGTCCCGGCCACCTGGCTGGGCCAGGTGGTGCGCAAGGCGGTCACCCGCCGAGGGCTCTAGTTTCCTGCGCCGAGGGCTCTACTTTTCTGCGCCGAGGGCTTGGGTTTCGAGCGCGGCAACGGTGGCTTCCGGGTCCTCGGCCGGTGCGAGGTGCCCCACCTCGGGCAGCACCACGAGCCGACCTTCCCGGACGCCGTCGGCCACCTCGGCCATCAGCTCGGGCGGGCAGACGACGTCGTCGCCGCCGCAGTGGGCGAGCGTCGGGACGTCGATCTCGGCCAACCGGGAGCGGACGTCGTGCTCGCTCAGCGCCTCGCACACGAAGGCGTAGGACGCGGCGTCCATGCCCTGCAGTTCGGTGAGGAGCGCCTCGACGACCTCGGGGCGCTCGCTGCGCGTGCGGTCGGAGAACCAGCGCTCGCGCGAGCCCTCGACCAGCGGCCCGATGCCCTGCTCGCGCACCAGCGCGGCGCGCTCCTGCCACGACTCCCGGGTGCCCAGCTTGGCACCTGAGCAGACCACGGCCGTCGACAGCACCCGCGGGTCGCCCGTCAGGGCGAGGTGCAGCCCGACCGCGCCCGCGACCGAGACGCCGGCGTAGTGGAAGGGTGAGCCCACGGCGTCCAAGACGGCGTCGGCCAGCTCGGCCAGCGAGAACGGACCGCTGGCCGGGGAGGAGGCGCCGTGGCCGGGGAGGTCCCAGCCGAGGACGCGGTAGCGCTCGCCCAGCAGCGCCGCCGCCGCGCCCCACAGGGACGCGACGGCGGTGCCGAGACTCGGCCCGACGAGCAGCATCGCGCCGCCCGCCGGCCCCGGGGCCAGCTCGGTGATCGTGATCATGCCCGTGCAGTCCGGTGGGACGATCACGCCTGGACCGGGTCGAGCACGAAGTCGTACGTGACCGTCTCGCCGGACTCGTCGCCCTGGATGTCGAGCACCAGCTCGGGCTTCACGGCCGCCGCCCCACCTTCACCCTGAAGGTGCGGATGCCGTAGGTGTCGATCATCCTCGCCGCCTCGTCGACCATCTTGGCCGGGTCGTCGAAGCCGAGCATGTGGCTGACGCGCATCCGGTCGGTCCAGCCGCCGAGGAGGCGGTGGACGGGCTGGCCCCAGGCCTTGCCGAGGATGTCCCACAGGGCCATGTCGATGGCGGCCTTGGCGGTGGGGTTGCCGATGGTGCGGTGCATCCGGGCGCGGTAACCATGGCTGTCGCGGTTCGGGAGCGTCGAGGCCGGTCCGGGCCCGCTCAGCGCTAGCCTGAGGGGCGTGTCAGCGCGCAAGTCGGAACGGATCATGAACCTCACGATCTGCCTGCTCATGGCGCGCCGTTTCGTGGAGCGGGAGCAGATCCGCGAGCTGGTCGAGGGCTACCACGGCCTGTCCGACCAAGCGTTCGAGCGCACCTTCGAGCGCGACAAGGACGACCTGCGCGCGATGGGCGTCCCGGTCGAGACCGGCTCGAACTCGCCGCTGTTCCCCGACGAGGTGGGCTACCGCATCCGCCGGCGCGACTTCGAGCTGCCCGAGATCGACTTCACCCCGGCCGAGCTGGCGGCGCTCGGCGTCGCCTCCACCGTCTGGGACGACGCCCGCCTCGGCGGCCAGGCCACCGCCGCGCTGGCGAAGCTGCGAGCCTCCGGCCTCGACCCGGACGCCGACCGCGTGGCCACGTTCGCCCCGACCGTGGGCGCCCGGGAACCCGCCTTCGAGACGCTCTGGCAGGCGACGCTGGCCGGACAGCCGGTCGCCTTCACCTACCGCGGGCTCGCCCGCGTCGTCGAGCCGTGGCGCCTGGTCAACCGCAAGGGCGCCTGGTACCTGATCGGCCTCGACCGCACCCGCGGCGAGGGGCGCTCCTACAAGGTCTCCCGCATCGAGGACGCCCCGCGCCTGGCCAAGGGCGAGGTCACGCCGCCCGACCCGGCCGTCGTGGAGGAGCACGTGCGCTCGCTGACCGCGCGCCGCGACACGATCGCCACCATCGCCGTCCGCGACGGGGCCGCCCCCGACCTCGTCCGCTTCGCGCGGCCGGTCGGGCCCGACCCCGAACCGACCCCGGACGCCGACCCCGCGGCCCAGCCCCCACCCGGCTTCACGGCCTGGCGCCTGCGCGTGGCGAGCGACCCCGCCGACGCCGCGGGGGACATCGCCTGGTACGGGGCCGACGTCGTCGTCCTCGACCCGCCCGAGCTGGCGGCCGCCGTCCGCGTGCACCTCGAGGCGGTGGCGGCATGGCGATGACCTCGTCCAGCCAGGTGCCCCGGCTCCTCGCGCTCGTCCCGTACCTCCAGGCCCACCCCGACGCCGACCTGGAGGCCACGGCGTCCGTGTTCGACGTCACCCCGCGCCAGCTGGTGGCCGACCTGAAGGTGCTGTGGTTCTGCGGCCTGCCCGGCGGCGCGCCCGGCGACCTCATCGAGGTCGACATGGACGCGCTTGAGTCGGGCACCATCCGGCTCACGAACGCCGAGTTCCTCGCCCGCCCGCACCGGTTCACCCCCGAGGAGGCGATGAGCCTCGTCGTCGCCCTCGCCGCGCTCGAGGAGATGGCGGACGCCGAACTCGGCCCCGCCGTCCGCTCGGCCCGGGCCAAGCTCGAGGGCGCCGTCGGCGGAGGCACCGACAAGGTCGCGATCGCGGTGTCGGCGGGGCAGGAGTCGATCCGGGGTCAGCTCGCCGACGCGATCGCCGCCGGCGTGGCCGTGCGGCTGACCTACCACGGGGCCTCGCGCGGCGTCGCGACGACGCCCGTCGTCGACCCGGCACGCCTGGGCACCCGCGACGGCTACGGCTACCTCACGGCGTGGGCGCACGAACGCGCGGGCTGGCGCACCTACCGGCTCGACCGCATCGTCGCCGTCGACCCCCTCGAGCAGGCCACCACCGACCACGGGCCGGCCCCGGCGCTGGCGTCCGGGTGGCTCGACGACCGCCCCGACGCGGTCGAGGTCACCCTCGACCTGCGCCCGGGGGGTCGCTGGATCACCGAGTACCACCCGCTCGTCGCCACCGAGGAACTGCCCGACGGGCTGCTCCGCGTGCGGATGCGGGTCGCGGACCCGGGCTGGTTCCGCCGGCTCCTGCTCCGGCTGGGCCCGGCCGTGGCGCGCGTGGACCCGCCGCAGGCCGCGGCGTCCGCGATCGAGGCCGCCCGCGAGGCGCTCGGCGGGGACCGCTGAAGCCCGCGTCAGGTCTGTGTTGTAGGGTTCGGCGGGTGTGGTGGGTGTGGATCATCGTGGGGGCCGCGCTCGCCGGGTTGGTCATGCTCGTCCTGTTCGCGATCGCGCTGTGGCGCAAGGCCCTGGCGGTGCTCGACGCGCTCGGCGAACTGGGTTCCCAGGTCGACACGGCGCTCGCGCTGGTCGACGGCGTGGGGGCGCCGCCGCGCACCTTCTAGACTTCACCTCGTACACCTAGGCAAGGAGTAGCAATGCTGCCGTTCAACATGCAGGGCTGGGAATGGGTCATCCTGATCGTTCTCGCGCTCCTCATCTTCGGTGGGTCCCGTCTCGCGGGCGCCGGCAAGAACGCCGGCCGCGCGCTGCGCGAGTTCAAGGACGAGACGCGCCAGATCAAGGCCGACGAGGAGCAGGCGCAGCGTGAGGCGGAGCTCCGCCGCCGCGAGTACGAGCTCGACCAGCGCGAGCGCGGCACCGTGGCCGACAGCACCCTCGAAGCCGAGCTCGTCGAGGACCCCCGCCCCGACGCCGACCAGAAGTAGGCCTCGGACGCCGTGGCCCGCCTCAGCCTCGGCTGGCTCAAGCCCCCGAAGGTCCCTGCCGACGGGGTGATGTCGCTGGCCGACCACCTGCGCGAACTGCGCTACCGGTTGGTCTTCTCGATGATCACCATCGCGGTGGGGACCATCGTGTCCCTGATCTTCCACGAGAAGCTGCTGCTGTTCCTGCTGCAGCCGTGGGAGCAGGCGCAGGAGATCCTCAAGGGCATCAAGCCGAACCTCGAGGTCACCGCCGTGCTGAGCGGCGTGACGGCCCCGCTGATCCTGATCCTGATGGTCTCGGCGCTGGGCGGGCTGGTCCTGACCAGCCCGATCTGGCTCTACCAGGTGTGGGCCTACATCGCCCCGGCGCTGCTGGCCAAGGAGAAGAAGTACGCGCTGATCTTCCTGCTCGCCGCCGTGCCCATGTTCCTGGGCGGCATGACGATGGGCTACTACATCCTGCCCTCGGCGATCGCGATCCTGATGGCGTTCACCACCGACGTCATCGCCATCCAGAACCTGCTGCCGCTCAACGACTTCCTCGTGTTGATGATGCAGCTGATGCTCGTCTTCGGGGCCGGGTTCCTGCTGCCGGTGATCGTCGTGACGCTGAACCTGGTCGGCGTCGTGTCCGGCAAGGCGCTCAAGGGCGCCCGTCGCTACGTTCTGTTCGGCTGCGCCATCTTCGGCGCGGCCGCCACGCCGGGCGGTGACCCGTTCTCGATGATGGCCCTGGCCGTCCCGATGATGCTGCTGTTCCTCATCGCCGAGGCGATCTGCCACTGGAACGACCGCCGCCGCGCCAAGAGCGCCTCCAAGGAACTCGAGCGCGCATGAGGCACCTCGCCCTCGTGGTCAACCCGGCCGCGGGGCACGGCCGCGGCCAACGCCTGACCCCGGCCGTCGAGGCACGGCTGGTGGACGCCGGCGTCCGGGTCACCCGCACCCTGGCCCACTCGCCCGAGCACGCGCACGCCACGTGCGCCGACGCCGTCGCGGAGGGCTACGACGGCCTCGTCGTCGTCGGCGGCGACGGCATGGCGCACATCGGCCTCAACGCCTGCGCCCGGACCGACGTGCCGCTGGGCGTCATCCCGGCCGGCACCGGCAACGACTTCGTCCGGGGCGTCGGGCTGGCGGCGCCCGCCCCCGGCCCGGGCCGCGACCGGCGCCGTGGCTGGGAGCGCGCCACCGACGCCGTCGTGGCCAGCCGCACACGGGCCATCGACCTCGCCGAGGTGCGCGGCGACCTGCACCGCGGCCAGCTCGAGTACGCGGGCTGCGTGGTGTCCACCGGGTACGACGAGAAGGTCAACGCCCGCGCGAACAACGCCCCCGTCGACCTGGGCCACCTGTCCTACGTGGGGGCGGTGATCGCGGAGGCACGTTCGTTCGCCCCGTTGCACTACCGCCTCGACCTGGACGGGGAGCACCGCGAGGTGGACGCCATCCTCGTCGCCGTCGCGAACAGCGGCATCTTCGGGGGCGGCATCAGGATCGCCCCCGACTACGACCTGACCGACGGCCTCCTCGACGTGGTCATCGTGCATCCCGTGGGGCTGTCGACGTTGGTGCGATACCTGCCCCACCTGGCCACGGGCCGCACCTTCGACCACCCCGCCATCGAGCGGCTGCGCGTCCGGCGTGTGGTCGTCGACGGCGACGGCCTGCACGGCATGGCCGACGGCGAGCCGCTCGGGCACGTGCCCCTGACCGTCTCCGCGGCGCCCGGTGCGCTGCACGTCTACACCCAGGAGGCCTAGAGGATGCCCACGAACCGCCCCGCCCCCGAGCCGGGCCCCGCGTTCGCCGAGTTCAGCGCCGCCTTCCCGTTCGCGCTCGACGACTACCAACGTGACGGCTGCGCCCACATTGAGGCCGGGTCGGGCGTGCTCGTCGCGGCGCCGACCGGCGCCGGCAAGACGGTCGTGGGCGAGTTCGCGGTGTTCCTGGCCCTGCGCGAGGGCCGCAAGTGCTTCTACACCACGCCGATCAAGGCGCTGAGCAACCAGAAGTTCCACGACCTGAGCGAGCGCTTCGGGTCGCACCGGGTGGGGTTGTTGACCGGGGACACGACCATCAACGGCGACGCCCCGATCGTGGTGATGACCACCGAGGTGCTGCGCAACATGATCTACGCGGGGTCCTCGACCCTGCGCGGGCTCGGCTACGTGGTCATGGACGAGGTGCACTACCTCGCCGACCGCTTCCGTGGCGCGGTGTGGGAGGAGGTCATCATCGGCCTCGCCCCGTCGGTGCAGCTGGTCTCGCTGTCGGCGACGGTGAGCAACGCCGAGGAGTTCGGCGACTGGCTCGACGAGGTGCGCGGCGGGGTGGAGGTGGTGCTGAGCGAGCGGCGTCCGGTGCCGTTGTTCCAGCACATGATGGCCGGACGCCGCATCTACGACCTGTTCGAGGCCGAGGCCCCCACCGCGCTCGCCGGGGACCGCTCGCCCGCGCTCGGGGCCGCCTCGGCCGCCGACGTCAACCCCGAACTGGTCAGCCTGGCCAAGCAGGAGAGCCGCTACGTGCGCGACGACTCGCGCCGCCAGCGGGGCCGCCGCACACGCGACCGGATCGAGAAGAACGCCGCGGGCCGCGGCCAGCAGGGCCCCAACCTCATCCCGCGCCGCGACGGCGCGGTCGAGAAGCTGGACGCCGAGGGCCTCCTCCCCGCCATCTACTTCATCTTCTCCCGGGCCGGCTGCGACCAGGCGGTGGGGCAGTTGCTGCGCAGCGGCGTCCGGCTGACGAACGCGGTCGAGCGAACCGAGCTGGACGCCCTCGCCTCGGCCGCCACCACCGGGCTGAGCCGCGACGACCTGGAAGCGCTCGACTACGCCACGTTCGCCGAGGCCCTGCGCCGCGGCATCGCCGCCCACCACGCGGGCATGCTGCCGGCGTTCAAGGAGTGCGTCGAGGCGGCCTTCGTGCGCGGCCTGGTCAAGGTCGTGTTCGCCACCGAGACGCTCGCGCTCGGCATCAACATGCCCGCCCGCTCGGTGGTGCTGGAGAAGCTGGTCAAGTACAACGGCGAGGCGCACGTCGACATCACGGCGGGGGAGTACACCCAGCTCACCGGCCGCGCCGGCCGCCGGGGCATCGACGTCGAGGGGCACGCGGTGGTGCTGTGGCACCGCAACGTCGACCCGCGCGCGGTGGCCGGGCTGGCGTCCAAGCGCACCTATCCGCTGCGGTCGTCGTTCTCGCCGACCTACAACATGGCGGTCAACATGGTCGCCCGCGTGGGGCGCGAGAAGGCGCGCGGGCTGCTGGAGCAGTCGTTCGCGCAGTACCAGTCCGACAAGTCGGTCGTGGGGCTCGCCCGGGCAGCCACCCGGAACAAGGAGAAGATCGCGGCCCTGTGGGCCGACGCGGCCTGTGACCGCGGTGACTTCGAGGAGTACGCCCGGCTTCGCGCGTCGATCGGCGCCCTGGAGGCGGAGGCGGCGCGCTCGCGCAAGGCCGACCGGCGGGCCGAGTCGATCTCGGTGCTGCTCGAGCTGGTGCCCGGCGACATCATCGCCATCCCGTCGGGGCGGCACGAGGGCTGGGCGGTCGTGATCGACCCCGGCGTGGGCCGCGACCGGGCGAACCCCTCGCCGCTCGTGATGACCGAGCAGCGGCAGGTCAAGAAGCTCTCGCTGACCGACTTCCCGTCGCCGCCGGTGGTGGCGGGCCGCATGCGGGTGCCCAAGCACTTCGACGGCCGTTCGGCCAAGGACCGGCGCAACCTCGCCGCGGCGTTCCACACCAAGCTGGGCTCGGTCGACCTGAGCGCCCCGCGGTACAACGCGGCCGCGATGGACGAGGAGGTGGCCGGCCGGATCGCCGAGCTGAGGGCGTCCGTGAAGGAGCACCCGTGCCACGCCTGCCCCGACCGCGAGGTGCACGCGCGGGCGGCCGAGAAGGCGCTGCGCCTCGAGCGCGACACCGCCGACCTGCGCGCGCAGACCGAGCGCCGGACGAACACGATCGCCAACCGGTTCGACAAGGTGTGCCTCGTGCTGTCCTCGCTCGGCTACCTGTCCCCGGATGGGACCGAGGTGACCGACGCCGGGCGCATGCTGGCACGGATCTACTCCGAACTCGACCTGGTCACCGCCGAGGCCATCCGTGCCGGGACGTTCGACGAGCTCGACCCCGCCGAACTGGCCGCGGTGCTGTCCTCGCTGACCTACGAGTCGCGCGGCGGCGAGCCGCAACGCCCGGCACGGATGCCCACCCGGTCGTCGGAGGTCGCCCAGACCATGGTGCGCCGCATCTGGCGCGGGGTGCGGCTGCTCGAGCGCGACCACCGGCTCGAGCAGGGCCGCGACCCCGACATCGGCTTCGCCGAGGCCGTGTACCGCTGGGGCAACGGGGTCGCGCTGGGCGACATCCTGGAGGAGACCGAGCTGACCGCCGGCGACTTCGTGCGCTGGATGCGCATGGTCATCGACCTGCTCGGCCAGGTCGCCGACGCGGCCGGTGAGTCGGTCGTCCGCGACAACGCCCGCGAGGCCATCGACCGCCTGCGCCGCGGCGTCGTCGACGCCGCGTACCTCGAGGACGACTGAAGGACTGACCCCCGGATGCATTTCCGGGTGGAAGAACCCCAAGGATCCTTGGGGTCCTGCCACCCGGAAATGCACTCGGAGACGCCACACCCACGAGCGGTCGGGGGCTGGGAGCACACTCCCGGCCCTCGGCCTTGTGGTTAGTCTGACCTCATGGGTGTGGCTATCCGGGTGATCCCGTGTCTCGACGTGCACGACGGCCGCGTGGTGAAGGGCGTGAACTTCCTCAACCTGCGCGATGCCGGTGACCCGGTGGAGCTGGCCACGCTGTACGGCCAGCAGGGCGCCGACGAGCTGACGTTCCTGGACATCTCCGCCTCCTCGCAGGGGCGCGAGACCACCTACGACATGGTCAAGCGCACCGCCGAGACGGTGTTCATCCCGCTCACCGTCGGTGGCGGGGTCCGGGGCGCCGACGACGTGGACCGGCTGTTGCGCACCGGCGCCGACAAGGTCGGCATCAACACGGGCGCGATCACCCGGCCCGAGGCGCTCAACGAGATCGCCGACCGGTTCGGCCGGCAGGTCATCGTCCTGTCCCTGGACGCCCGACGCGAGGCCGACCAACCCTCCGGCTTCGGGGTGACCACGCACGGCGGACGCCAGAGCGCCGGGCTGGACGCCATCGCCTGGTGCCGCGAGGCCGTCGAGCGCGGGGCGGGGGAGATCCTGCTCAACTCCATGGACCGCGACGGCACCACCGACGGATTCGACCTTGAGATGATCGAGGCCGTGCGCGCGGTCGTCGACGTGCCCGTCATCGCCTCGGGCGGGGCCGGCACCGTCGAGCACTTCGTCGACGCGGCCCGCGCCGGTGCCGACGCCGTACTCGCCGCCTCCGTGTTCCACTACGGCACGCTGACCGTGGCCCAGATCAAGGAAGGCCTCTCCGGGGCCGGATTCGAGGTTCGCTGATGACCACCCAGGCCGACTGCATCTTCTGCCGCATCGTCGCGGGTGAGATCCCGAGCAAGCGGGTGTACGAGGACGACCACGCGATCGCGTTCCTCGACCTCGACCCCTTCAAGACCGGGCACACGCTCGTCGTCCCGCGCGCGCACGTCAGCGATGCCCTCGCGGACGCCGACGTCCTGGCCTCGATCGCCCCGGCCATCGCCGCCACCGGGACCCTGCTCGTCGAGAAGCTGGGCGCGTCCGGGATGAACGTCCTGTCGAACGTGGGGGAGGACGCCGGCCAGTCCGTCTTCCACCTCCACGTCCACCTGGTGCCGCGCTACGCCGACGACGCCAGCATGGGCGCGCTGCTGACGCGCGCGGCGTCCGGCGACCTCGACGAGGTCCACGCGCGCATCACGGGCTGAGCGCTGCCGCAGCCCGCGGCGTCCGGATCATGGACACAGAACGCCCACGTTGTGAAGTGAACCGAACAAGGCGCTAGGGTGGCTCTCGTGCACATGAGCCTCCTCGTAGTTACCGCGCGCGTCGCCTGAGCCCCGCCTCAGACCGACGCGCTCCCTCGCCTGCCGTGCACGAAACCGGCAGCGGGGGTTTTTCTTTGCAACGAGAGCGCACACCGCACACCGACACCGAAGGGGATGATCACCAATGGCAGATGACACCAGGCCCAAGGAACTCACCGGGGCGCAGGCCCTCGTCGAGTCGCTCGAGCGCGTCGGTGTAGACGTCATCTTCGGCATCCCCGGCGGCGCGATCCTGCCGGCGTACGACCCGCTCGGCCAGAGCGAGCTGGTCCGCCACATCCTGGTCCGCCACGAGCAGGGCGCCGCGCACGCCGCCGAGGGCTACGCCATGGCGACCGGCCGGGTCGGCGTCTGCATGGCCACCTCCGGCCCCGGCGCCACCAACCTGGTCACCGGTATCGCGGACGCCTACCTCGACTCGGTGCCGATCGTCGCCATCACCGGTCAGGTCGCCTCGACCGCCGTCGGAACGGACGCCTTCCAGGAGGCCGACATCCGCGGCATCACGATGCCGATCACCAAGCACAGCTTCCTGGTGACCCGCGCGCAGGACATCCCGAGCGCGATCAAGGAGGCCTTCCACATCGCCGGCACCGGACGCCCCGGCCCGGTCCTCGTCGACATCACCAAGGACGCGCTGGTCAGCTCCGCGCCGTTCGAGTGGCCGCACGAGCTGGACCTGCCGGGTTACCGCCCGACGATCAACCCGCACGCCAAGCAGATCCGCGAGGCGGCGAAGATGATCAAGGCGGCGTCCCGCCCGACGCTGTACGTCGGCGGCGGCGTCGTGAAGTCGGAGGCGTTCGAGGAGCTCGCCGAGCTCGTCAAGATCACCCAGATCCCGCTCGTGACCACGCTGATGGCCCGCGGTGCGTTCCCCGACAGCGACCCGCTGCACATGGGCATGCCCGGCATGCACGGCCACGTGTCGGCGGTCGGCGCCCTGCAGCGCTCCGACCTGCTGATCACCCTCGGCGCGCGCTTCGACGACCGCGTCACGGGCAAGCTCGACACGTTCGCGCCGGGCGCCCAGGTCATCCACGCCGACATCGACCCGGCCGAGATCGGCAAGAACCGGTCGGTGGACGTCCCGATCGTGGGCGACCTCAAGCTGACGATCGCCGCCCTCAACGAGGTGCTGCGCGGCGAGGACCTCGGCGACTACTCGGCGTGGCGTGCCTACCTGACGAACCTCAAGACCAAGTACGCGGCCGACCCGCAGCCCACCAAGGGCGACATGCTCAGCCCCGAGTACGTCATCAAGCGCATCGGCGAGATGTCCGGACCCGACGCGTACTACGCCGTCGGCGTCGGCCAGCACCAGATGTGGGCCGCGCACCTGCTGCCCTTCGAGAAGCCGGGCCGCTGGATGAACTCCGGTGGTGCCGGGACGATGGGCTACTGCGTGCCCGCCGCCATGGGCGCCAAGGTCGGCAAGCCCGGCGAGCTGGTGTGGGGCATCGACGGTGACGGCTGCTTCCAGATGACCAACCAGGAGCTGGTCACCTGCGCGCTGAACGACATCCCGATCAAGATCGCGGTGATCAACAACGAGAGCCTCGGCATGGTCCGCCAGTGGCAGACCCTGTTCTACGGCGAGCGGTACTCCAACACCGACCTGAACAGCTGGCGCATCCCGGACTTCCCGAAGCTCGCCGAGGCGATGGGTGCGGTCGGCCTGCGGGCCGAGACGGTCGAGGAGGTCGACGAGGTCATCGCGAAGGCGCTCGAGATCAACGACCGTCCCGTCGTGGTCGAGTTCATCGTCCACAAGGACGCCATGGTGTGGCCGATGGTCCCGGCCGGCACGAGCAACGACGACATCCTGATCGCCAAGGACCTGGCGCCCAACTGGGAGGACGAGATCCTGTGAACAAGACACACACCCTGAGCGTCATCGTCGAGAACAAGCCCGGCGTCCTGGCCCGCATCTCGGGCCTGTTCGCCCGGCGCGGCTACAACATCGAGTCGCTCGCGGTCGGCCCGACCGAGCGCCCCGAGATCAGCCGCATCACGATCCAGGTCGCCGTCGACTCCCCGGCCGTGCTCGAGCAGATCACCAAGCAGCTCAACAAGCTCGTCGAGGTGCTGAAGATCGTCGAGCTCGAGGAGAGCGCCGTGCGCCGCGAGTTGGTCCTGGTCAAGCTCAAGGCCGACCCGGCCTCGCGCAGTCAGATCATCGAGATCGTGCAGCTGTTCCGCGGCAAGACCGTCGACGTGCACCAGGACTCCCTGGTCGTCGAGGCCACCGGCAGCCCCGACAAGCTCGAGGCCCTGCTGGAGATGCTGCGCCCCTACGGCGTCCGCGAGCTGGTCCAGTCCGGCCTCGTCGCCCTGGGCCGTGGTAGCAAGTCCCTCACCGATCGTTCCGCCAAGGTCGACCGGGCGCGCCCGGGCGTCCGCTGACCACCACCACAAGTTAGGAAACCCACATGGCAGAGATGTTCTACGACTCCGACGCCGACCTGTCGATCATCCAGGGTCGCACCGTCGCCGTGATCGGCTACGGCTCGCAGGGCCACGCGCACGCGCTCAGCCTGCGTGACTCGGGCGTCGACGTCCGCGTCGGTCTGCGTGAGGGCTCGGCGTCTGCGGCGAAGGCCGAGGCCGAGGGCCTGCGCGTGGTGTCGGTGGCCGAGGCGGCCGCCGAGGCCGACCTGATCATGATCCTGGCCCCCGACCAGCACCAGCGGAAGATCTACGCCGAGGACATCGAGCCCAACCTGCAGGAGGGCGACGCGCTGTTCTTCGCGCACGGCTTCAACATCCGCTTCGGCTACATCACCGCCCCCGAGGGCGTCGACGTCTGCATGGTCGCGCCGAAGGGCCCCGGCCACCTGGTGCGCCGTGAGTACGCCGAGGGTCGCGGTGTGCCCGCGATCGTCGCCGTCGAGGTGGACGCCTCGGGCGAGGCCTGGCCGCTGGCCCTGTCCTACGCCAAGGCGATCGGATCGCTGCGCGCGGGTGGCATCAAGACCACCTTCACCGAGGAGACCGAGACCGACCTGTTCGGTGAGCAGGCCGTCCTCTGCGGTGGAGCGTCGGCGCTGGTGCAGGCCGGCTTCGAGGTGCTCACTGAGGCGGGCTACCAGCCCGAGGTGGCCTACTTCGAGTGCCTCCACGAGCTGAAGCTGATCGTCGACCTCATGTACGAGGGCGGCATCGCCAAGCAGCGCTGGAGCGTCTCGGACACGGCCGAGTTCGGCGACTACGTGTCGGGGCCCCGCGTCATCGACGCCCGCGTCAAGGAGAACATGAAGGCCGTCCTGGCCGACGTGCAGTCGGGCGCGTTCGCCAAGCGCTTCATCGACGACCAGGAGGCCGGCGCGCCGGAGTTCAAGTCCCTGCGCGAGAAGGGTGAGCAGCACCCGATCGAGGCCACCGGCCGCGAGCTCCGCAAGCTGATGAGCTGGGTGAAGTCGCACGACGACGACTACGTCGAGGGCACCGCCGCTCGCTGACCCCGTCCCGTCACGAAGGCCCCCGCACCCAGACGGTGCGGGGGCCTTTCGCTTGGCACATGGGCCGGCCCGGCGTCCGTCATGGGGGAGGAGACGGACGCCGGCCCGGCGATCAGGATGGCCGGAGGTCAGCCGATGGCGATCTCCTGGCCAACGAAGATCAGGTCGGGGTTGCTGATCTCGGCCTGGTTGAGCGACCAGAGGGTCTTCCAACCCCCCTGGACGCCGTGGGTCGCGGCCAGCTGGCTCAGCGTGTCGCCGGTCTTGACCGTGATGAACCGCTTGCCGGTGGTGGCGACGGACTTGACGGTCGTCGCACGCTTCGGTGCAGTCTTCTGGGTGGACGCCTTGGGTGCGGCCTTCTTCGTCTCGGCCTTCTTGGGGGCGGCCTTCTTGGTCTCAGCCTTCTCCGGGGCCGCCTTCTTGGTCTCGGCCTTGGCCGGGGCCGGGGCAGCGGCGTTGGCGCCGCCGTTGGCCTTGGTCAGGCCCGCCTTCTTGGAGCAGGTCGGCCACGCGCCGGGACCCTGGACGGCCAGCGTCTTCTGGGCGATGGCGATCTGTTGCGCCTTGGTGGCGAGGTGGGCGTTCGAGGCGTACTGGTGGCCGCCGAAGGCCTTCCACGTGGAGGCGCTGAACTGCAGGCCGCCGTAGTAGCCGTTGCCGGTGTTGATCGACCAGTTGCCGCCGGACTCGCACTGGGCGACGGCGTCCCACACCGTGGAGGCCTGGGCAGGCGCGGCCAGGGCGACCGAGCCGCCGACGGCGACGGCCGTCGAGGCGGCGAGGGCGATGGTGCGCTTGAGCTTCATGGGGGTTTCCTTTCATGGGGACGTCCGGGGGACCTGCTCCCGGACAGCCCCTCCAGCCTAAACGCATCCTGAGAAAAAGCAAAGAGAAAGCTGATTTTCTCTCAGAATCAGGGCTGGAGTGCGACCGAGGTCGGCCCCGATTCATCCCTCGGGGGGCTGGTCGGACGCCCTCCCTCTGGCATGCTCGTGCCCATGCCAGCCACCCCGCCGAGGAGCGCCTGACCGATGAGGTTCTACGACGCCATCCAGGACGCGATCGTCGGCCATGCCGGCGAGTGGTGGACCTACCTCGTCACCGGCATGCTCTGCTGGATCGACGGGTTCTTCCCGCCGGTGCCGAGTGAGTCGATCGTGATCGCGATGGCGGCCCTGTCGGAGACGCACGGCGGGCCGGTGAAGCTCTGGCTCCTCATCCTGATCGCGTGCGTCGGCGCGTGGCTGGGCGACAACACGGCCTACCTGATCGGACGCCACATCCCGCTGGAGAAGATCTTCCGCGGCGAGCGCGGCGGCAAGGTCCTCGCGCGGGCCCACCACCTGATCCACCACAAGGGCCCCGAGGTGCTGCTGTCGGCCCGCTTTATCCCCGGCTACCGCATCGCGATCAACATGGTCGCCGGCTACGTGCGTCTGCCGCACCGGCGGTTCATGGTCATCGACCTGGCGGCCACGATCCTGTGGGCGGCGTTCTCGGTCGGCATCGGCCTCGTCGCGGGCTCGATCTTCCACGACCACCCGCTGCTGGGCATCATCACCGGCGTCGCCCTCGGCCTGCTCGTCGGCTGGATCATCGAGCGCATCGGCAAGTGGCGCGAGTGGCGCCAGCTGGCCAAGGCGATGGCGGAGGCGGACGGGAAGTAGCCCGGAAATGTCCTCGGGAACGCCGCACGACACCCCATCCCAGAAGCCAGGGATCAGGCCGGCCGCACCTGCACCAGGACTCGCCTGGCCCCCTGCCCGCGGTGGGCCTCGAGGATGAGCAGCAACGTGGACAGGAAGCTGGGCAGGTCGTTGTCCAGCGTCTCGGGCGCCACCGGGACGACCACCAATCCATAGGTCTGGTAGTCCGCATCACGCACGAGGGTCGTCGCCCAGCGGTCGCGACCGTCGTCTGACTTCCCGGTGTGGAACGCGCGCGAGTGCACCTGAACGACGACCCCGGCATCCGGGAAGTACCCGTCGGGCCTCCCGACCAGCCGGCCCTCGAGGTCGTCGAGGAGGGGGTTCGCCAGCATCGGTGGGAAGCGGTCGTCGGCCGCCACCGCCGCGACGAGCGTCTCCTCGGGCGGCGACCAGGCGCCCTTCCTGAACCCGAGCATCCCGTCCTGGAGGGGGCCGGTGTTGGCATCGCCCAGTGCGGCGATCTCCGCTTCCAGGCGTACCAGGGTGGTTCGGCGCCGCTGCAACACCGTCATCGTCAGCAGCTTCAGCTGGGACGCCGTCAGTTCTCGCCGGTGGGCGGTGTCCACGAGCGCCCGCTCGGGGGTTGCGACGGGGACTCCGGCCCGCAACAGGCTCCGCGGCATACTGCGGGTCCGCTCCGAGGTCATGCCCAAGGCATTGCGACGGGCGCGGTGCTGGGCCGGGACCAGGAATCTCGGCCTCACCTCCAGGTCATCGGCATCGACCAGCCCGTGGGCCGCGAGCGCGTGGGCGCCGGTCATGACCGCGTGCGGCCCCGCCCACAGCGACCCGGCCACGAGCATCTGGTTCGACGTGAGCTCGCCGGTCCCGGAGCGATAGACCCTGCGCACCACGCGTTGTCCACGCAGGGCCAGTTGGGTCAGGTCCCATTCGGACGCCCCTGCCTTCAGGAGCTGCCGGGTGCTGGCCAGGCCCATCTGGCCGGGGATGTCGGGAAACAGGAAGCCGGACATGCCCCCGATGTTGGTCAGATCAGCGGCGTTGCTGTCACTCGGATTCCGGGCCTGTGCACAGCGACCCCCACTCCCTCGCGCAAGCCTGTGGACAGACCTGCGTCAAGGCCGCCGTGCGACACTTCCCGAAACATTTCCGGGTGGAGAAACCCCAAGGATCCTTGGGGTTTCTCCACCCGGAAATGCAGTCAGGGCAGGCGCACTCAGACGCGCGCCGCAATCGCGTCGCCGACCTCGGTGGTCGACCGCTTGGACGCCCCACGCTCGGTCACGTCGGCGTCCACGGCTGCCTCGATGCGGGCGGCGTCCTCGGAGCGGCCCAGGTGGTCGAGCAGCAGCGCCATGGAGGAGATGGTGGCGGTGGGGTCAGCCACCCCGAGACCGGCGATGTCGGGCGCCGAGCCGTGCACGGGCTCGAACATCGACGGGAACTCACCGGACGGGTTGATGTTGCCCGAGGCGGCCAGGCCGATGCCGCCGGTGACTGCGCCGGCGAGGTCGGTGATGATGTCGCCGAACAGGTTGTCGGTGACGATCACGTCGAAGCGCTGCGGGTCCTGCACCAGCATGATCATCGTGGCGTCGACGTGCAGGTAGTCGGTCTCGACCGAGGGGTACTCCGCGGCCACGGCGTTGAAGATGCGGTTCCACATGCCGCCGGCGTTCACGAGCACGTTGTGCTTGTGCACCAAGGTGACCTTCTTGCGGCGGCGCATCGCGCGCTCGAATGCGTCGCGCACGACGCGCTCCACGCCGCGGGCGGTGTTGACGGAGACCTCGTTGGCCACCTCGTACGGCGTCCCGACGGCCAGCGAGCCGCCGACACCGGCGTAGAGCCCTTCGGTGCCCTCACGGACCACGACGAAGTCGATCGGGCCGCGATCGACGACAGCCGGAGACAAGGGCGTCACCACGCCCGGGTACAGCTTCGAGGGGCGCAGGTTGACGTAGTGGTCGAACGCGAAGCGAAGCTTCAGCAGAAGCCCACGCTCAAGCAGACCCGACGGGATCGCCTTCGACCCCGGCGCCGCACCGACAGCCCCCAGCACGATGGCGTCCACGCCGGCGAGCTCAGCCAACACCGACTCCGGCAGCACCTCGCCGGTGCGCTGCCAGCGCTCCGCACCCAGGTCGTAGTGCACGTACTCGAACGCAGAATCGCCGACCACGGCGTCCAGCACCTTCAGGCCCTCGGCCACGACCTCGGGGCCGATCCCGTCGCCGCCGATGACGGCGATGGTGGGCTTGTTCTCAACGGTCTGCTCGCTCATGGACGCCAAGCGTAGGGCTGGCCGCCACCCGGCCCTCGACAAGCCCAGTCAGCGGATGCGACCGCCCCGTCGACACGCTCAGGACGCCCCTGCGGCAGGTTGTATCGTGGCCCCCATGCCCTTGTCCTTCGAGATCCAGCGGAACAGCGATGCCCGCACCGACGAGCAGGTCGCCGAGATCCTGCGCGACCCCGGCTTCGGCGTGCACTTCACCGACCACATGGTGTCGATCACGTGGACCAAGGGCCAGGGCTGGCATTCCGCGACGGTGAAGCCGTACGGGCCGCTGACGCTGGACCCGAGCGCGGCCGTGCTGCACTACGGCCAGGAGATCTTCGAGGGCATGAAGGCCTACCGGCACGAGGACGGCAGCGTGCACCTGTTCCGCCCCGAGCAGAACGCCGCCCGCTTCAACCGCTCGGCTGCCCGCATGATGCTCCCGAACCTCCCCGAGGAGGACTTCGTCGAGGCCGTCCGCCAGCTGGTCGAGATCGACGCCCGCTACGTGCCGGCCCCCGCGGGTGAGCACTCCCTGTACATCCGTCCGTTCATGATCGCCAGCGAGGCGTTCCTGGGCGTCCGCGCGGCCGAGGAGGTCACCTTCCTCGTCATCGCGTCCCCGGTGGGGCCGTACTTCGCCAACGGCGTCCAGGGCGTCGACATTTGGGTGACCGACGAGTGGGCGCGCGCCGGCCAGGGCGGCACGGGCAACGCCAAGTGCGGCGGCAACTACGCGGCCTCCCTGATCGCGCAGTACGAGGGCTACGAGCACGGCTGCACGCAGGTCATGTTCATCGAGGCCACGGGCAAGGACCGCGTCGAGGAGCTTGGCGGCATGAACGTCTTCCTGATCTCCAAGGACAACGAGCTCGTCACCCCCGCACTCAGCGGCACCATCCTCGACGGCATCACCCGCGACTCGATCCTCAAGGTGGGCGCCGAGCAGGGGCTCACGCCGGTCGAGCGCCGCCTCAGCGCGCAGGAGGTGTTCGACGGCATCGCCGACGGCACCTACACCGAGGCGTTCTGCTGCGGCACCGCGGCGGTCATCTCCCCGATCTCGGGCTTCAAGTCCAAGCAGGGGGAGTGGCGGCCGCAGGGCCAGGACTTCCGGCGCACGATCGAGATCCGCGACGGCGTCCTCGACATCCAGTACGGTCGCGCGGAGGACACGTTCGGCTGGCTCAGCAAGGTGGCGTGAGGAGACTGATGGCAACCCCGTACCAGAACCCCCAGCGCCGCGGCAGCCTGCCCCTGGGCATCGTGCTCGGCGTGGTCGTCGGCGCGATCCTCGTGATGTTCGCCTGGTTCGCCCTGTTCGACGACGCCGACAGCGCCACGCCGGGCCCGACGCCGACGAGCGCGCAGCCGAGCGACCCGGTCGAGAGCCCCGACCCCGCCGAGAGCCCCGAGCCCGAGGAGTCGCCGACCCCCGAGGCTACGCCCGACGAGTCCGCCGAGCCCGGCGACGAGTCCGTCCCGGGCATCACGACCGAGCTGCCGGTCGGCACGTGGGTCACCGTGCTCGACTCCCTGCCGCAGGGCAGCGTGAGCGCCGAGCAGGCGATCGCGCGTGCCGCCGAGTTGAGCCAGCCCGACCACACCGCGATCGTCATCGACGCCAACCGCTTCGAGGGCCTCAACCGCAACTACTGGGCGGTCGTGATCCCCGGTGCCGAGAGCCGCGCGGCGTCCAACGCCGTGTGCAAGGCCATCGGCCTGCCGGTGGGCAACAACTGCTACCCGCGGGAGATCAAAGGTCTGAGGTGACCCTCTCGCGGCGCACCCTCGTCGCGGCCACCGCGCTGTTGCCGGTGGCCGGCGTCGCCGCAGCGACGTTCTCGGACGCCCCGGGCGCGGCCGCCGCTCCCACCCAGCCGCCCATCCGGCCCCGCGCGGACTGGGCGGGGACCCTCGCCCCGAAGGGCCCGCTCGAGGACGAGCCCGACGTCCGGTTCCTGCTCGTCCACCACACGCAGACGCCGAACACCGACACCGAGGAGAAGATCCCCGGGCGGTTGCAGTCGATCTACCGGTTCCACACCTCGGCCGAGCGGGGCTGGGCCGACGTCGCCTACAACTTCTTCGTCGACCCGTTCGGCACCATCTGGGAGGGCCGCGCCGGCAGCCTCACCCGCCCCGTGATGGGTGATGCCACCGGCGGATCCCAGGGCCACGCGCTGCTGTGCTGCTTCGTCGGCGACCACACCGCGGAGCCCCCGACCCCCGCCGCGATGGCGTCCATGACCAGCCTGCTGGCCTGGCTGGCCGTGCGCGAGGGGCTCGACCTCGCCGGGCCGGTGACCTTCACCTCGCGCGGCTCGAACAAGTGGCGCAAGGGGGCCGAGGTGACCACCGAGCAGGTCGCCGGGCACCGGGACATGTCGGCCACCGAGTGCCCCGGCGAGGCCCTCTACCCCTTGGTCGCGGGGCAGTTGCTGCCCGGAGCGCGCGCGTTGCTCGCTCCGCCGACACCGGTCGCCTCACCGACTCCGACGCCCAACCCGATGCCGTCTCCCTCGGGGATGCTCCGGCCCACGCCCACGGCGTCCGAACCACCCACCGAGGCGCCGACAGCCGGCGTCGGTGGTGTGGTCGTGGCGGTCGGTGGGGGACTGCTGCTCACGGGCCTGTCCGCGGCGCTGGGCGCGCTGTCCGGACGCCGCGGGCGGCGGTCAGCCGCCGAGCAGGTTGAACAGGATCACGGCCCCGCCGACCCCGAGGGTGACGAGCAGGCCGATGAGGAACCCGACCAGCGTCTGTGACGTGCTCGCCGGCGCCGGCGCGTAGGCCTGCTGCTGGGGCGCGTACGACTGGACCGGCTGCGCCTGCTGCACCCAGTCCTGCTGCTGCACCGACCACTCCTGGCGCGGGGCAGGCTCGGGCTGCTGCGTGGGCAGGGCCTGGGTGGGCGCCTGGGTCCACGACGGCGGCGTGGCCGGCGGGACGGCCGGGGCATCACGGTAGAGGTCGAACGGCGGCTCGTGGACGCGCGTGGCGTCGTCGTCCTCCGGTGGCAGGACGGGCCGCACGCGGGTGGCGTCGTCGAGCTCCGCGGCCTCCGGCGCCCACTCGTTGATCAGGGCCGGCTCGGCGGCGAACTGCTCGGCCGGCGTCCGGCCGGTGTGCTCGGGGTCACCGCCGGGCTCCAGCGCGGGTTCGGGCACATCGGTCGCGGCCAGCACCTGGGTCGCGTCGAGGTCGGCCTCGGCCACCGCGGCGGGCTCGACGGACGCCTCGACCGGTGCCTCCGCCACGGGCTCGGGCTCAGGCTCCGGCTCCGGGTCGGGGAACCGCACGATGGGAGCCGGCTCGGGGTCGGGCTCGGGCAGGGGGGTCGGGGCGGAGAACGACCCGGGGCGGGCGCGGAAGAAGTCGATGAGGGTGCTGCGGAGCAGGGGGCTGTTCACGGGCGGCACCAGGAACGTCAGGTGCTCGCCGGCCGACTCGACGTCGAAGCGCATCCACTGCTCGCCGCCCAGGGTGAGGGAGGAGAAGCTCGAGTGCGTGTCAACGGTGCGGCGCACGACCGAGCCGTGGTCCATCCCGGCGGCGTCGCGCCACAGGATGCCGGCCTGCCGGTCCTGCAGCACGAGCGCGCCGTAGTCGATGCGCTCGCCGGCCAGGCCGACGGGGATGACGAAGTGGACGGCCTGGTCGTCGGCGACCACGCGCCCGAAGCGGGACGCCCCACCGGTCAGCACCTGCCGCGACAGCCGCGAGAAGCGGTCGTCGAACGGGGCCAGGTCGAGGGCGGCCACGGCCGCGCGGCTGATCCGGTCAGCGAGGTCGGACATCGACTCCCTTTCTTCCGACTACCGGGTCAGCATACCGACGAGCCCGAATGCATTTCCGGGTGGAGATTCCCCAAGGATCCTTGGGGTTTCTCCACCCGGAAATGCAGACAGGGGCGGGACGCCGCAGGCTCAGCCCAGCGCGGCCACCGCCGCGTTGTAGTCGGGCTCCTGCGTCGTCTCGGGGACGAGCTCGGTGTAGGCGACCTTGCCGTCGGCGTCGATGACGACGACCGAGCGGGCATTCAGGCCGGCCAGGGGGCCGTCGAGCAGCTTGGTGCCGTAGTCGTCGGCGAAGGACGAGCGGAACGTCGACCCGACGACCACGTTCTCGATGCCCTCGGCGCCGCAGAAGCGACCGAGCGCGAACGGCAGGTCGGCCGACGCGCAGACGACGGTGGTGTTGTCGAGGGACGACGCCAGCTCGTTGAACTTGCGCACCGAGGTGGCGCACACGCCGGTGTCGATGCTCGGGAAGATGTTGAGGACGACCCGGCGGCCGGCGTAGTCGGACAGCTTCACGTCGGCGAGGTCGGACCCGGTCAGGGTGAAGTCGGGCGCAGCGGCGCCCTCAGCGGGGAGGTCACCGACGGTGTTGACGGTGGTGCCCTTGAACTTGGTTTCAGCCATACCCCTGTTCCTACCAGCCCGGCCCAACCCGGCGGTAGCCCTGGGCATCCCAACCGGCGAGACCTTGCGACCACGCACCGGGACCGCGCGATACTCGATCAGTTGTCACTCCCGCACCGAACCGAGAAGGCCCCCATGACCACGCTCCCCGCGGCCCCCGACGTCTTCCACCTTTACGACACCACGCTGCGCGACGGCGCCCAGCAGGAGGGCCTGCGCCTCACGGTGCACGACAAGCTCCGCATCGCGCGGCTGCTCGACGAGCTGGGCGTCGGCTTCATCGAGGGCGGCTGGCCGGGTGCGAACCCCAACGACACGGCGTTCTTCGCCGCCGCGGCGTCCGGGGAGCTCGAACTCAAGAACGCCAAGCTCACCGCCTTCGGATCCACCCGCCGGGTCGGGGGCAAGGCGAGCTCCGACCCGCTCACCAAGGCGCTGCTGGACGCCCAGACCGAGTACATCTGCTTGGTCGCGAAGTCGCACGACGAGCATGTCTACCGGGCGCTCAAGACCGACCTCGCCGAGAACCTGGCGATGATCACCGACACCGTGCGGTTCCTGACCGACGAGGGCCGCAAGGTGTTCCTCGACTGCGAGCACTTCTTCGACGGCTACCGGGCCAACCCGACCTACGCGCTCGAGGTGGTCCGCACCGCCGCCGAGGCCGGCGCGGAGGTGGTCGTGCTCTGCGACACCAACGGCGGCATGCTGCCCAACTGGATGGGCGAGGTGGTCTCCGCCGCGGGTGCGGTGGGCGTCGACCTGGGCATCCACTGCCACAACGACACCGGTTGCGCGGTGGCCAACACCCTCGCGGCCGTCGACGCCGGCGCGATGCACGTGCAGGGCACGATGAACGGCCACGGCGAGCGCACCGGCAACGCCGACCTCATCACGATCGCGGCGAACCTCCAGCTGAAGTACGGGTGGCCGGTCATGGCGCCCGAGAACCTGGCCCGCGCGACGTCCATCAGCCACGCGGTCGCGGCGATCACCCACGTCGCCCCGAACGCCCGCCAGCCCTACGTCGGCCAGTCGGCGTTCGCGCACAAGGCCGGGCTGCACGCGTCCGCGATCAGGGTCGACGAGAACCTGTACCAGCACACCGACCCCAAGCTGGTCGGCAACGACATGCGCATGCTCGTCTCCGACATGGCCGGGCGCGCGAACATCCAGATCAAGGGCGACGAGCTGGGCTTCGACCTCTCCGACCGCGAACTGGCCGCACGCATCACCGACGTGGTCAAGCAGCGCGAGATGGACGGCTACTCCTACGAGTCGGCCGACGCCTCCTTCGAGCTGCTGATCCGCGACGAGACCGACCAGCTCGACAAGCAGTTCGAGGTGCAGAAGTGGCGGGTGCTCACCTCCGACACCCTGGGCGAGGAGGGCGACTCCGAGGCGACCGTCAAGGTGCGCGTCAACGGGTCGGTCACCACCCGGGTGGGGGAGGGCAACGGCCCGATCAACGCCCTCGACAAGGCCCTGCGCAGTGCGCTGAAGAAGAACTACCCCGCGGTCGACGGCTTCGAGCTGACCGACTACCGGGTGCGCATCCTCGAGTCGGCGCACGGCACGGACGCCATCACGCGCGTCCTCATCGACACCACCGACGGTGAGCGCCGCTGGACGACCGTCGGCGTCGGCACCAACGTCGTCGAGGCCTCGTGGGAGGCGCTGCACGACTCGTACCTGTGGGGCCTGATCGAGCGCTGAGCGCCCCAGTACGCTGACGGGTATGCCCGACCCCCTCCAGATTCGCATCGGCCACGCCGAGCGTGACGAGGCCGTTGAGACCCTGCGCACCGCCGCAGGTGATGGACGCCTCACGCTCGACGAACTCGACGGCCGGATCGAGGCCGCCATGGCCGCGAGGACGCGCGCGGACATCGAGGCCGTCCTCGCCGACCTGATGCCCCCGAACGAGCTGGGCCGCATGCTGGAACCCCAGCAACAGGTCGTCCAGGTCAATGCGCCCGGCTGGTCGTGGCAGGACCCGCTCGTGCTCAAGGCCCAGTGGGACAACGTCGTCCGGGCCGGCCCGTGGGAGGTGCCGCCGTTCCTCGAGCTGAACGCCGTCGCCGCCGACGTGAAGCTCAACTTCGTCGACACCACGCCGACCCACGAGGTGATCGACGTGAACCTGATGGGTGGGGCCGGCACCACGGTCCTGGTCGTGCCCCAGGGTTGGGGTGCGGATGTCTCCCGGGTAGCCAAGGGCATGGGCGGCATCCGCTCGTCGGTCGCGGCCCGACCGACCGGACGCCAACCGCTCCTGGTGGTGCGCGGTCGGGTCACCCTCGGTGGGCTGAAGGTGCGCCACCCCAACTCGTTCGACACCTGGCAGCGCGAGCGCCGCCTCGCCAAGGGCGCCGGGGTGTTCGCCAAGAACTGACCTCCGGTGGCTGGGGCGGGTCCCTTCGACAGGCTCAGGGACCGGCCGGATAGCCTGCTGCCATGCGCATCGCCCGATTCGTCCACAACGACACCATCGCCTTCGGAACCGTCGAACTCGACGAGGACCGGGGCGAGCACCCCAACACCATCGCCGTCCTGAACGGAGATCCGCTGGTGACGGCGGTGCAGTATACCGGCGAGCGCCTGCTGCTCGACGACGTGCGCTTGGTGGCGCCGATCATCCCCCGCAGCAAGGTCGTTGCGATCGGGCGCAACTACGCGGCGCACGCGGCCGAGTTCGGCAACGAGGTGCCCGAGGAGCCGATGACGTTCCTGAAGCCCAACACGTCGGTCATCGGGTCGGGCGAGCCGATCATCTACCCGAAGCAGACCTCGGCGGTCGACCACGAGGGCGAGCTGGCCGTCGTGATCGGTCGCATCTGCAAGGACGTCCCGGTCGAGCGCGTGCCCGAGGTCATCTTCGGCTACACCTGCTCCAACGACGTGAGCGCCCGCGATCTCCAGCAGCGCGACAAGCAGTGGGGCCGCGCGAAGGGGTTCGACACCTTCTGCCCGCTGGGCCCGTGGATCGTCACCCACCTCAGCCTCGAGGAGGCCTCCGACCTCGACCTGCGGGTCACCGTGACCCGCAACGGCGAGACCATCGAGCGGCAGAGCTCTACCACGAAGAACCTCGTGCACGGCATCGCCGAGCTGGTCTCGTTCGTCTCCTCGTTCACGACCCTCCTGCCCGGTGACGTCATCCTCACCGGCACCCCCGAGGGCGTCGGACGTATCGAGCCCGGCGACGTCGTCGACGTCGAGATCGAGGGCATCGGCACGTTGAGCAACCCCGTCGTCGCCGCGGAATGAGCCGCGTCACCGAGATCGCCACCGAGCGCGTCCCCGCGGGGGTCGACTACACCCACGTGCTGCGGACGCCCACCGCGTCCCCGGCGGCCGCCCTCATGGGCGTCATGCTGGGCGTCCTCAGCTTCCTGGTGGCGACGCCGTTGGTCTCCCAAGGCCTGGCCGCGCTGTACTGGCTGGCCGTGGGGCGTCCGGGGGAGTTCACCGACACGTACCGCAGCCTCGTCGGCTACGAGGTGCCGTTCGGGCTCGTCGTGGGGCACGCGGGTCTGGCCATGTTGATCCCGATCTCGGTGCTGCTGGTGCTGTTCGTGCACCGGGTCAGGCCCGGCTTCCTCAGCTCAGTGGTCGGACGCGTGCGCTGGCGTTGGTTCGCGCTCACCCTGGCCGTGGGTTTCGCATCACTGTGGCTGGTGCTGCTCGTCCAGAACCTCACCGCGCCGGGCGGGCCGAGCTGGGCCGTCCAGCCCCAGGCCGGAGCCCTCTGGTTCATCCTGGTCATGCTCATCACCACGCCCATCCAGGCGGCGGCGGAGGAGTACTTCTTCCGGGGCTACCTCATGCAGTCGCTGGGGTCGATGGTCGCCTCCCCGTGGTTCGGCATCCTGGTCTCAGCTGCGGTGTTCACGCTCTTCCACACCTCGACGAACATCGCGCTTGTGGTCGACCGGTTCGCGTTCGGTGTCCTCGCCGGCTGGCTGGTGGTGCGCACGGGGGGCCTCGAGGCGGCCATCGGGGCCCACATCGCCAACAACGTGAGCGCCTTCTTCATCGCGGCGATGACCACCTCGATGGCCCAGGTCAAGGCGGTCACTGAGGTGACGTGGGCTGCGGCGGCTTGGGACATCGGGCGCTTCGCCCTCTTCACCCTCGTGATCTGGCTGCTCGCCCGCGGCTACAAGCCCGAGCGCGTGACACCCGTTTTGGCGTGAGCGCCGTCGTGCAGTAAGGTATTCTCTCGCTGGCCTCACCGGCCAGCGTTTCCACGGAGGCGTTCAGGAGCGATCCTGACGGCTGCGAGGAGCCAAGGGGTATGGGGTAATTGGCAGCCCGCCGGATTCTGGTTCCGTTAGTCTAGGTTCGAGTCCTAGTACCCCTGCCGGGAGGCGATTTTTCCAGCAGGCCAGTCCTCTGGTAACGTCTCCCGAGGCGCTGACAGGCGCCAGTGCTGGCCCCGTTGTGTAGCGGCCTAGCACGCCGCCCTCTCAAGGCGGTAGCGCGGGTTCGAATCCCGTCGGGGCTACCAGCAAGACCCCCTCCGAGTTTCGGAGGGGGTCTTCTGTGTTTTCCCCTTGCGAGGCGTGCCGCGGCTGGCCTCCAAGGCCCGAGAACGTCACCCCGGGGGGGGAGGCGTCCCCCTCCCTCTGGCTTTCTCAATCGGGCTCTGACTAGAAGTTACACACTGGTCTCAATCCCAAACAGCGTTCTGCCGGGACGCCGCAGAGGCGTATCCTGTGGGGACTGAGTTGCGTCTGGGGGGAGCGTCACCGTGTTCTTTCGTCTGCTCGTGCGCCGCGGCGGTGTCGCGGCGTGGGATGCGGCGATGTGGTTCGTGGCCTTGGCCTTCCTGATCCTGATCCGATACGACCTCTCGCTGTCGCCCGAACGGTGGACCGAGCAGCTGTCCTACGTCGCCATCGCCGCTGTCGCCCAGGTGCTGGTCGGCTTCGGCGTGCACCTCTACCTCGGGCGCAGCCGGTTCGGCTCGTTTGGTGAGGTCGCGCTGCTGAGCGCCGTGGTCGGCATCGTGGCCCTCGTGGCAGGCGGCATCGGCTTCGTGGTGAATCCCGACTTCTCCCGTGCGGTCGTCGTGACCGTGCCCATGCTGGCCCTGCTCGGCATGGGCGTCGGGCGCATGTTCTTCCGTGCTTTCTATGGCACCGACCGGGTGCGCTCGAAGATCATCGCGACCCCCGCCATCGTCTACGGTGCCGGCGACGCCGGGGTGCAGGTTGCCAAGCTGATCGACACCGCCGAAGAGCCGCCCTACAGCATCGTGGGCTTCCTCGACGACGACCCAGCCAAGCGGTTCTACCGCGTGCGCAGCTACCGCATGCTCGGTCGTGGCGCCGACCTCGAGAAGGCTGTCGAGAAGACCGAGGCCGAGGTCCTCATCCTCGCGGTCACCAACGCCTCACCCGAACTCATCACGAGCCTGGGCGAACGGACGAAGGCGCTCGGCGTCAAGCTCGTCATGGTCCCTCCGGTGCGCGAGATGATCGACGGGCGCGTCGAGCTGGACAAGCTCCGCACGTTCAACGTGGCTGACCTCCTCGGGCGACGCCCCATCAAGACCGACCTGAAGTCGATCGCCGACTACGTCACCGGCAAGGTCGTCCTCGTCACCGGAGCGGGCGGATCGATCGGCTCCGAGCTCGCCCGCCAGCTCAAGCGCATGGGTCCCAGCAAGCTGCTCCTCCTCGACCGCGACGAGTCGGCACTCCACTCCGTGCAGCTGTCGATCTACGGGCAGGGCCTCCTCGACACCGACGACATGGTGCTGTGCGACATCCGCGACCTGGACGCCCTTCGCACCGTCTTCCGGCGCCAGCGCCCGCAGGTCGTGTTCCACGCGGCGGCGCTGAAGCACTTGCCCATGCTGGAGCAGTACCCCGACGAGGGCTGGAAGACCAACGTGCTCGGCAGCCTCAACGTGCTCACGGTCGCCGAGGAGGTCGGCGTCGAGCGGTTCGTGAACATCTCCACCGACAAGGCCGCCGACGCCACCGCGGTGTTGGGCCAGACCAAGCGCCTCGCCGAGCGGCTCACCTCGCACTTCGCCGAGACGACCGGACGCCCCTACCTCTCGGTGCGCTTCGGCAACGTGCTGGGCTCGCGGGGTTCGGTGCTGTACGCCTTCCGCGCCCAGATCGAGCGGGGCGGCCCCATCACGGTCACCCACCCCGATGTGACCCGCTACTTCATGACCATCCCTGAGGCCTGCGAACTGGTGATCCAGGCTGGCGCAATCGGTCACCCCGGCGATGCGCTCGTTCTCGACATGGGGGAGCCGGTCAAGATCGTCGACGTCGCGAAGCGGCTCATCGACGAGTCGGGGGCGCAGGACATCGAGATCGTCTTCACCGGCCTGCGCCATGGGGAGAAGCTGCACGAGGTGCTCTTCAGCCAGGGCGAGGATCACGTGGCGTCGACACACCCGCTGATCACCCAGGTTCCTGTCCCGCCGATCGCCCCCGGGGAGATCATCGCCGCTGACGTGTGGGACGGTACGGACATGGATTACGACCCGAGGCGTGCGCTTTGAGCGACGCGAGAATCCACCTGTCGTCACCCGACGTCGGGCCCGAAGAGGAAGCCGCCCTCGTCCGCGCCATCCGCGGTGGCTGGGTTGCGCCTCTCGGCCCCGAGGTGGACGCCTTCGAGGCCGAGCTGGCTGCCATTTCGGATCGCGCCCACTGCGTCGCCCTGTCGTCCGGGACCGCTGCGCTGCACCTGGGATTGCTGGTGCTGGGGGTGGGGCCGGGTGACCTCGTGCTCACCTCGACCATGACCTTCGCCGCCACCGCCAACGCGATCACCTACACCGGTGCCGAGCCCGTGTTCGTCGACTGTGACGAGACCGGGAACATGGACCCGCACCTCTTGGGCCAAGCCTTCCAGGACCTCGAACGCCAGGGGCGCACGGTGGCGGCCGTCGTGCCGGTCGACCTGTTGGGCAAGGTCGTGGACCACGACCGCATCGACGCGATCGCGGCCGCGCACGGCGTCCCGGTGCTGTCGGATGCCGCCGAGTCGCTCGGGGCCACGCACGCCGGCCGCCCGGCGCCGTCCTACGGGGTGGCCGCGGCCGTGTCGTTCAACGGCAACAAGATCATGACCACCTCCGGCGGGGGAGCGCTCCTCACCGACGACGCGGCCTTCGCGGCGCGGGTCCGGTACCTGGCGACCCAGGCCCGCCAGCCGGTGGTGCACTACGAGCACACCGACATCGGCTACAACTACCGCCTGTCGAACCTGCTGGCGGCCCTCGGCCGGGCTCAGCTCGGACGCCTCGACGCGATGATCGCCCGCCGGCGGGAGCTGCGTGCCCACTACGTCGACCTGTTCGCCTCGGTGCCGGGTGTGACGGTGTTCGGCGAGCCGTCCGCAGACGACAACTGCTGGCTGTCGTCGATCCTCGTCGACCCCGACGTGGCCCGTTTCACCGCCGAGGACGTCCGCCTGGCGTTGCTCGAGGACGACATCGAGGCCCGCCCGCTGTGGAAACCGATGCACCTGCAGCCGGTGTTCGCCGGCGCGCGCGCGTTCGTGAACGGCACCAGCCAGCGACTGTTCGAGACCGGCCTGTCGCTGCCCAGCGGGTCGGTGCTGACGGACGCTGAAGTGGCGCGGGTTGACGCCGCGCTGGCCCCCTTCACCCGAGGTGGGGTGCGGCATGCGTGACCGCAGGGCCTACGACGTCACCAAGCGCATCCTGGACGCCGGGGTGGCCGGTGTCGGCCTGGTCGTGACGGCGCCCCTGCAGGCGGCGGTCGCGCTGGCCGTGCTGAAGGAGCACGGACGCCCCGTGCTGTTCCGCCAGCCGCGCCCCGGCAAGGACGGGCGCGTCTTCGAGCTGGTGAAGTTCCGCACCATGTTGCTGCCCGACGCGCAGCGGGTCTCGGACGCCGACCGGCTCACACCGCTGGGCCGGTTCCTGCGGTCGACCAGCCTGGACGAGCTGCCGACCCTGTGGAACGTCCTGAAGGGCGACATGAGCCTGGTCGGGCCGCGGCCGCTGCTGGTGCAGTACCTGGACCGGTACACCCCCGAGCAGGCGCGCCGGCACGAGGTGCGCCCGGGCATCACCGGGCTGGCGCAGGTTCGCGGCCGCAACGGCCTGGACTGGGACGAGAAGCTCTCCCTCGACGTCGAGTACGTCGACCATCGGTCGTTCGCGCTCGACCTGCGGATCCTCTGGGAGACCGTCGCCGTCGTGGTGCTGCGGCGGGGGATCAGCGCCGAGGATCACGTCACGATGTCCGAGTTCCAGGGGTCGGCCCGGTGACCCAGCAGGTGGTGGTGGTCGGCGCGTCCGGGTTCGGCCGCGAGTCCCTGGACGTGCTCGAGGCGATGGTCGCGGCGGGGGCCGATCTGGAGGTGCTCGGGGTCGTCGACGACGCGATCACGTCGGCCAACCGGGCCCGGCTAGCCGATCGCGGGGTCGCGTTCCTGGGGACGCGCACGGAGTGGCTGGCCACGGCCCCCGGCGCGGTGGCCTACGTGCTCGGGATCGGGGCGCCCGGCGTCCGCCGTCGTTTGGTCGCCGAACTGGACGCCGTGGGCCTGCGGCCGTTCACCGCCGTGCACCCGTCGGCGACCTTCGGGGCGCGGACGACGCTGGCCGAGGGCGTCGTCGTCTGCGCGGGGGTGGCGGTGTCGAACAACGTGAAGCTGGGCCGGCACGTGCATGTGAACCCGAACGCGACGATTGGCCATGACGCCGACCTGCGTGACTTCGTGTCGATCAACCCGGCCGCGGTGATCTCGGGCGAGGTCGTCGTGGGGGAGGGAACCCTGGTGGGGGCGGCGGCGACGGTGCTGCAGAACCTCACCGTGGGGGAGCAGGTCGTGGTCGGTGCCGGTGGGGTGGTGACCAAGTCGGTACCGTCAGGTGTGGTCGCGGTCGGCGTGCCGGCCCGCTGGGAGGAGTGAGTGGTGCAGCAGGTGGACGACGTGCGGATCGCTGTGGTGGGGCTCGGGTACGTGGGGTTGCCATTGGCGGTGGAGTTTGGCAGGCAGTTCCCCGTGGTGGGGTTTGACATCAACGAGGCCCGGGTGGCGGAATTGAGGTCGGGGCACGATCGCACCCTGGAGGTTCCTGATGAGGAGTTGGCCGGGGTCGAGGGCCTGACGTACACCGCTGGCGCGGGTGACATCGCGGGGTGCACGGTGTTCATCGTGACGACTCCGACGCCGATCGATGAGCACAAGCGACCTGATTTGGGGCCGGTGTTGTCGGCGACCCGGTCGATCGCCGCGGTGCTCAAGGTCGGGGATGTGGTGGTGTATGAGTCGACGGTGTACCCGGGGGCGACGGAGGAGGAGTGCGTCCCGCTCTTGGAGGAGTTGTCGGGGTTGCGGTTCAACGTGGACTTCTTCGTGGGGTACAGCCCGGAGCGGATCAACCCGGGTGACAAGGAGCATCGCCTGCCGACGATCAGGAAGGTGACGTCGGGGTCGACGCCGGAGGCGGCCCAGTTCGTCGATGAGTTGTTTGGGCGGATCATCACGGCGGGGACGCACCTGGCGCCGAGTATTCGGGTGGCTGAGGCGGCGAAGGTGATTGAGAACACGCAGCGGGATGTGAACATCGCGTTGATCAACGAGTTGGCGATCTTGTTCAACAAGTTGGGTATCGACACCGAGGATGTGTTGGTGGCTGCGGGAACGAAGTGGAACTTCCTTCCCTTCCGGCCGGGTCTGGTGGGTGGGCACTGCATCGGCGTGGACCCGTACTACTTGACGCACAAGGCGCAGTCGGTGGGGTACCACCCGGAGATCATCCTGGCCGGACGCCGGTTGAACGACTCGATGGGTGCGTATGTGGCGTCGCAGTTGGTGAAGCGGATGACGAAGGAGGGCATCCCGGTCAAGGGTGCGCGGGTGTTGATCTTGGGGTTGACGTTCAAGGAGAACACCCCGGACCTGCGGAACACACGGGTGGTCGACATCGTGGCTGAGTTGGAGGAGTACGGGATCACCGTGGATGTCCACGATCCGTGGGCGGACCCGGCCGAGGCGAAGCGCCACTACGGCATCGACTTGGTCGCCGAGCCCGAGGCCGGTGTCTATGACGGCATCGTGCTCGCGGTCGCGCACCGGCAGTTCAAGCAGATGGGGGCAGAAGCGATTCGGTCCTGGGGCCGCCCCGCCGCGTCGGTGTTCTATGACCTCAAGTACGTCGTTGAGGCGGCGGGCGTGGACGTGCGACTGTGAATGCGGAAGCGGTGGAGACGCGGAAGAGAGACTCAGTTTGGGCGCTTGCCGTCGATCCCTGTCATGTTCTGGCAATGGAGGCCTCGCGCAACCTGGCCCCCCAAGTATGCATCCGATGGGCAACACGGCCATCAACAGCGTGGGTGGACCCAGTGTCGTTGCGTCAAGCACGCCCGGTGGAGTGGGCGCACGGTCGAGAATGGGAGAATGATGGAACATCATGATGGTTCCAGGGGCCGCCGTCCGGGTGGGAATCGTGATGAGGTGTCACGTAGTGCTTGGGTGCGCAAGAAGGGCAGGAACGCACGAGTCAAGCTCGGTAGGTTGCGTGACCACTGCCTTGCCTATGTGAACGGACGGCTGATTGGCCCCCGAGCGCGCAGGGAGTTGCCCGTCCCGGTGACGATGGTCGGAGTCTGGCGGACCAAGAATCTGGAAGTCGTTCGTGCACTCGTGGCGCAACTGCCAGAGGGTTCCCAGGTCCACCTACATTGCTTGGACGAAGCCGGAACCCTGGGCGAGCTCGCGGGCCACACCCGTGACCGGGGACCAGGCGCGCGGATGAAGTTGCTGCAGCGCCTGCTGGACGACAACCCCCAAGAAGCGGATCGCTGGATCCTTATCGTCGATGACGACATTTCCTTCCCCTTGGCCGGAGTTGACGCCTTCATCGCGCTAGCCGTCGCCGCTGGACTCGACTTGGCGCAACCCGCCCACCTGCCGACCAGCGCGTCCACATTTCAAGTGACCGCGGTCCGCCTTGGGTCGCTCGTTCGGCTGACTCGCTTCGTCGAGGTAGGCCCAGTGGTGCTTGTGTCACCGCGCGTTCGTGGAGCGGTTCTTCCCTTCCCGGTGGATGTGGAGATGGGCTGGGGATTGGACGTCGAGTGGACGCAACTGGTGGATCAGGGCTTCAGACTCGGCGTCGTGGACGCAGCGCCCCTGGTCCATCAGGGACCCGCGGGCACTTCCTACTCGAGGCCCAGGGAGTTCGCCGTGCTCAAGGATCGTCTTGCTCGGGTGGGTGCCAACTCGAGCCACGAGCTGGCGCGGGACACTGGTCAGATCTGGAGACCTTGGCAACCTCGCCCACGGTGGCGGGTGAGTTGACATGGGTGAACAAGACCTGCCGGGAAGTCCGCTCGTCTCGGTCATCATCCCCGTGTACAGGGTGAGTGGCTACTTGGACCAGTGCGTTGCCTCAGTGCTTGAACAAACCTACGCCCACTTGGACGTGGTGCTGGTAAACGACGGGTGCCCCGACGGGGGCGGCGAACGATGCGACTACCACGCTGCGCAGGACGGGCGCATCCGCGTGCTCCATCAGGCCAATGGTGGTCTGTCGGTAGCTCGGAACAGCGGTCTTCGGGCTTCAGAGGGCGAGTTGGTCATGTTCTTGGATGGCGACGATTGGTTGGCGTCCGACGCCGTGGAGACCTTGGTTAGTCTGCTCCGAGCCGACGATTCCGCGGGCATGAGCGCCTGTGGCATGTTTTGGACCAGCGGTGAGAAGACTATCGCTTCGGACCGTGATGGATCTGTTGAAATCATTTCGGGAGAGGAGTTCCTCAGGGCAGGAACCGCGATGCTCCCAGTGAACCCACTGAGCGCCTGCGCGAAACTCTTCCGCCGTCACTTGCTCGATGGAATCTGGTTCCCGGAAGGGCGCCTTCACGAAGATGTTTTCGTGACGCACAGGATGTACCATCGAGCGGGCACGATCGCATATACGCGTCGCAGGCTGTACTACTATCGTCAGCGGGAGGGAAGTATCACTTCGGGGGAGCCCAGTGTGCGGTCCAAAATTGATAAGGCCCGCGCCCATCTGGAGCGTTCCAGGGAACTCAAAGACATGGGGATACTGGATGTAGCGTTGCGGGAGTTCAAGCACGGGTTCGCGTGGCATCTCCGGGCGATGGGTAGTCCTTCTCCCCACTGGAGGGCGTTGGGCCCGGCCGAGGTCGACGAACTTGAGGAGCAACGGCTCCTTGTGACGCGCGCGGAGAACGATCTTGCATCTGGCGCCAAGCTTCGGGTCGCCGTGATGTTGTACCTGCGCGCTCCACGCACGACTGCTCGGCTATACGTGAGGGGCTTGAGAGTTTCAAAGAGACTTGGCCAGGCCAGGACGAGGGGCAGCCACCGTAGGCGCACGTAGTTGCAACACTTTTCACACGTGGCGAGGTCATCACCTCGGGATGAGGATCAATCCCAAATAGTGTCACGCCACTGCAAGACATCCTCATAGTTAGGGGCAAAGGTGGGTTCCACACGGAATGATGGAACGATCAAGGTCGCGCTCACGTACGACGACGGGCCGACAGAGCATACCCTGGATCTGCTGGACGTCCTTGAAAAGGCGGGGGTAAAAGCTACCTTCTTCGTGCGTGGGGACCGTGCTCAGAGTCGTCCTGAGGTCCTAAGCCGTTTGGGTTCAAGTCCGCTGATCGAGATTGCTGGTCACAGCATGACCCATCCAGATCTTCGCGTCGTGAATGACTCAGAAGTGTCTGTCGAGGTAATTGACAGCCAAAAGGTGATCGAAGTCATCACTGGGCGGAGAGTTGTCCATTTCCGCCCTCCGCAAGGTCACTACGATGAACGGGTAAGGCGGGCAGCGATGGCGTGCGGCCAAGCGTTGATCCTCTGGACCCTGACTTCTCTTGACTGGAAGCACAGATCGTCCAGCATGACTGCCAAGATCGTGACCGAGTCTCTTCGGGACGGTGATATTGTGCTGCTCCATGACTCGGAGCCAAGCACTGTAGATGGAACGCGACAGTTCCTCAATCGTCTCCTTGGGCGACGTGTTGAATTTGTCACCGTCTCCGAGTTGCTGGGTCCCACCCAGCCTGGGCACATCTATCGGGGCAACGTTAGCCTTCGCACGCGAGCGCTCCGAAGAATTCTCGGGCGCCTTGGGCATCATGCCGAAAAGCGCCAATCAGCGAGCAGAAGCAGGCAGGCCGTCGCGGCAGACGGCTGGGAGGAAAGTTGATGGAGTCATTGAGCAATCGCCGACTGGGTGAACGGCTCTTTGGTTTCTGGAGGCGTTCGGCAGACTGGATCAGGAAAAGAGTACTCACCCACCGAGTTCGACCGCCTCTTTACCAGGGGAGCGTTCTAGACGACGTCATCTTTGCGCAACCGGTCAATATTCCCCTGCGTATTCTCCGATGGTTTGCCCGGCTTCGGCCCGCGCGGTGGGGGGAGGTAACCGTTGTCATCGTGAACTTCAACACACTCGAATTCATGAAGACGGTTTGCCAGGCGGTTAGGGAAATGAGTCCCGAAGGGACGGAGATCATCGTCATCGACAATGCGTCGCGTGATGGAAGTTGGGATTGGCTCCGCCAGCGGCCCTTTGGAGTCCGGGCTGTCAGGGTTCCCACCAACATTGGTCACGGGCGAGCGCTTGACATTGGATTGTTCCTGTCGCGGTCGGAGTACGTCGTCACCCTCGATTCCGACGCATTTCCGTTCTCGTCGCGGTGGATTGAGACAATTATTGACCCATTGAGTCGCCCGGGGGTTCTTGGCTCCGGGTCGTGGGGGCCCCGTGGTCGGCTCCACCCCGCCTGTTCTGCCTTCCGACGTCGGACGGTGCTGGACGCTGGGTTGAGCTTTCAGAATTACAATCTGCACCGGGACCTCGGTCAGGATCCGGTCTTTGGTGAAAACACGTGGGACACCGGAGAGCTGCTGTTTGAGCGGTTGGGGAGGGATCGAGTCGTTCTGCACGATGCCGTTCCGACCGAATGGGGTTGGGGAGTTGTGATCGGAGGGGTCGTATACCACCATACAGGAGGCACCACAGGAATAACAGATGACCCAGAACAACTCCTACGGAAGAAGACCCGCCTGTGGAATGAGGCAATAGCCAAGCTGGCTGGCGACTGAGCTCCAGGGCGCGACACGCACTAGGCTTTGGCCGGGTCTCCGAGTCTGGCGGCTACATGTCAGCGCTATCCTTCTCCCTGCGCTAGCGCCTTGAGCCACCGCAAAGAGCGTCCGGCCCCGCGGCGGAGGGTCGGGCGGAAGCCGCGCGCGGCGGGCGCAGGCGACGGTTCGAACCCAGCCCATGGGGTGTGCTCCTGGACGCCGAACCATTCGTCCGTGAACAGTGGTTGGGAGCCGAATTTCCATGGTTTCGCACGGCCTGCGAAGTGCGCGATATTGGGCGAGGAAGGCTCATGCTCGGGTTCCTGGAGGAAGTAGTCGGCGACGTAGGTGATGTAGTTCCACGTCCGATCCAGCGGAATCCAGTCTCCTGCCACAGCGGCATTGAGAGCTTCTTGGTCGGCAAGGGTCGCCTTGTCAAGGTGCTCACGGAGGTAGCGGGTCAGACGAGCAGTGACCTCGAGTTGCCGCCACCGTGCCATGTCGATGGTCAGCACTCCCGAGTTGAAGTACGGGGCCATGCTGGGAAGTCCCCACTCACGCCATCCGCCGACACCACCTTTCGAGGCGACGAATGGGGTCACGCGGCTTTGCACGGCACCCAAGGTCCGGCCAGCCAAGTCGATGTAATGCAGCGGGCGTGGGTCGTGGCGCACCAAGACGTCCCCATCCAGATAGACGCAGCGGTCGTCGTCGGGAAGGAGTCCGGGCGCGAGATAGCGAAGGAAGGCAGCTTCACTCACGTGGCCCGGGGGCACCCACGACGCATCGGACAGCCCCGTGCAATCGAGGAACTCCAGGCTTGCG
The DNA here is from genome assembly GCF_017569205.1 of Propioniciclava sp. MC1595. Classification (GTDB taxonomy): domain Bacteria; phylum Actinomycetota; class Actinomycetes; order Propionibacteriales; family Propionibacteriaceae; genus Propioniciclava. Next base: position 1,545,906 of record NZ_CP071870.1, read on the forward strand.
TTGGTGGAGCAGGCCCGCAGCTTGGCTTGCGAGGCGGAGCCCAGGCCAACATGGAGGATCGCAATCCGATCGTCCGGCCCCAGGAAGCGGTCAAGCGATGCGACCGCGACGCCGGTCGGGTGGACGAACCCCTCATCCAGCGCGAACACGAACAGCACTCTCTATCTCCTGTCCCGGGTAGTCACAGTTGGAGGATTCGGGCGTGCAAGGCGCCTTCGATGACCCCGATCCGATTCGCCAGCACCCAGACCCACTTGAACCGCCCAGTCTTGTGACGGAGATCGGGCGCGTGCACGAGCAGCCAAGCCCAGGACCTGAGCCCTTCGTGCCGTTTGGGTCCGTCCAGTCCTAGAGAGCGGGCTTGCTCAGCCAGGACCGGTCGGCCTCGGCCGTACGCCCGTCCCTGCTTCCAGAGGTCCTTCAGGTCGTGGCGATAACGGTAGGAAATCACGGCGTCCGCTGCCGCGAAGCGCGCACCGACGGAATGGGCCCGCAGGGAGAACTCGATGTCCTCGAGCCCCACGAAGTCCTCGTCATACCCCGCGAGGCGCTCGAAGAGGGACTTCCTCATGCCACCGTTGCCTCCCGATGCGAAGGGGACCCGGCCGAACTTCGACAGTTGTCCCCTCGTGCCGCCGGGGCGCGTCGCGGCGAGCCAGGCGGGGTTCAACACGGTCGTGTCGTTGTACCCCGAGACGATGTCGGCCTGGTCAAGCGCCTCACCCATCGCCTTCACCCAGCCAGGCTGCACGACGTCGTCCCCGTCGCAGAAGGCGACCGCCTTGGCGTCCACTGCCCGGACGCCACTGTTGCGGGCGTAGGCGACGCCGCCGCGCGCGTCGGCCACCACCACCCGCACACCCCGGTCGGCGTACCCCTCCGCGACTGCGCGGGTGGCGTCCGTGGATCGGTTGTCAACAACCACGATGCCCCAAGGACGGGTCCAGCGTTCGGCGGTGAGGGCGTCGAGCTGGTCACCGAGCGTGTCCGCGACGTTGTGCGACGGGATGATCACTGCGAGGTCGAGGGGCACGGCGTCCGCGGTGGGGGCAAGCAGGGTTTCCGTCATCGGCGTGCCTCCAGACCGCCTCGTGCCTCACCGACGACCTGACCCGCGACCCACGCCCAGTGCAGGCGGCGCTCGCCGGCCAGCAGAGGGAGGCTCTTGACGAGCCAGGCCGAACGCCTCAGGTTCTGGACCAGCGGCCGGGATCGGGCGACCTCGGGCACCAGCGCGTCGATGCGGTGCCGGGACCTGCCATACGCCTTGGCCTGGCGGAAGACACCATCCCAGTCGGTGCGGAAGCGGTAGTGGACCAACGCGTCCTCGGCCCAGCCCAGGTCGATGCCTGCGCGCCAGCACCGGACGGCGATCTCGATGTCGCAGCCGATCAGGAACGTTTCATCGAAGCCGCCGACCTCGGCGAGGGCACCTCGCTGGTACCCCATGTTCGCGCCGTGCGCGAAGGGGACCGCGTCGTGGAGCAGCGGGCGCTGGCTGAAGAGCCGCTGCCCGCGCATCCCGGCTGCGGCCGGGGGGTTCAGGGTGAGGGTGTCCATGGGGCCCGTCAGGTAGCGCTCGGAGTGCAGGCCCCGGCGCATGGCGGTGGCCCAGCCCGTCGACACCCTGTCGTCGGCGTCGCAGAACGCGATGCGTTCGCTCCTGGCCGCCTGCCAGCCAACGTTGCGGGCATGCGGCTCGCCGGCCCGGTCGAAGGCCTCCACGACCCGGACCGGCCTGCCGCTGCCCTGCGACCACGCCCGGACGACGGCCTGGGTGTCGTCGGTGGAGCGGTTGTCCACGACGACGACTTCGACGGCGTCCTGGTCCGGGCCACTCGCGGCCAGGGCGTCCAGCTGCTCGCCGATCCATTCCGCGCCGTTGTAGGCAGGGATGACCACAGACAGGTCGTATTCGTGACTCACGCGAGCACCCCCTTCAACACGACTTCGACACGATCCACGATGCCTTCGGGGTCCATCTCATCACGGGCGGCATGCGCGCGGGCAGCATCCGACAGTCGTTCGTAGTACGTGGCGTCGTCCCAGACAGCCAGGATCGCGTCGACCCAGGTGTCCGTGGTCGCGGACGCCGCGACGAACACACCACCCGGGCCCACGGCCTCCGCCAGCGCAGGCTGGTCCAAGGCCACCACCGGGATGCCGTTGGCCTGGGCTTCGTGCACGACGCGGGGGCGGCCCGCCGGGTAGGTGGCGACCAGCAGGCGGGCGTCCGCGTACACCTCGGCGGGGGCGGGCGTGCGGTCGCGCACCTCGAGGTTGGACAGGTCGCGTGCCCAGTCGGACAGGGTGGCCACGTGGTCGTCTGGCAGGGGCCATGACACCTGCAGCACGCAGGGGATGTCGGGTCGACGAGCGGCGAGTGCGCGGACGATCTCGGGTCGGTTCTCGGCCACGGGGTTGACCAGCACGACGGCGGTCCGCAACGACTCGACCACCGGCGGGTGGATGATGGACGGGGCGACAACGACTTCACCCGCGCTGGGGGGCACCTCGGCCGCCAGCGCCCTGGAGTTGGCGAGGATCGCGTCCGGCGTCAGACCCGAGACGGTGAAGTGCGTCGCGGAGTGGTCCTCGCGCATGTACAGAACCCACGGGACGCCCGCCCGGGCGGCATCCGCCGCGATCCAGCGCATCTGCTCACGAGAGAAGCTGTTGGCCACCAGCACGTCCACCCGTCCGTCGCGGAGGAGGCCCCCGACGGCGTTCTCGGGGTGGTCGACGGACCAGACGCGCACCCCGGAATCCTCGGGAACGGGACGGAGGGTCCGCCCCACCGGGCGCAGGAGCGGCCGCAGGTCCAGGAACGGCAGACGTCGGCGCACCTTGATGACCGCGTTGACCGCCCGACCGAACGGCCCAGCGAGCTGGGCACGTCTCCCCAGCAGCGCGGTGACCCGGTGCCCACGCTCGGCGAGGCACCGGGCCAGCTCGAGCGTGCTGCGCGGCGCACCCCCTACGTCGACGCCGGACACGAACGCGATCGACAAGGACTCCGGCGTTGGGACAGCCTTGGGTGGGTTGGCGCCAGGTTGGTATTCGGGCCGGACACCCAGGCGTGCGCGCCACCCATCGTTCACCGCGCGGAGACGGCCGAGCAACACGCTCGGGGCCCGGTGGCGGACCGAGTGCGCAACGCCGCCGGCGAGGGAACGTCCTGCCGCGACGAGCGCCGGACCATGACCCACCCGTTCCTTCAGGATCCAGACCAGCGCGCGGGTCTTGTAGTACTCGCGCCACGGGGATCGGGTGGCGGCGCTGTTGGGAACGACGTGGAGGTCCGGACGGGGGGCGACACGGACCGGCCACCCCGCGCGGGCCAGCCGCAGGCCCAGGTCGAGGTCCTCGAACCCGAAGAACAGCCGGTCGTCGAAGAAGCCGACTTCGTCCAGGGCCCGCCACCGGTAGAGGGGGGCGCCCCCCGAGGCCAGGTACTCCACGGGTTCCGATTCGCCGGTCGGCGGCTCGACCCGTCGCAGACGGGCGCGGCGGCGGTCGAGGCGTGCTCCGCGGAGGCCCACCGCACCGAGGCGCTCGTGCCGTGACGCGACCTCGAGGAGGGACTCCACGATCGTGGGCGCCTGCAGCGGGTCGTCGTCGTCGAGGACCAGCAACCACGTGCCTCGGGCGGCCGGGTCTGCCGCAGCCACGTGCGCCGCGTGCGCCCAACCGCCAGCGGGTCCAAGGTTGGCACCGACGTGCGAGTACAGCAGCCGACCGGGCCAGACCCCCTGCAAGTCCCGGACGACGGCCTCCGCGGACCGATCCGGGTCGTTGTCGGCGACCACAGTGGTCGACGGGGGGATGGTCTGGCCGGCCAGCGAACTGAGGACGGTCCGGAGGCTGCCCTGCCGGCGGTAGGTGACAACGGCGACGTCGTAGGAGTCAACCATGTGTCGCCTCACCCTGAAGGCTGGGGCTTGCCGCCAGGTCGCCACCGAGGCCACGCATGCGCCGGTAGTAGGCACTGGAGGCCAGGGCTTCCGCGGCGGGAGCGTCCGTGGTGATGCGGCCGTCCTCGACGACGAGGATGCGGGTGCACTGGTCGAGGGTGGAGACGCGGTGGGCGATCATGATGATGGTGACCTCGCCGGTCAGGGCGGCAAGCGCTTCCTTCACCAGTGCCTCGCTCCGACCGTCGAGGGCTGAGGTGGGCTCGTCCATGACCAGGATGCGGGGGCTGCCCGCGAGGGCTCTGGCGATCGAGAGGCGCTGGCGCTGCCCGCCCGAGAGTTGGCTTCCACCCTGCCCGAGGTGCGTGTTGAAGCCCTGCGGGAGGGCGAGGATCTCGTCCAGCACGTTCGCCTGGCGGGCGGACCGCTCCACGTCCTCGTCGCTGATTCCGTCCCGGAAGAAGCGGATGTTCTCCACCACGGTGCCCGTGAACAGCACCGGGTCCTGGGGGACGAGGGCCATGTGGGAGGTCCACCATGAGCGATCCACTTCCCGGAGGTCGACCCCGGCCACGGCGACGACACCGGCCGTCGGGTTGCGCAATCCCAGGATCAACTGGATCAGGGTGGACTTGCCCGACCCCGATGGACCCACGATGCCGATGCTGTCGCCCCTGCGCACCTCGAGGGACACGTCCTTCAGCGCCGTGCGGTCGGGCGTGTAGGCATAGGAGACGTGCTCGAGGGCGAGCGGCATCTCGGTTGGGGGGACTGCCTCGCCGCCGCTGGCGCGGTTGGCTTCGTAGCGGCGCACGTTCGTGTCGACCTGCTCGAGGCGCGGCCAGTTGGAGGCGAGCGACACGCTCTGCGTCTGGACCTGTTGCCCGTAGGAGAGGGAACGCAGCATAAGCAGCATCACCGCCCCGAGGACCGTGGCGTCAAGGTTGCTGACGCCTTGGGCCAAGGCCACGCCCGCCAAGGCCGCACCGTAGGCCATGCTCACGTAGATGGGCGACACGACCAGGGACAGCGTGTCCACCGCGCGGCCGTGGCGCGCGTCGCGGGTCGAGAGGCGATCGACCGCCTGCTTGAACCGCCCTCGCACGCCGAACGAATGCATTTCCAGGCCCATGGACCCCAGTTCGCCGATGGATTCGGTGAAGGCAAGCGCACTCTTCGCGCGGATCTGTGCGCGGCGCCTGATCCAGCGCCGGAGGGGGATCATCGCGGAGCCGAGCAGGACCAAGCCCAGGGCCACCACTCCGGTCGAGGCGACATCGATGAGCAGCGAGGCGGCGATGAAGGCGGTGAGGCTCAAGCCGGCGGTGGCGATCCCCAGCACGTTGTTCACCACCGCGTTGGTCGAGGACGCGAATCCGATGACCCCCTGGAGCTTGCCGGAGGCCTCCTGCTGCTGCGTCGCCCAGTCGGCGTCGAGGTACCCCCAGGTGACACGCCTTCGCTGGCGGGTGAGGATCGCGGCCGTCGTCCTGGCCTCCAGCCAGGCGTTGCCGGTCGCCAGGAGGAGCCGCACCCCCAGCAACGCGACGCCCAGCACGAGCCAGGCATTGATGCTGAGCGGAGGAAGCACGCCGTCCGTGGTTGCGCCGAGGCTGACGGTGTCCGTCCCGGTGGCGATGCCCATGGCGATGCCCGTCATGCCCACCAGGAAGAAGGCCTCAACGAGCGAGCCGACGAATGAGCCGACCAGGAGCAGTACCAGGCTCGGGGCGTGCGGCCGTATCAGATCCCCAAGCATGCGGCGACCGGGGCTAGCCATCCTGGTCCACCGCCTCCACAACTCGAGCGTCCGAGGCGGCGGCCCCGTAGGCGGTGAGGGACGCCGACGCAATGCTTCTCTGGTCGAAGGCCTGACGCGCCCTCTCCTCGGCGGCGCCACCGAGCCGGGTCCGAAGGTTGGGGTCGTCAAGCAGGCGCGCCACGCCAGCGGTGAGGGCAGTGCCGTTCTGCGGATCGACCAGCAGCAGGTGGTCCTCGTGGGTGCCGATCTCGCGGCAGCCGCGGATGTCGGTCAGCGCCATCGGTCTCCCACACGCGGCGGCCTCCATGGACGCCCGCGAGAACCCCTCCCGGTACGACGCCAGCACGAACACGTCGAGCGCGGAGTACACGGCAGGCATGTCGGTGCGCTCACCGACGAAACGGATGGCGTCCTCGTGTGGGACCTGGGTGTCGGCGTCCGTCTCGTCGGCCGGGCCGACCCACACGAACGTGGCTCGGTCGCCCAGGGCGTGCGCCGCCTCTGCGAACTCGGCGAGCCCCTTCTCGCGGACCCGGCGCCCGATGGTCCCCACGAGCAACGCGTCATCCGCGATACCCCACTCGGCGCGCACGCGGGCACGTCCCTCGGGATCGAACCGGAATCGGTCCAGGTCGACTCCGTTGCCGACCACCTCCCAGCGGCCGGGCTTGAGGAAGCGGCGCAGGGTGCGGGCGTCCTCGGCGTTCTGGAACAGCTCGTAGTGCGAGAACCGGATCGCGAGCGCCTCGGCCCCGTAGACCAACGCGCGTTTCAACCAGCGATCCTCCGGCCGCGCCCAGAGGCCGTGGCAGGTGTTCACCACGACGGGAACCCCGGCGAGGCGACCCGCGATCCGCCCCATCACCCCGGCCTTCGGCGTGTGGGTGTGCAGCACGTCGAGCTTCAGCCGCCGGATGGTCCGGAAGAGCTCGAAGAAGGCCCGCAGGTCGCTCAGCAGCGACCACGAGCGCGTGAAGTGCCGGATCGGCACGTGCTCGACGCCCAGCCCCTCGACGCGCTCCACGTAGGGACCGGCCGCGCTGATGCCGAACACCGTGTGGCCCTGCTCGACGTCGACCTGCAGCTCGGTGGCCAGCAGGAGGGCCAGCGACATGTCCACCGTGGTCAGGTGGGCGAGGCGCAGCGGGGTGTCGCGGCTGGTGGACGCTGTGGGCACCGACCCATCGTGGCAAGGCATTCTTGGATTGGCAAAGTGGAGCATAACGCTGTTGCCGGTAGGATCAGCTCGGTTGTGCTCGTCAGGCCCTGGCGCGCAGGTCCCGGACTCGCCATGCGAAAGGTGGTTGCATGCTGCACCCCGCGGTCACACGTCCCTCGCGGAACGGGGGTGGCTCGTGAGCCTCCACGACTTCATCAAGATCCTGCGCCAGCGCTGGTGGGTGATCCTGCTCTGCACGCTGGTCGCCGCGGGCGCCATGTTCCTCGCCACCCCTGCCCGCACCGACACCACCCAGCGCATCGGCTCCTACACGGCCACCACGACGCTGCTGGTGGGGTATCGGGCCGACCCGGTCGAAACACCGGGGCGGGGGACGACAGCACCGCAGGCCCCGGTCGAACGGGCCTCGATGGCGCGGATCGCGTTGTTCATCACCACCGGCGAGGTGCCGCGGCGGGCCGCCCAGCGCCTCAACTACACCGGCGACCCGGCCGTGCTCGCCTCCGGAATCATCGTGGCGACCGACCCGGCGTCGGAGTCGATCACGATCTCCACCACGGCCGCCGACGGCAACCGGGCGGCCCTGGTGGCGAACACCTTCGCCGAGGAGGCCGCGGCGTTCTTCGCCGAGGCCCCGCCCGGCGCCGGTAGCGCCGAGCTCACGATGCTGCAGGAGGCCACCCCCATCCCCAACCAGAGCACGGCCGGCTTCGTGATCCCGCCCGACCGCAACATCCGCACCGCGCTGGCGGCCTTGGTGGGCCTGCTCGTGGGGTTGGCGATCGCGCTGGTGCTGGACCGCCTCGACTCGCGCCTGCGGACCCGGGCCGAGGTGTCCGACGCGCTGCGCATGCCGGTCATCGCCGAGGTCCCGCGGCTGCGCCGCGGCGACCGGGGCCAGGGGAAGATCCTCACGGTCAGCAAGCCGCTCAGCATCTATGCCGACGGGTACCGGGCCGCCCGCACGGCCCTCATGCACCTGCCGGCCCAGCAGGTGCCCGACGACTGGTCCCCGCGCCGCGCGGACGGTCAGGGCGAGCACGTCAAGCAGGCCCAGGTGATCCTCCTGAGCTCCGCCCACGCGGCCGAGGGCAAGAGCACCAGCGTCGCCAACCTGGCCGCGAGCTTCGCCGAGACCGGTCAGCGGGTGCTGGTGCTGGACGCCGACCTGCGCTCGCCCGACACGCACGTCAAGTTCGACGTGCCCCAGGGCGCGGGCATCTCCGACTACCTGACCGGGCGCGGCACGGTCGAACTCGCCGACATCGTGCGACCGACCAGCGTCGACGGCGTGTCGATCGTGACGGCCGGCACACGCCTGGACTACCCGGCGTCCCTGACCAGCCGCCTGGCACCGCTGATCGACGACGCCCGCCAGAGCGCGGACATCGTGCTGATCGACACCTCACCCTTGCTTGCGGCGAGCGACGTGTTCGACATCCTCCCCCTGGCCGACGCGATCGTGCTGGTCGTCCGTGCCGGGCGCCTCACCGAGAATGCCGCCCACCGCGTGGCCGAGCTGCTCGGACGCTTCCGCGTGCCGGTGACCGGGGCCATCCTCATCGCCGGCCACGTGCGCAAGGCCGACTACGGCTACGGCTACGGCGATGGGCCGAGTCGCGGCAAGTCGCGGCGAAGCCTCGCGGCCACCAGCGCGAGCCTGCCGCCGCGCGAGGAGGAGGAGTCCGAGGTCGACGCACGCCCCCGCCGGTCACGGGGGTAGCGGCGATGCGCGTCCTCGGCTGGGTGGCGGCGTTGGCCGTGGCCCTGTGGGGTCTGGTCACGTTCGCGCGTGTCTTCACGTGGGCGATGGACACCCAGTCCTACAACACCTGGGGAGCCATGTTCATGGTGCCGGTCGTGATCGCGCTCAACGGAGTGCTCATCGCCGCCGCAGCCAAGCGCCAGGGCGAGGCCTGGTTCACCCGCCTCCTGGTCACCGGCTTCCTCCTCAAGCTCGCCGGCATCAGTGCCCGCTACATCGTCGCCTACTACCTCTATGGCGGGCAGGCGGACGCCGAGGCGTACAACCTGTTCGCGATCGGCCACTACCTCGATTGGCGGCAGGGCGACATCTGGTGGGAGGCGTCCGGCAAGGTGGGCACCCTGAACATGGAGCTGATCACGACCGCGCTCTATGTCGTGATCGGCCCCAGCGTGATCACCGCGTTCTTCGTGTTCGGGTCGCTCGCGTTCTGGGGCGTGTACCTCATCTACCGGGCGTTCCGCGTCGCGCTACCCCAGGCCGACCACAAGCGGTACGCGCTGCTGGTCTTCCTGCTGCCCACGATCCTGTACTGGCCCTCCAGCATCGGCAAGGAGGCCTGGCTGATGCTGTTCGTGGGCGTGACCGCCTACGGCGCCGCGCGGTTCTTCAACCATGCGCTGGCCACCGGGCTGGCGCTGATCGCCCTCGGGGCGGCGGGCACGGCCCTGATCCGCCCGCACATCACGGTTCTCATGGTCGCGGCCCTCTTCGTCGCCCAAGTCGTCCGACCGACGACGAAGCGGTCGACGAGCATCCTGACCAAGGCCGCCGGCGTCTTCGTCATGGGCGTGGCCGCCGTGATCCTGGTCAGCGCGTCGGCCCAGTTCCTGGGGATCGACGACCTGAGCGCGCAGGCCGTGGCGGACCGGGTGGAGGACGCCGGCGGCCAGACCGCCCAGGGAGGCTCCGCCTTCACCCCCGTGCCGCTGGAGTCGCCGCTCGGTGTGCCGGCAGCGATCGTCACGCTGCTGTTTCGCCCGTTCCCCTGGGAGGCCAACGGGCTGCCCATGCTGGTGCAGAGCGCCGAGGGCCTGGTGCTGCTCGTGCTCACCGTCGCAGCGTGGCCGCGCCTCAAGGCCCTGCCGACCCTGCTGCGACGCAACCCGTACCTGGTGTTCGCGGTGGTCTACGCGCTGGCGTTCATCCTCGCCTTCTCGGGCTTCGCGAACTTCGGCATCCTGGCCCGGCAGCGGGTGCTGATGGTGCCGTTCTTCCTGGTTCTGCTGGCGCTGCCCAGGCCGCTGCCCAAGTCGGCGACCAAGAAGGCCACCCGTGACGCGACGAGGAAGGAGCTGGTCGGTGCGCATGCTTGGTGACCACGGCGTCCGCGGGGCCCTGAAGTCCGTGCTGGCCGCTCGCCCCTCGCGGCGGGACGCCCAGGGTGCGACCCTGCTCATCTACCACCGCGTCGGCGGCGGCACCACGAACGAGCTCGACGTCACCCCCGACGCGTTCGCACGCCACGTGGACGCCCTGGGCGGGCACGACGTCCTGTCCCTCGACGCCGCGCTCGACCGCCTGGACGCCGGCGATGCCACCCCCAGCGTGGTGCTGACCTTCGACGACGGGTTCGCGGACGTGTACCGCAACGCCTGGCCGTTGCTCCGCAAGCGGCGCCTACCGTTCACGATCTACCTCGCCACGGCGTACATGGGGGCGCCGATGCAGTGGGAGGGCGCCACGGCGAAGGGCGAGCCGGGGCGCGGCCTGTCCTGGGACCAGATCCACGAGATGGTCGACTCCGGGCTGTGCACGCTGGGCAACCACACCCACCGGCACGTGCGCCCCGAGGTGCTGACCGTCGAGGAACTCGACGCGTGCACGGCGGAGGTCTTCCGGTACACCGGGCTCAAGCCGCAGCACTTCACCTACCCGTGGGGCATCCCGGTCCCTGCCCTGGACGACGCGATGCGCCAGCGGTTCCGCAGCGCCTCCACGGGGGCGCTGGGCCGCAACCTCCCCGGGGTCGACCACGCCCGCCTCTACCGGGTGCCGGTGCGCCGCACCGACCCAGACCGCTTCTTCGCCGCCAAGCTCGCCGGCAACCTCGGCCCCGAGACGGCGTACGCCGGCCTCGTCGATGCCGCCAAGACGCTCACCGGACGCCGTCAGCGCGCCAGTTCGGCGTAGACCTCCTCCTGCACCGCGACGGCGGCCCGGATGTCGTAGTCGGCGGCGCGCGCCCTCGCGGCTTCGGCCATCCGCAGCCGCAACGCGTCGTCCCCGGCCACCCGCACCAGCGCGGACGCCAGGGCGTCGGCGTCCCCCGGCGGGACGAGCAGCCCCTCGACGCCTTCGCGCACCTGGTGGGGCAGCCCGCCCACGTTGGTGGCGACCACGGGCAACCCGGCGGCGAAGGCCTCCATCACCGCCACGGGCAGGCCCTCGTGGGCCGAGCCTAGGGTGAAGAGGTCGGCGGCCGCCATCAGCTCGTGCACGTCGCGACGGTAGCCGAGCAGGTGGAACCGCTCGCCGAGGCCCAGCTCGGCCTTGAGCGACCGCACCTCGTCGGCGAGCGGCCCCTGGCCGACGGCGGCGAACCGCAGGCGCGGCTCGACCGCGACGGCACGGTGGGCGGCGCGGAGGAGGTTCGGGTAGTCCTTGTTGCGGCGCAGGTTCGCCACGGTCAGGGCCAGCACCTCGCCCTCGGCGATGCCGAGCTCGGCGCGCAACCGGGACCGGGCGTCCGGGTCGACGGGCACCGCCTCGGTGTCGATGCCGTGGATGAGCACCTCGTAGCCGGCCTGCCGCGAGGGCCACATCGTGTCGCGCACCTGGTCGGAGACGGCCCAGTGGTGGGCGTCCAGCGGGGTGGTGAGCCCGTTGAGCAGGCGCGTGGGCAGGCGGTGGCTGCTCCACTCGTTGTGCTCGGTGACCACCACGGCGGGCCGGTGCGAGGGGGGCAGGGAGCGCGCCACGAGCCGGGCGGCAGACGCCAGCGCGGGGGAGTGCACGTGCACGACGTCGGCGCCGGCCATGATCCGCCGCAGGTCGGCGGGCCAACCGCGCCCGCCCTCGCCCAGCCGCTCGGGCTGCCAGCCCAGCGCCTCGAACTCGGGGATGAGGTGGGTCTTGTCGGGGCGCACGTAGGCGAGCCGGTAGGTGAACCGCTCGCGGTCGGCGACCTTCGCCGCCAGGAGCAGGAGCTGTTCGGCCCCGCCCGGCCCGAGCCCCTTGATCAGCCACAGCACCCGGGGCCTGGCAGGAATGGTGGGGGCCATGACGTCCTCCGTCCGCTGGGTTTCCGGGGCGGGACGCCCACCCCCTAGGCTTTGGGCAGCCTACCAACGCCGGGAGGACCCATGCCCAAGCTCACGCCCGCCGACCTCGAGATCCGGTCGGCGCAGCCCGGGGACGACCCCGTGGTCATACCGATGTTGCGCGAGTCGCTGAAAAAGGGCGACGACCCGCACTACGAGGCGTTCCTGCGCTGGAAGCACCGGGAGAACTCGTTCGGTGAGTCTGCGGCGTGGGTGGCGCTCCACGAGGGCCGGGCGGTGGGCTACCGCACGCTCATGCGCTGGCGGTTCGTGAACGACGAGGGCAAGAAGGTGACCGGGGTCCGGGCGGTCGACACCGCGACCCACCCCGACTACCAGGGGCTCGGCATCTTCCGCACCCTCACCCTGCGCGGCGTCTCCGAGCTGACGCTCGCGGGGGACGGGATCGTGTTCAACACCCCCAACGACCAGAGCCGCCCCGGCTACCTGAAGATGGGCTGGAGCGTCGTGCGGCGCCTGCCTGTGGGCGTGCTGCCGGCCAACCCTGCGGCGCTGCCGAAGATGGCGCGCTCAATGGTGCCGGCCAACCTGTGGTCGGAGGAGACCCGCGCCGGGCTCGACGCCGTGGAGGCGTTCACCGACCGGAGCGTCTCCGAGGCACTGCTGGCTCACGCCCCGACCAAGGGGTTTCGCACCGACCGCACGCCCGAGCACCTCGCCTGGCGCACCTCGTTCGGTCCACTGCGCTACCGGGTGCTGCTCGCCTCGCCCTCGGACCCGGCTGAGGGTGGCGTCGTGTTCCGCTTGCGCCGCCGGGGTGACACCGTCGAGGCGGCCATCATCGAGCAGCTGGTGCCCGACTACCGCACCGGCGCGCGCCTCGTCGCGAGAGTGTTGCGGGAGACCGGCGCCGACTACGCGATCGGGCTGCGGACAGGGCCCTCGGCTGGCTTGGTGCCGCTGCCCGTGCCGGGTGCCGGGCCGCTGCTGACGTCCCGCCCGCTGGCGGCCTCGCCGCCGCCGGCGTCAGCCTGGTGTCTCACGCTGGGCGACATCGAGCTGTTCTGAATCTCGGATCTTGTGGGCCGAAGAGCCTGCCCACCCCAGGACCAGGCCCGCGACGAGGGCCATCCCGGGGTGGTCGAGGAGGTGGTCCATGAGCGAGTGCACCCACAGGGCCGTCCAGGCGGCTGAGGCCAGGACGCCGTGGGGGGCGCTGATCCGAACGCCCACCAGGTAGCCGAGGACGATGAGCAGTATCAGGATCACGACGCCGACCAGGCCCAGCTCGGCGGCGACCTGGAGAGCGACCGAGTGAGCCGAAACCAGGTCGGCGTCGACGGCGTAGGGGTTGGCCTCGGCGAACGAGCCTGGCCCCGACCCGATGACGGGGCTGCGCGACCACAGGGCGAGCGCCGTCGTCCAGAGGTCCTGGCGCACACGGCTGAGGGCCCTGACGGCCAGGTCGGGCCACGCGGATGCCGTGGCTAGCCTCAGAAAACCGTAGACGGCGCCAACCAGTGTTGACACCCCCAGCGCCACGGCCCACCAGCTGCGGCGGGACGGCCGGACCAGCATGACCACGACCGCGAGGGCCACCGGGATCGCCACCAGGATGCCCGCCTGGGAGCCGTGGTGCACCACCGCGAAGGCGGACGCCGCCAGCGCCACCGTGTACAGGGTGCGGCTCCAACGGTCGTGGTGGGCGCCGAGCAGGACGAGGGCGATGAGCACCATCACCTGGATGGCCGCGGCCGAGTTCGCGTTGGGGTAACCCAGCGGC